>DATLFV010000089.1:0-22986 GCA_035540875.1 Sphingomicrobium sp. | reverse complement strand
GCGGTGCTGATCGTCGACATGCTGCGCTTCAGCCGCATCAACGAGAGCATGGGCAGCCTTGCCGGCGACGAGCTGCTGATCACTTTCGCGCGCCGCCTGATCCTGGCGTTGCGCGGCGGGGACGTGCTTGCGCGCACCGGCGGCAACGAGTTCGGAGTGCTTGTTTCACTGCGGCGCGGGGTCGACGAGGCCCTCAGGGCTGCCGAGCGCATCCAGGAGGTGATGTCCGCGCCCTTCAAGATCTCCGACCTCGAGATCCGCGTCGACTGCGCGATCGGCATTGCCCTGATGCAGGCCAGGCAGGACCCGGAGGAGTTGTTCCGCAACGCCCAGTTCGCGGTCAAGCAGGCCAAGCAGGCCGGTTGCCCCCACGTTTACGAACCCAAGGAAGCGAGCGCCGCGCGCCGCCGCTTCTCGATCGAGACCGAGCTTCGCCGGGCGCTCGACAAGGATCAGCTCGATCTGTTCTACCAGCCTTTGATCGACCTCAAGTCGGGTCAGGTCGCGGGTTTCGAGGCGCTGGCACGCTGGAGCCACGAGGACCGGGGCGAGATCAGCCCGAGCGAGTTCATCCCGGTCGCGGAGGAGAGCGGCCTCATCCTGCAGCTCGGCCGCTGGGCGATGGACCGCGCCGCCCGCACCCTCGCCGAATGGGACCGCGCCGCAGGCGAGAAGCTTCCGCTCTACGTGGGCGTCAACCTGAGCGCCATCCAGGTCGCACGGGACAACATCGCCGATGTCGTTACCAGCGCCCTGCGCTCCAGCGGGCTGACCGGCGACCGACTGACCCTGGAGCTGACCGAAAGCTCGATCGTCCAGGATCCGGCGCGCGCCGTCCGGGTGTTCGAAACCCTGAAAAGCCTCGACGCCACCGTCGCCATGGATGATTTCGGCACCGGCTATTCGAGCCTCGCCTACCTCCAGCGACTGCCGATCGACGTCCTCAAGATCGACCGCAGCTTCGTATCGGGCATGATGGTCGATCCCGACAGCGTCGCCATCGTTCGCGCCGTGCTCAGCCTTGCCGAGGCACTCGGCATGTCGACCACCGCCGAAGGCATCGAGACGGTCGAACTCGCGACCACGCTGGCGGCGCTCGGCTGCTCGAGCGGGCAGGGCTATTTTTTCGCCAGGCCGCTCGAGGCCGAGGCCGCGGTCGAATATTTCAAGTCCAAGAGACGCAAGTAGGCGGCACGGGAAGGCCCCGCGCCGCCACCCGCCTATTTCGGCATCAGCACCGTGTCGACCACGTGGATGACGCCGTTGGACTGCATGACGTTGCCGATGGTCACGCGCGACCGTCCGCCCTTGGCATCGGTGAGCACCAGGTTGCGGCCCTGCATCCGGGCTGTCAGCCGGGTACCCTCGACGGTCGTCAGCATCGCCTTGCCGCGCCCGGCCTTGATCCTGGCGGCGATCGCCCCGGACGTGAGGCGGCCAGGGACGACGTGGTAGGTGAGGATCTGGGTCAGCGCGTCCTTGTTGGCCGGCTGCACGAGCGTGTCGACCGTTCCTGCGGGAAGCTTGGCGAACGCCGCGTTGGTCGGCGCGAACACGGTGAATGGTCCCTTGCTGGACAAAGTGTCGACCAGGCCTGCGGCCTTGACTGCGGCCACCAGCGTCGTGTGATCCTTCGACTGAAGGGCGTTCTGGACGATGGTCTTGCTGGCGAACATGGGCGCACCGCCGACCATTGGGTTCCTGGCCGAGGCGGGGCTGGCGCCTGCCAGCGTGATGGTCGCAGCTGCCAGCATGGCGGCGCGGAAATTGAGATGACGCATTTAGGATTCTCCTTTGCAGGCTCAACGAGCCTGTGCAGGAGATACGTTGCCCCGCGTGGAGAAGACGCAGCTTGCGAGCCGGCGCCGGTGGTTCAGGCGTCGGCGGCGGTGGTCACCTCCAGGTTCATCTCGGCGTTGAACAGCTTGGAGATCGGGCAATTGGTCTTCGCGCCTTCGGCAAGCTCACGCAGCCGGCCGTCATCCAGCCCAGGCACCGTCGCTTTGAGCTCCAGGTCCGAGCGACTGACCCGAAAGCCCTCGCCGTCCTGCTCGAGCTTGACCCGAGCGGTGGTCTCCAGCGAGCCTTCCTCGATTCCCTCCTTGGCCAGCGCGAACGACAAGGCCATAGTGAAGCAGCCGGCGTGGGCTGCGGCGACCAGCTCCTCGGGATTGGTGCCAGGCTCGTTCTCGAAGCGCGTGTTGAAGCCATAGCGCTGTTCCGACAGCACGCCCGATTGAGTGGAGACCCAGCCCTTGCCGGTCTTGCCCATGCCTTCGTAGCGCGCCGTGGCGGTACGGGTGATCATGCCCGATGCTCCTCTTGTCCGTGGGGTCCTGAGGGGCCGAACCCGCCGAGCCCCGGAAGGTTGCCGCGCATTGGGCACTGAACCGCGGCGGCGCTGCGGCGTTGGCAGCGGACAAACGAAATGGAGGCCGGAAGTGACCGATCACAAGAAGAAGGGCGATTTCGACCAGAGCCGCAAGCACGACGTCGGCGGCAACAAGAAGCAGGACAATAGCGACAATAGCGACAGCCGCACCGGCAACCAGAACGCCGGCCATGGCGGTCGCCGCTAGGGAGATCGCCATGGATCGGGAACGGGGCGACCGTAGCGACACGCCCAAGACCAAGCTGTGGGGTGGCCTCGTCGTCGCCGCGCTATTGCTCGCAATCGTGCTGTTGGCGACCGGCGCGGTAAAGTTCGGTCCATTCTGAGCCACTTAGCGCCGGAGATTGATGGAGGTTATAGCTCGCTGCACGGTCACGAGCTATGTGCAGGCCTCGGTAGCGCTTCGCGTGGGAGGGGAGTCATGCTGCACGTCGATGACCGGGATTATTTCCGCCGCCGCGAGGCAAGGGAACGTGCGGCCGCGAAAAAAGCGAGCAGCGAGGCCGCGCGCCGCATTCACCAGCAACTTGCCCAGAACTACGCGGATCTGGCCCGCAGCACGCCCGCCTGACCGGCGCTGGCGAATAGCGCCTGCTGCCGCTTGAGTTCCGCCGCCAGAGGTTCATCGATCCGCCGCGTGCCGTCGGAGTGCGGCGTGGAGAACAGGCCGACCTCGGCGTGGCGGCTGTCGTCCCAGCCGGGGAAGCTCGTCACCGGATAGATGCAGATGCCCTCGATCGGCACGCCCCGCCGCTGGGCCTCTCGCACTTCGCTGCACACATAGTGGAACCAGGCCGGCCGCGCCGATCGCTCCGCACCCGTTTCCGCGACGAACAACGGCTTTCCGAAGCGCTCGTGCGCTTCGAGCAGCATGTCGGCGAGTGGCCGGTAGTCATGATGACCCATGGGTATGGTCGAGCCGCCGCTGACCCACTGGTTGTCCGGGTAGAAATTGACTCCGATGCAGTCGGCGGCGTGGCTGCCGCCGCCAAGCTCCGGCGCCGCCAGCCCCAGCAGCATGTCACAGGCCTCGAACTGGCCGAGCCGGAGCGACTCGGCGCGGGCAATGTCTTCTGGCTCGCTGCTGCGGGCGCCAATGTGGATCAGCGGCTCCGCCCAGAAAAAGCGGCATTGGGGATCCGCGTCCTTCATGGCTGCGACCCCGGCCAGCGCGACCGTCACCAGCCGGCGCTTCAGCCAACCGGGTTCATTGTGGTCCAGCCGGGAAAAGTAGCCGGTGTTCACGGCCCAGGTGAAAAAGGAGATTTCATTGATCGGGCAGACCAGGGCCGGCCGTCCAGTGACCGCCCGGTGCCGCCGCACCGCGGCTGCGGCAAAGCGCGCGTAAGCGGCGGCGAAGCCGTCGCTGCCGAGCTCGAGATGATCGGGATAGCCGTAATGGCAAATGTCCCAGATCACCTCGACCCCCGCCTCCGCCGCGGCCTCAAGCATCGGCTCCCAGCTCGACCAGTCGAAATGGCCCGCGCGTTCCTCGATCAGGTGCCAGCGCAAGCCGTCGCGCACTGTGGTCAGACCGAGCCGAGCGCAGGCGCGATAGTCTTCGAGCACGCAGCCCTGATGGCCCGTAGAGCGGACGAGGTCGAGGCGGACGCCGTCGCCGCGCCGTTGCGTCGAGCATTCGAAGCCCGCCATGAAGAAGCTGCTGAACATCGGCCGCTCGTTGTCCTCGCTTGCGAATCGCCGGGTGCTGCCCCTGATCGGTTTGCGGCGCCGGCGCAGTTACTTACATCAGGGGCGACGCAACGATTGGGCTTGGCGAGAGGTCCATGCTAGCGGCTGCGCGAGAGGGAGAGGGACTGTGGCATCGGTTCACGGCCATCAGGCACTGCTCGAGACGATCGGCGCAAGCCCGATCGCAGGCGTGATCACCAACCCTCGCCGGGAGGACAATCCGATCGAGATCGCCAATCCCGCCTTCTGCAGCCTCACCGGCTATGCGGAAGGAGAGATCGTCGGTCGCAACTGCCGCTTCCTCGCTGGAGAGGCGACCGAGGCTTGGCTCAGCCAACAGATCCGCGGCGCCATTCGCACGCGCCGACCCGTGCTCGTCGATATCCTCAACTATCGTCGCGACGGCACCCCGTTTCGCAATGGCGTCATGGTCACGCCGTTGTTCGACGAGGAGGGCGAACTCGCCTATTTCTATGGCTCGCAGGTCGATCTGGGATCGGACGCCCCGTTGCTGTTTGCCACCCGCAGGGCGAAGGCCGAAGCAGCGGTGGCCGCGCTCCCAAAGCGACAGCGCGAAGTGCTGGAGCTGATCGCGCGCGGACTTCTCAACAAGCAGATCGCCTACCAGCTCGGAATCAGCGAGAAGACGGTCAAGATGCACCGCGCGCTGCTGCTGGAGCGGCTCGGCGTCGGCACCAGCGCCGAAGCAATCCGGATCGCCGTCGAAGCGGGGCTGTAGGCGCCGGATACCTTCCAAAGCGGGTATGGAAGTCGCTTGCGGGGCGGCCCATCTGTACTGCGGCGTCGGCCGTTCATGCCCTCCCAGACGGCCGGCGCCCCCGTTCAGGTCAGCCGCACCCCAGCCTCCTTCCCGAGCGCCTGGGCGAGGCGCTCGAGCCGGCGGCGCACGGCATCGCCAATCAGCGGGCCCTGCTTGGCGTTGGCCTCGAGCCAAATGGTCCGGCGCTCGAGCCTGAGCCCGGTCCCGCCCAGTGCCCGGCCGACGCCCCCGCACAGCCGCTGCGCCAGCCTGATGGCTAGGCCCCATGAGCGCGCCCGCTCCAGCACATCGGGCGGACACAGCCGTTCCAGCGCGGGATCGGGCAATCTGTCGCGCCCGAAGTTGGAGGAGAGCGCCTGTGCGATGGCCACCCTGCCGGCAGCGTCGACGCCGACCCAATTTCCGTGCATGGCCATCTCGACACCGCGATCGGCGCGGAAGTCGGCGTTTGCCTGCCAGGCAACGTCGGCGAGCAGGCAGGCGGCGAGCCGCAGCCGCCGCATCGCCGGCGCATCGTCGAAGGCATCGGCGATCCAGGCGTCGAGAACGTCGCCATGTTCGCCAAAGCGGCGCTCGGCGCCGCCGGCGTCCCGGGCGGCCTCGATCAGCGGGTCCAGCTCGCGGGTCCCCGGCTCGAGATCATCGTAGAGCAGGCCCTCGCGGATGCCGAAGCTGGAGACGATCAGCTCGCTGGGCTCAAGCTCGCGAGCGATCAGGGCGAGCAGCATCGCTGCCTGCGGTGACGTGGCCAGCCGGGCCGGAGCGATTGCCCGGCTCCAGCGAGGGTCGGCGGAGCCAAGCCCCTTGCGCAGGTCGGCAACCCTTTTTGGCGCCAGCTGGTAATTGTGGGTGATCGGCAGCGGATAATGGCTGGCGATCATGTCGATACGGGCCAGCGCGCGCCACGATCCGCCGACCATGTAGAATGGGCGCCCGCGGCCACGCCGCCCGAGGCCGCTTTCCTCCAGAGCGCTGCGCAGGGCCGCAAGGGCGCGTTTCTCGCCATTCTCGCTGGCCTTGATGCGCAGCACGCCGAGCGGCAGCGAAATGCCGCGCCCGACGGCTCCGCTTCGCAGTTCGACCAGCTCGAGGCTGCCGCCGCCGAGGTCGCCGACGATGCCGTCGGCTTGCGGGAAGGCGGACAGCACGCCCTCGCCGGCAAGCCGGGCCTCGTCCTCGGCGCTGAGCACCTCGCAGGCGAAGCCCGCCTTGGCGATGGCACGCACGAACGCGGGGCCGTTGCTCGCATCGCGCACGGCGGCAGTCGCGACGACCCGCGTCGAGTGCACGCCCATGTGCCTGATCAGCAGCCGGAAGCGGGCGAGGGCCTCGAGCGCGAGATGCTGAGCTTCATCGCCGAGCGCGCCCGTTTCCTTGAGGCCGGCGCCCAGCCCGGCGAGCACCTTCTCGTTGAAGATCGGCACGGGGACGCGGCCGCGGCTTGCGTAGACCACCAGCCGAACCGAATTGGAGCCGATGTCGATGATAGCGGCCGGGGCGCGGCTGGGCACGGCCACGCTGCCCTCACCGTCCGCGATGGAAGCGGAGCTTGGGCACCTTGCGGCCCTTCTTCAGCGCCTGACCGCGACCGGAGAGCGAAGTGTTGGTCATGAAATAGGTGTGCAGGTTGAAGGCTTCCTCCTGCCGCGCGTGCAGCCGCTCATAGCTGCCGTCGGGCCGCAGGCGCCAGCTCTGCTGATTGTCGATGAGGTTGGCGACCATCACCTGCTCGAGCAGCTGCGCGTGGACGGTGGGATTGGCGATCGGCAGCATATATTCGATGCGGCGGTCGAAATTGCGCGGCATCCAGTCGGCCGAGCTGATGTACACTTTGGCGTCGGCGTGCGGCAGCTCATGGCCGTTGGCAAAGCACCACAGCCGTCCATGTTCCAGGAACCTCCCGACGATCGACTTGACGTGGATGCTTTCGGACAGGCCGGGAACTCCGGGGCGCAGGCAGCAGATGCCGCGCACCACCAGGTCGATCGGCACGCCCGCGGCGCTCGCCTCGTATAATTTGTCGATGATCGCGGGGTCGACCAGCGAGTTCATCTTCGCCCAGATGCCCGACGGTCGACCTTCGCGCGCTGCCGTCTTTTCCACGTCGATCAGCCGGATCAGCTCGGCGCGCATCTGGATCGGCGACATCACCAGCTGCTTGAGGTTCCGCGGCTCGAGGTAGCCAGTGATGTAGTTGAACAGTTTCGCCGCATCGCGGCCGATCTTCTGGTCGGCGGTGAAATAGCTGAGGTCGGTGTAGATGCGCGCGGTCAGCGGGTGGTAATTGCCCGTCCCGAAGTGGCAGTAGGTGCGATAGCCCTTCTCCTCGCGGCGCACGACCATGCTGACCTTGGCATGGGTCTTCCAGTCGATGAAGCCGTAGACCACCTGCACCCCGGCGCGTTCCAGCGCGCTTGCCCAGAGCAGGTTCTGCTCCTCGTCGAAGCGGGCCTTGAGCTCGACCACAGCGGTCACCGACTTGCCGGCCTCGGCAGCATCGATCAGCGCGCGGATGATCGCCGATTGCTTGCCGGCGCGGTACAGCGTCTGCTTGATGGCGACTACGTCGGGGTCGGCGGCGGCTTGCTGCAGATATTCGACCACCACCTCGAAGCTTTCGTACGGGTGCTGGACGAGGATGTCCTTGGCGCGGATCGCCGCGAAGCAGTCGCCGCCATGCTCGCGGATCCGCTCGGGAAAGCGCGGATCGAAGGGAGGGAATTTCAGCTCCGGCCGGTCCTCGTCGACCAGGCTGGAAAGATCGCTCATCCCGAGGAAGCCGCGGGTCTCCGATACGATCGCGTCCGACGCTCCGAGGCCTTGGGTGACCACCTCCACCAGCGGCTCGGCCATGTCGCGCTCGAGCTCCAGCCGCACCACGCGGCCGCGGCGCCGGCGCTTGATCGCGGTGCGGAAATAGCGAACCAGATCCTCAGCTTCCTCCTCGACCTCGATGTCGCTGTCGCGGATGACCCGGAAGGCGCCGCCGCTCAGCACCTCATATCTGGGGAACAGATAATCGGTCTTGCGCCGGATCAGGGTCTCGAGCGCGATGAAGCGTGAGCTCGCGCCCGGGATCCGGATGAAGCGGGGGATGGCGACCGGCAGCATCACCAGTTCGAGCACCGACGTCTTGCCGCGCTTCAGGTCGAAGATCAGCGAGAACCCGCGGTTGGGGATGAACGGGAAGGGATGGGCGGGGTCGATCGCCTGCGGCGTCAGCAGGGGAAAGATCTGGTCGCGAAAATGCTGGTCGAGCCAGGCTTCGTCGGCCGGGTCGAGCGGCGCCTCGCCGACCACTTCGAGGTTCGACGCCGCAAGCGCGCTGCGAAGGTCCTCCCACACCTCATATTGGCTGGCGACCAGCCGGTCGGCTTCGACGGTGATGGCGGCGAGCTGCTGGCTCGGAGTCAGCCCGTCACTCGAGCGTTCCTCGACGCCCAGCGTCTGGTGCGCCTTCAGCCCGGCGACCCGAACCATGAAGAATTCGTCGAGGTTGCTGGCGGAGATCGACAGGAAGCGGAGCCGCTCGAGCAAGGGATGGGCAGGGTTGCAGGCTTCCTCCAGCACGCGCCGGTTGAACGCCAGCCAGCTCAGCTCGCGATTGAAATAGAGCGGCTGTGGCGCCGCCGGAACATCGGCCGGGGTCGCGGGCGTGGGACGGCCATCGGCCGGGGTCAAGCTATCCATGATACTCGCATCGGGGCAGCGGCGCCGCAGTCGGGTCCTTAGCCGCCGGGGTTGATCCTGTCTCATAACTGAAACAGAAACTTGTGACGTTGAAGTGGCGTTCATTGCAAGTGCCCGCCGCTGAGGCCGGCTGGTAAGGCGAGGAGTCGGGCATGGCGAAGGACAAGAAGAAAAGCGACGGCGCCGACAAAAAGGCCAAGAAGGCCAAGCGAAGCGGCGAGGGCAAGAAGAGCAAGCGCGCGAGCGCTGCCGTCGCCGACGAGCCCAAGGTCGCCAAGGTGGTGCGAAGCGCCAAGCGCAAGGCCGCCGACCTTGCCAGCAATCCGGCGGTGGCGGAGGTGGTCGCAGCGACCCTGGTCGCGGCGGCGGCGGCGCTGCGGAACCCGCAAAAGGCGCGCGCACTGGCAGCCTCGGCGCGGGAGGAACTCACCGAGGCTGGCAAGGCGGGGGCCGAGCAGGGCGGTGCGCTGTGGCAGCTTGCGCTCGATGTCGCGCGGCGCAGTCTCGACTCGCTCGGGAACGAGGGTTCGGCCAAGCCGAAGGGCAAGACGAAGCGGAAATCCGACGGCTGACCGGTACCGGCCTTCGACCGCGTTGACAGACTCGCCGGCGCTCGGCCAACAGGTGCGGCTCCTAATCCAGGTTACGCCTTATGGCTTCGAGTCGGCCCGCTGCACTGATCGTCGAGGACCAGCCGTTCGTGGCCCTGGTGGCCTCCGACATTCTCGAGGAAGCGGGCTTCGAACCCCTGCACGCCTGCGACGCGACGACGGCGCTGGCGCTGCTTCGCGCGCATCCGGAGATCGAAGTGATGGTTACCGACGTCAGCCTTGGCCGGGCTGACGACGGCGTCGAGCTCGCGCGCTCCGCCGCGCTTGAGCGTCCGGCGCTCAAGCTGGTGGTGACCGCTTCCAGCACTTTAGGCTTGAGCAGCGAACTGCCGTCGGGCGCGCGGCTGCTGCACAAGCCTTATGCAAGCGCCGAGCTCAGGGCGCTTGTCGCGGGCATGGCGCTGCTCCAGCCGGCCTGAAGCGCTCCCACATCCAATTAGCGCTTCCGCCTTACCCAAGCGCACCGCTAGGCTTCGGCCATGCTTACCCACAAGACTCGCTATGCCTTGCGCTCGCTGCTCTACCTCGCGGAGGAAAAAGGCGACCGGCCCGTGCAGCTGGCCAGCATCGCCAGCTCGCAGCGGGTGCCGCCCAAATATCTCGAACTGATCATGCTGGACCTCAAGAAGGCGGGGCTGGTCAAGAGCGTGCGCGGCCCGCGCGGCGGCTACCGCCTCGGCCGCGCGCCGCAGGAAATCAGCTTCGGGGAGGTGGTGCGCGCAATGGAAGGGCCGATTGCGCTCGTGCCCTGCGCGAGCCTCAATTATTATGCGCCGTGCGGCGATTGCCACGACGAGGCGACCTGCGCGATCCGCCGCGCCTTCGCCATCTTGCGCGACCGCAGCTCCGAGCTGCTCGAGGGTATTTCGCTTGCGGAGGCGGCGTCATGGGAGAAGGCCGATCCCGCGCTGGCCAACGGAGCGGCGGCGGGCGCAACCGAGCGCCCGGCCTGAGTGGAGGACAAGGCGCTGCCTGAGGGGGCCGCAGCGCCGCACGGCATCGGCTTGCGCGAGGCGGCGCAAGTCTGGGCCCGGATCGCCTGCCTGAGCTTCGGCGGTCCGGCCGGGCAGATTGCCCTGATGCACCGCATCCTGGTCGAAGAGAAACGCTGGATCGGGGAAGCGCGATTCCTCCATGCGCTCAATTTCTGCATGCTCCTCCCCGGGCCGGAGGCGCAGCAGCTCGCCACCTACATTGGCTGGCTGCTGCATCGGACCTGGGGGGGCCTGGTGGCCGGCACATTGTTCATCCTGCCGGGCGCGCTGGCGATCCTCGCCCTGAGCTATGTCTACGTGCTGTTCGGACAGGTGCCGCTGGTCCAGGGCCTGTTCTTCGGCATCGCCAGCGCAGTGCTGGCGATCGTCGCCCAGGCGGTGCTGAGGCTCGGCCGCCGGACGTTGCGCAGCCGCGCCATGCTCGTGCTCGCGGCGGCCGCGTTCATCGCTTCGGCACTGTTCGGCGTGCCGTTCCCGGCCGTGGTCGCCGCGGCGGCGCTGATCGGCCTCGCCGGCCGTTTCGCAGGGCCCGGCAATGCGTCCGCGGACGCTGTCCGAGCGGAAGACCGGGAGAGCGCGCTTGGCGAGACACTGCCGGCGCACGCGCGGCCCGGCGCCGGCTGGTCGCTGCGGCTGGGGGCGGTGTTCCTGGGGCTGTGGCTGGCGCCCTCGGCCGTGCTGGTCGCCATGCTTGGCCCCGACGCGGTCTTCACCCGACTTTCCCTGTTCTTCAGCCAGGCCGCTCTCGTCACCTTCGGCGGAGCTTATGCGGTGCTCACTTACGTCGCTGACGCATCGGTCGGCACCTTTGGCTTGCTGCGGCCCGGCGAAATGGTGGACGCGCTGGCAATGGCCGAAGCGACTCCCGGGCCGCTGATCATGGCCGTGCAGTTCGTCGGATTCCTCGCCGCGTTCCGTGCACCTGGCGGTCTCGACCCGCTGCTCGCTGCGACACTCGGCGCCCTGCTCACCATCTGGGTGACCTTCGTGCCATGCTTCCTGTGGATCTTCCTCGGCGCTCCGTTCGCCGAGCGGCTGCGCGCCAGCCGCGCGCTGACGTCGGCGCTCGCGGCGGTCACCGCGGCGGTGGTCGGCGTGATCCTGGAGTTGATGCTGTGGTTCGCGGCGCACACTTTGTTCTCAGAGGTGAGGCCGGCCGCATGGGGCGGCCTGAGGGCCGAGCTTCCGGTGCTCGCCAGCGTGCGGCCAGATGCCGTGGCGCTCGCCGGCTTGGCTGCTGTCGCATTATTGGGCCTGCGCTGGAGCGTTCCCGCAGTGCTCGCGGCGGCAGGCGCGGCCGGCATGCTGCTCCGGCTGTCCGGGCTGCCGTGACGGGCGGAGCGGGCTTCCCCGCCCCACCCGCGTCCGCCTAGCCGCGGGACGGTCCGCCGCGCGGGGTCTCGGCGGCGCCCAGGGTCGCGGCGCTGCTCTCGTCGGTGAGCTCGAGCGGCTCCTGCGGCGGCGAAGTTCCGACGCTGCTGGTGCTGCCGGCCTGGCCGATCGCCTGCGTGTCGGCGCCCTGCTGGCGACTCCTCATCGGGTCCTGCTGCTGCTGCTGCTGCCTGCCCTGGCGGCTCTGGCGCCAGCTGTCGAAGTCCTGGTGGAAGCTCTGCTCGCGCTCGCGGCAATAGTCCTGATAGTCACGGTCGAGCTCGGCGATCTGGCGCTCGCGCCACCTGAGGTAATGGTCATGCGGGGTGCTGCCGAAGGTCTGATTGCCAAATCCGCCGGTGGTGCCCCCGAGGTCGTTGTAGCCGAAGCTGTCCTCGCTGCGCTGCGCGCGGCCGCTTGGGCTCATGTTCTGCCGCCCGCCTTGCCAGTCGCCGCGCCCGCCGAAGCCGCCTTCGTTGCGGCCGCCGCCATAGTCGCCCTGGAAGCCGCCGGTGCCATGCTCGCGGCCATAGTGGCTCATGCGCCAGTCGCTGCCGCCGCCCCGCCAGCGGTCGTCCTCGTCATCGTCGCGCATCCACGAGCGCGCCGTCTCGCGCACCCGGTCGAACATGCCGCGGTCGCGGTTCTCGTCCGCCCATTCGCCACGCCCGCGCGAGAAATCCGATCCGCTTTCGCGCCGGCGCCCGCCGGGGTCGCCGCCCCACCCCTCGCGGGCCGGGTCCCAGCTGCGCTCGCGTCCGCCAAACCATTCGCGAGAGCCTTCGCGGTCGCCTTGGCGCTGCCGCTCGTCCGCCCGGCCTCGAACGCGATCGTCGTCGACGCTCCTGCCAAAGCCTTCACCGAGATAGCCGTGATTTGCCATTGCCGGGTCTCCTTCAAGGTTGAGGGCCTACAAAGAGGTCACGGAGGCAAAACGAATGGCGGGCGGCGAAGCTGCAAGCACCCGTCGCACGCGCGCCAGCGCCCGGCGCGCCGGGAGCGAGGACGGCTGACTTGTTCGGTGTTGCTTGCCCGTGGCGGGCAGCGGCTTACTTGACCCGCTCGACCTGCTCGAACTCGAGCTCGACGGGAGTGGCGCGGCCGAAGATCGACACCGATACCTTGACGCGGCCGCGGTCGAAATCGAGCTCCTCGACGACGCCGTTGAACGTCGCGAACGGGCCGTCGAGCACCTTCACCGCATCGCCGATCTCATAGTCGACGTTGATCTTCTGCTTGGGCGCGGCCGCGGCGGCCTCTTCCTTGGTCGAGAGGATGCGGGCGGCCTCGCTCTCGCTGATTGCCTGCGGCTTGCCGTTCGGCCCGAGGAAGCCGGTCACCTTGGGCGTGTTCTTGACCAGGTGATAGACGTCGTCGTTCATGTTCAGCTTGGCGAGGACGTAGCCCGGGAAGAACTTGCGGTCGCTGGTGACCTTCTTGCCGCGGCGAATCTCGGTGACCTTCTCGGTCGGGACCTCGACCGATTCCACCAACTGCTCGAGCCCGAGGCGCTTGGCCTCGCTCTGGATCGACTCGCGAACCTTGTTCTCGAACCCGGAATAAGCGTGGATGATGTACCAGCGGGACATTGGGTAACCTTAGCCGAGGAGATCGAGCAGGAACTTGACGATGGCGGCGAAGAAGCCGTCCACGCCGAAGAAGAAGATGGCGAGGATGGTGGTCATGATCAGCACCATGATCGCGGTCGTCATCGTCTCCTTGCGGCTCGGCCAGACCACCTTCGCGGTCTCGACGCGCACCTGACGGATGAATTCACCGGGGGAGGTCTTGGCCACGTCTCGTCGTTCTCATGCTCGTAGATAGAAAAAGGGTCCGCGGCACAGGGGCGCGGACCTTCGAACCCGCGCCTTAACTCAGGGCGCCACGGGAGTAAATCCCGTGAGGTCGAGGCTCGCCTGGCTGCACGCTTGCGCCGTGGCAGGGGCAGAGGGACTCGAACCCACGACCCTCGGTTTTGGAGACCGATGCTCTACCAACTGAGCTATACCCCTAGGCCGTGGGCGAGGTAGCCCCGCACGCCGCCCTTCGCAAGGGCGTGGTCTCAGTCGGCAGCCTCGCGCCGTCCCGGCGCCGCCCGGTTGCCGAGGGCAGCGCCGATCGCCAGCACAGCCGCCGCCCCGATGGCCGTGGCGGCAAGCGGGTGCTTCTGCGCCTGCAGCGACAGGCTCCAGCGCTTGACCGCGAAGTCCTGGGTGCCTTCCTCGAGCCCGTCCTTGCGCGGTTCGAACAGATTGTCGCGCATCGCCGGATCGCCCGGCTCGGACGGGGACTGCTGCGCCCGGACCAAAGCCAGTTCCATGATCCGGTCGGTGAGGCGTGGGAACAGCTGCGCCAGCAATGTCTGGGTGATGCCGGCGCCGCCAACGTAGATCTGGCGCCGCGGGTGCTCGGCGGCGAACAGGATGGCATCAGCCACCAGGTCCGGATCATACATGATCTGGGGGATCCGCGGTGGCTCCTCCATGTGGTTTCGGGCGTGCTCGGCGAAGGGCGTGTGGATGCCTGTCGGCTTGATCAAAGTGACCGAGATCGGCAGCCCCTGGCGCTCGATGTCCATGCGCAGGCTGTCGGTCAGCGAGCGGACGGCGGCCTTGGCGGCGCAATAAGCGGGCTGCTTGATCGCTGCCCGGTCGGACAGGACCGAGCCGATATTGATGATCGCACCACCGCCCCGGTGACGGAGATGATCCAAAGCGACGAGGTTGGCCTGGAGCATGGCGAAATAATCGACATCGAACACCCGGCGGTGCTCGCCCATGCCGAGCTGTTCAAGGCTGCCGTATGAGGTCACCGCGGCCGCATTGACCCAGCTGTCGAAGCCGCCGAAGCTCTTGCGTGCGACCCCCGCGATCTGCTCGGCCGCATCTTCCTGCGTGATGTCGACGGCGCAGGTGGCGACGCGCCCGCCGCTGCTGCGCAGCTCCTCCGCGATGACGTCGAGAGCCGTTCCGTTGCGCGCGGCAAGCACCACGGCCGCACCCTTCCGGACGGCCGCCCTGGCCGTGGCGAGGCCAATGCCGCTCGAGCCGCCGGTGATGACGATGGTCTGGTCGGTGATAGGTTTCAATCGAACGCGCATAGGGAACCTCCGCCCTCTCAACGCGGCAGCGCCCTCCCGGGTTCGCAGTGCCAGCTCGCTGCGCAAATGCGCCGTCAGGGCGCGAAAGCTTGGCTAGGCGGCGATGTCGTAGGGCTGGATCTCGCCCGACAAATAGAGGTTGCGGGCCTTGGTCCGCGACAATTTGCCAGAGCTTGTGCGGGGCAGGGTTCGCGGCGGCACCAGCTCAACGACCGGGGTGATGCCGGTGATCGCCCGGACCCGCTCCCGGATGTCGTCGCGAAGCCGGCCGCGTTCGTGAGGGTCGGAAACTCGGCAATGGACCAGCACCGCGGGCGTCTCCTCGCCCGACGGGCCGGTGATGGCAAAGGCGGCGATATCGCCGGACTTGAAGCCGGGCAGCTGTTCGACCGCCCACTCGATGTCCTGCGGCCAGTGGTTGCGGCCGTTGATGATGATCATGTCCTTGGCGCGGCCGACGATGAAGATGTAGCCGGCGGACATGTAGCCCATGTCGCCGGTATCGAGCCAGCCGTCCGGACTCAGGCAGGCGCGGGTCGATTCCTCGTCACGGAAGTATCCGGCCATCACCGACGTGCCCCGCACGAACACCTTGCCGATCGCGCGCTCGGGGAGCGGCGCCCCGTCGCCATCGCGGATCGCGATCTCCATGCCGGTGACGGCCTTGCCGCAGTTGACGATCGCACGGAAGCGGCGCGGGCGCTCGCGGTCGGCGCCGCCGCCGCCGCTGAGCTCGCTTTCCTCGACCAGCTCGAGCCGGATGCCCTCCCCGGGCGGCATCAGCGACACCGCCAGCGTCGCTTCGGCAAGGCCGTAGCTCGGGCAGAAGGCGCTGGCCTTGAAGCCGGCGTCCGCAAAGGCGTCCACGAACGCCTGCATGACGTCGGGCCGGATCATGTCGGCGCCATTGCCGGCAATGCGCCAGCGCGACAGGTCGAACCGATCCTCGGCGCGAGTTTGCGAAGACATGCGGCGAGCGCAGATGTCGTAGCCGAAGGTCGGGGAGTAGGAGAGCGTTGTGCCCGGATTGCGGGTGACAAGGTCGAGCCACGCGAGCGGGCGACGGGCGAAATCGTCGGTCTTGAGATAATCGACCGACATCTGGTTGGCGATCGGCGACAGGAAGCAGCCGACCAGCCCCATGTCGTGATACCAGGGCAGCCAGGACACCACCCGGTCGGAATCCTCGACCTGCAGGCCGACGGCATGGGCGCGCAAATTGTCGAGCAGCGCGCGGTGGGTGACCGCGACTCCGTGGGGAAAACGGGTCGAGCCGCTCGAATATTGCAGATAGGCGATGTCGTCGCTTGCCGCGTGCGGCAGCTCGCCGTCGGCAAGAGCGACGTCCTCAAGGCTTTCCCAGCTGCGCCCCTCGACAGCTTGCTGGGCAGCGGCATCGGCAGCGAGGGATTCAAGCTCCGCCGGGTAAAGAAACAACTTCGGATCGCTGCTCGCCAGCATAACCTTGAGCTGTTCGACATAGGCCTCGCGCCCGCCGAAGCTGGTCGGGAGCGGCAGCGGCACCGGCCATGCCCCGGCAAGAACGGCGCCGAAGAAGCAGGCGGCGAACTCGGCGCCGGTCTCGGCGATCAGCGCCACCCGGTCGCTGGGGACGATGCCGAGCGAAATGAAGCGGCGGGCGTGCTCAAGAGCGGCAGCGCGCAACTCGGCAAAGGTCAGGCTGTGGCTGAGGGTCCCGCGAGCGTCGTGGAAGTTCAGGCCGCGGCGTCCCCGGGCGGCATAATCGAGCGCCTCCCCGAGCGTGCCGAAATCGGCGAGCCGGCGCGGCAGATCGTCGAGCGTCGGTGTCGCACCGGGCGGAGCCAGGGTGGTCTCGACCTCGCGATTCCTGTCGAGCACGCCGTCCTTCCTCACTTGCCCAAAGCTTATCACCAGCCACATTGTGGCAGACCTTGAGATGGTTGGGGAGTGTGGCACAAAAAGGGCCATGCGTAGCCACCCCGCCCGAACACAGCGCCCACCGCTCGATGCAGGGCGCCTTCACGAGCTCGCGCTCGGCTATGTCGGCCGGTTCGCAACCACTCGCGCCAAGTTGCGCGCCTACCTAGGCCGGAAGCTGCGCGAGCGTGGGTGGGAAGGGCCGGATCCGCCTGATCTCGATGCACTTGCAGAGAGTTGCGTGCGACTGGGCTATGTCGATGACCGCACCTTCGCGCTGGCCAGGTCACGCTCGCTCAGCGCCCGCGGTTTTGGGCCAAGGCGGGTCCAGGACTCGCTGCGTGCGGCCGGCATCAAAGAGGCGGACGGCGACGCGGCGCTAAGTCATGCCGCCGGGCAGGCGGTGGACGCCGCTCTGCGTTTTGCCGAACGCCGCCGATTGGGCCCGTTCGCCAGTGCGCCGGCGCAGGGGCCGGCCAGGGAACGGGCGCTCGCCGCCCTGGTCCGTGCGGGCCACGCCTTCGCACTGGCGCGGGCAATCGTCGATCTTGCGCCTGGCAGCGTCCCCGATCGCGGCGCGTTGCGCCATGTCGCTGGTCTGACGGAAGATTAAGTTCGTTTGCCGACACTGACACCCATGTTAAGGTGGGCCGTGCAGCTAAGAAGTGCCGAAGTGGATTCGTCGCCGGACGTCATCGGCGGAACCCCCCCGGATTCCGTGGCGGAGCTTCCGGCGATTACCGGCCGGGTAAAATGGTTCGATGCCACGCGCGGCTTCGGTTTCCTCGTCAGCGATCAGGTCGATGGCGACGTGCTCCTGCACTTCAGCGTGCTTCGCGAGCATGGCCGGCGGAGCGTGCCCGAAGGCGCGATCGTTGAGTGCGTGCCGATGCGGCTGGAGCGCGGGCTACAGGCGCGCCGCGTGCTGTCCATCGACCTGAGCTCGGCCTTGCCTGCGCCAGGCAAAGCCGTCATGCCGGCTGCCCAGAAAGCCGACCGCACGGCGCTTGCGCAGGCGGCTGGCGACTTCGAGCCCGTGGAGGTCAAATGGTTCAATCGCGTGAAGGGCTATGGCTTCCTGGTGCGGGCCGGGGCGGCGGACGGCGAGGACGTGTTCGTCCACATGGAGACAGTGCGGCAGGCGGGGCTCGGCGAGCTCCAGCCGGGTACCATGCTGGAGGCGCGCATCGCCCGCAGCGGCAAGGGGCTGACCGCTGTAGAGCTTCGGCTTCGGCCCTGATCGCCGGTGTCGCGTCGCTGCTGCTGCTCGGGGGCGCCACCGCCGCCTGTTCCGCGCAGAACGGCGGCGCTCCGGCCAATCTTCAGCAGTCACCGGCGGGGCTGGAGCAGGTGCCGCTGACCATCCGCACACGCGGCGGCGAACATCGTTTCACGGTTGAGGTCGCCCGCACCCCCGCCCAGCAGGAGCAGGGGCTGATGCACCGCCAGTCCCTGGCGCCCGATGCCGGCATGATCTTCCCCTACGATCCGCCGCAGCCGGCGAGCTTCTGGATGAAGAATACGATCATCCCGCTCGACATCATCTTCATCCGCCAGGACGGGACCATCGCCAGGATCGCGGCCAACACCACGCCTTACTCGCTGGAGCCGGTGCCATCGCTGGAGCCGGTCGCGGCAGTGCTCGAGATCGCCGGCGGCCGCTCGGCAGAGCTCGGGATCGCCGTTGGCGACCGGGTGAGCTGGCCGCGCTAGCCGCCTTGCGCGGGCCCCGCGAACGGGGCAAAGGCGCGGCGCATGGGCGTTCTTGCGAAGATCTTCACCTGGTGGAACGGAGCGACCGTCGGCACCTCCTTGTACACGCGCTTCAGCGGGCAGGAAGTCGGGCGCGACGAGGCGGGCAACGTCTACTTCCAGCACAAGAAGGATCCGCGCCGCAGGTGGGTGATCTACCCCGGCGACAACGATGCGAGCCGCGTCGAGCCCGGCTGGCAGCTGTGGCTGCGCGGCACGATCGACGACCTGCCCGACCAGAGCCTGCCGCCGGTCCGCGCCTTCCAGCAGCCCGCCGTGCCCAATCTGACCGGCACCATGGCGGCCTTCCGCCCGGACGGGGCGCTGGGCAGCGGCAAGGCCCGCCCGGCCTCGACTGGGGATTATCAGCCCTGGACTCCAGACTGAACGTGCGCGCACGGCTGATCTGCGCGCTGGCTGCGGCGCTTGCCGCCGCCGCCTGCGACCGCGGCGATCGCGGTGATCCTGTTGCCGAGCCGCGCACCGCGCCGCAGCAGCGCCCGGTGCCGAGCGCGCCGGCGACGGCAGCCGCGGCCGAAGAGGCGGGAGCGACGCCGATGGCGCAGCGGGTCGCGGTGATCGGGCTGCTCAACAAGCGCAATGGCATCGTTCGCGATCTTACCATGCGCCCGGGCCAGGCGATCCGCGTCAAGGACGCGGTGGTGCGGCTGCGCGCCTGCGAAGCCACCGCGCCTTGGGAGTTCGAGCAGCTCACCGGTGCCTTCGTCCAACTCGACGTGCAACGCACCGACCAGCGCTGGCAGCGCGTCTTCTCGGGCTGGATTTACAAGGAATCGCCCTCGCTCAACACCGTCGAGCACCCGGTCTACGACGTCTGGCCCAAGAGCTGCGCGATGACGCATCCCGCCGCTCCGGGCGAGCCTGCCGCGCCCGAAGCCTCGAGCAACCGGTCGAGCGCGAGGAAGTCCGCCGCTGCGCCGCCGGCGCCGGCGGCGCGGCCAGCGCGCTCCACGCCGCCCTCCGCTCCCGCTCCGCGACCAGAGCCCGCGCCGCTCCCAAGCGCTGAGCCGAGTAACTTGACGTAGGTCGCACGGGGGACGTCGCGGGCGCCCAGCGACGCGAGATGCTCGGTCATGAACTGGCAGTCGAGCAAAGTGAAGTTGCCGACCTTGAGCCGAGCCACCAGCCAGGCGAGCGCGATCTTTGATGCGTCGCGCATGTTGGTGAACATGCTTTCCCCGAAGAAGGCGCGGCCGAGCCGTGCGCCATAGAGGCCGCCGACCAGCTCGTCGCCGTGCCATACCTCGAGCGAGTGGGCGTGGCCGCTGGCGTGGAGCGCAAGCATCGCACGCTCGATCTCGCCATTGATCCAGGTCTCGCTGCGGGCAGCGCAGCCGGCGATCACCGCGGCGAAGTCCCGGTCGGCGGTAACGGTAAAGCGGCCGGACCGCAGCGTCTTGCGCAGCGATCGCGAGAGATGGAAGCCATCCAGCGGAAGGATGGCGCGGGTGCGCGGCTCCACCCAGAAAAGCTCGGCCGAGTCGCGGCTGTCCGCCATCGGGAAAATGCCGCTGGCGTAGCCGTGGAGCAGAAGCCGTGGATCGAGGCGACTCACGCCGCCATTATCGTCGCTCGGGCGCCACGGGAAACCCTCGGCTAGAGGATCTCGCGGACCACCTCCTGCGGGCGGCACAGGCGCACGCCTTTCTCGGTCTCGACGAGGGGCCGGTTGATCAGCACCGGATGAGCCATCATGGCGTCCAGAATCTGGTCTTCGCTGACGTCCGGCCGCGTCAGGCCGAGCTCTTGCGCCAGCGGCTCCTTGGCGCGCAGTCCGTCCCAAGCGCGGATTCCAGCGCGGTCGTAGAGCCGCTTGAGCTCGTCGCGCGCCGGCGGCGTCTTTAGATACTCGTTCACAGTGACGTCCGCTCCGGATTCATGCAGGATTGCCAGTGTCTTACGGGATGTGCCGCAGTTGGGATTGTGGTGGATCGTCGCCTTCATCGCGGCGACAGGTTTAGCGGCCTATATGGGGACCGGGCAAGGCAGCACGGCGGCCCGCCGGATTTGCGCGTCGACCATTGTCGCGTTTCCGGAACGAACGCGGGCAATCGTCGTTCAAGGGCCGTGACACGTGCGCTGTCCCCGCTCCGGGGATATCAGGCGCATGGTCCGGCAGCTTAGTAATCGGGAGAAGAACAATGCGGAAATCCATCCTTGCCCTGGCGCTGGCCAGCTCCGTCTCGCTGACCGCCTGCGCGACCAACACGCGCACCGCCGGCAACGCCGCCGAAGGCGCAGCTTATGGCGCCGCTGCCGGTGTCGCCGCGGGCGCCCTGATCCCGGGCGTCAGCATCATCGAGGGTGCCGCCGTCGGCGCCGCGATCGGCGGCCTGGCCGGCGCCGTTTGGGCCGACAACAACAATGACGGCTATGTCGATGGCTATGTGCAGAACGGCCAGTATTATTCGGGCGCTCCCCAGGGCTATGATCCGACCCTCCGCCGTGTCGCCGGCGGCGCGCTCGGCGGCGCCGCGCTCGGCGCTCTGGGCGGTGCGGTCATCCCCGGCATCAGCACGCTCGAGGGTGCGGTGATCGGTGCTGCAGTCGGCGGTCTCGCCGGGGCCATCTGGGCCGACCGCGACAATGACGGCCGCGCCGACGGCTATGTCTACAATGGCCAATATTATCAGGGTGCACCGCAGGGTGCGGCTCCGGCTCCGGCTCCGGTCTATCGTCCGCGCCGCAGTGGCGAGCGTGGATAATCGGAGAACAAGTGAAACAATTGCGTAACCTGCGCGCCGGCCTTGTGCCGGCGCGCTTCGTCACCAGCATCGGTGGTGTCGCGGTGGGCGTTGCGCTCGCCGCGGCGCCGCTTTCCGCGACTTCGGCCGGGACGGTTCACGCCGCGAGCGGGGCCGCCGTCGCAAGTTCGGCTGCAGCCGTTGCTTTTCCGGGCGGTGACGGAATCACCGATTTCTATCGCGCTCGCGCCGGGCGCCCCCTTTGGGCGCAGTCGCCGGTCGCAGCGCAACAGCTCGTCGCGCTGATCAACAGCGCCGCTGTCGATGGCCTCAACCCGCGGCGCTACGATCTCAACCGCCTCAACCGCGCGCTTCGCGACCTTGGTCGCGATCCTCGCGCGGAAATGGTCCTGTCCAGCGCGTTCGTCGCCTATGCGGGCGACCTGCGCCGGGCGCCGGATCTCGGCATTATCTATGTCGATCGCGAACTGAAGCCCACCGCGCCCTCGGCGCGTGTGTTGCTGGAGAGTGCGGCCGCCGCGCCCTCGCTCGAAGCTTTTGTCCGCAACATGGGCTGGATGCACCCCACTTACGGTCAGCTTCGCCAGGCGCTCGCGACGGGCATCTATCGCGAACCGGCCCAGCGCCGCATGATCGCGATCAATCTCGAGCGCGCGCGAACGCTGCCGGTCGACAAGGGCCGCTACGTTCTGGTCAATGCCGCAGCGCAGCGCCTCTACATGTACGAGAACGGCCAGGTGGTCGATTACATGCGGGTGGTCGTCGGCAAGCCCAAGCATGCCACGCCGATGATGGCCGCCTTCATACGTTTCGCCAGCCTCAACCCGTACTGGAACGTCCCGCCCGACCTTGCGCAGGAGCGGATTGCGCCGAACGTAGTGAAGGGCGGGCAGGCCTATTTGAAAGCCAAGGGGTACCAGGTGCTGTCGAGCTGGGAGGATGACGCCACCGTCATCGATCCCAGGAGCGTGAACTGGAATGCCGTTGCTCAGGGCCGTGCCGAGGTTCGGCTTCGTCAGCTGCCCGGTCCGGCCAATTCGATGGGGCGCATGAAGTTCATGTTCCCCAACGACGAGGGCATCTACCTTCACGACACGCCCGAGAAGGAGCTTCTGACCGAGGCCTCGCGCCTGTTCAGCGGCGGCTGCATCCGGCTCGAGGACGCGCCGCGGCTCGGCCAGTGGCTGTTCGGGACGCCGCTCAAGCCGAAAGGCGCCAGGGCCGAGCAGAAGGTGGTGCTGAACCCACCGGTGCCCGTCTACATCACCTACATGACGGCGGTGCCGAGCGGCTCGCAGCTCGCTTTCTTCGAGGACATCTACGGTCGCGACGCCGTCCGCTCGACGCAGGTCGCGCGGAGCTTCGCAGCCCGCTAGCGGTCCTGGAAGCGGCTGCGACGCCGCACGCCCCAGGTGTAGGTCGTTCCCACCTCGGTGGCGACCGGCCGGCCGGTCTTGTCGATCGCGGGGCTGAACCGCAGCCTTTGCTCGAGCAGCCGGCAGGTGAGGGCGTCGAGCTCGCGGTCGCCGCTGGCGCGGGTAACCCGGCAATTGTCGACGCGCCCGCTCTGAAGCACCCGAAACCTTACGGCCACGACTCCTTCAAAGCGGCCGCCGCGGTTGTCGCTGTCATACAGGCCGCCGGACAGCCATTGGGCGTTCTCGGCCAGCCCGCCGCCGTCTCCGCCGGTGCCGCCGCCTCCCAGCCCGGTGCCGGACCCGCCGGCTCCGCTGCCGGTCCCGGCAATGGCTGCGCCGGCGGTCGGCGCATTGCCGCTTGCAGCAACCGGCGCAGCGACGACGGGGGGCTCGGCGGGAAGGACGATCCTCGGCGGCGGCGCCACCACCGCCCCCCACGGAGCCAAGCGCCAAGGCGAAGGACGCGGAAGGGGCCGCCGGCAAGAAGGCGCTGCCGACTCCAGTGGTGGCGCCGCCGCCGAGGATCGTCCTTCCCGCCGAGCCCCCCGTCGTCGCTGCG
>DATLFV010000088.1:0-17859 GCA_035540875.1 Sphingomicrobium sp. | reverse complement strand
CACCCCCTGCCCCCTCCCTTTCAACGGAGGGGGCAGGGGGTGGGTGCGCGGCAAATGCCGCGCTGTTTTTTTTCTCAGTCAGACCGCCAGCAGCCGCGCCCGGAAATCCACCGCCGCCGCCCACGGGCCGGCGACGTCGCGCACCACTCGCCGGCGGACCAGCCGCAGGCTAACCAGTTGCCATCCGCCGACCGCCGCCAGGCTGCGCACGGCCGCGTCGACACCGTCGGCAAGTCCGTGCAGCCGCGCCGGCTGCTCGTCCCAGACGGTGACGGCCACTGCCACCTCGCGGCCCTCGCCGCTCTTGTGGCTCCAGTCGCTCTCGCTGCCGGCGTCGATCACCACGTAGGGAAAGGCCGCGCGCGCCGGCGGCCCGTCGAACACGCCATTGATCTCGCTCATGCCGCTCAGCCGTGCCGCCAGCGCCGCCTGCAATGCCCCGCCCGCGCTCACCTGGCCGCGCCCCAGAAGCGCAGCGCCGGGTCGACCAGCCAGCGCCGCATGATGCCGCGGCCGCTCACCACCACCCGGTCGGGCAGCGCCTCGACGTCCGCCGCGCCCAGCAACTCCCCGAAGATCCGCGCAATCCGCTCGACCTCGCGCTGCTGCCGCGCCCGCGCCAGGCGCTCGGCGCGCTGCTGCAATCCGATCATTGCCGCACCTCCTCGCACCGCAGCGTCAGCCGGTCCTTGAGCAGCGGGTCCTCGATCAATTGCCGGACCATCAGCAGCCGCCCGCGCCAGCGCACGCGCTGGTCGATCGCGATTCCGTCGCGCCGGCGGATGGTCACACGGAACCGCGCCATGGCGCTCAGCGACATGCCCTCGACCTCCGGCCCGACGCCCTCTGCCGTCACCGCCGCCCGGCATTCGGTGACACGTGCCCACCCATGTTCCTGGAGCCCCATGGCATTGCGCGCCTCGGCCCGCCGCTCGATCGCGACGCGCTCCACCAGCGTTCCGGCGAACTCGCGGCTCATGCCAGCCGCATCCGGCGATAGGGCCGCCACAATGCCGTCACCGCCGCCGGCGGTTCGCCGCCGCCGCCATCGCGGCTTGCATAGAGATGCGCGACCAGCCGCAGCACGCCCTGGCGGATCGGCTCTGGCACCTCGTTGGCGCTCGCCGCCATGCCCGCCGTCCCGCTGACCCGAACGCGCGATCCCGCGGCATGGCTCACCCGAACCCAGCCGTCGCCGCTCGCGTCGATGTCGACGCCATAGTCGCCCGGCGGCAATGCGCTCGCCGCGCCCGTGAACGCCACTGCCTCGACCAGGTCGATCGACCGCACCGGCGAACAGCTGAGCCGCTGCCAGCGCGCGCTCGCCGCCACCTCCTCGGCAAAGCCGCGCGCGATCACCACCTTGTCGAGGAACGCCTCGCACAGGCTGCTCGCGGTGCGGATCAGCCCGGCCAGCACTGCCTCCTCCTCGCCGGTCTCGATGCGCACATAGGCCTGGGCCTCGGCCATCGACACAACCGGCTCGGCCAGTCCCGCGGCGGGCATCAGCGCGCCTCCAGGCGCAGCAGGATGGAGCGGCTGTCGATGCGCCCGGACGCGAGCACGACATGGTTGCACAATCGGTACAGCCGCCCCGCCACGCCGCCGGCCGCCTTGACCGTCGCGATCGCGGAATCGAAGCTGCTGCCGGCGATCGTCACGCCGCCGGGCTCCTCCGGGATCACCGACCAGTCGCTGGACGCGAGCACGTCGCCGCCCAGATATTCGGCGCCCCAGTCGACCGCATAGTCGAGGACCGCCTGCGGATCCTTGAGGAGAAAGGTCATGTCTGTCCTCTGCTATATTTCGAACGATGGGGGGCGGCGCGCTCAGCGCGCTTCCGGCGCGTGTGTCGCGTCGCTCTTGGCGACCGCGACGCGCGAGGGCGGCGGCTTGCTCGGCGAGCTTTCCTGCCGGTCGGCGGCGATCGGCGCCTCGGCCAGCGCGTGAACGGCGATGCTCATGCCCGTTTCTCCTGCATGGTCGTGCAGCCCGGCCGGAGCGCGATCACGCCGCCACCGCCTTCATGACCGCAAAGGTGAACACCAGGGCCTCGGACAGGGAGCCGGCGCTGCGGTTCTCGATGACCACCTTGAATGATCCGGCGGCAATCCCCTCGACCCAGTAGCGGTAGGTGCCGGCCGTGGCATTGCCCGACCTCAGCACCAGGTTGATCGTGTCGCTGGCCGCAACGGCGCTGCTGTTGACGGTGAACACCACGAGCGCGCCGCTGGCGAGCGCGGCCGCATTGGTGGTGATCTGGCCGCAGACCGTGTTGAGCGTCACCGCCGTCGACTTGCTCGTCGCCTGGGTCACCGCGCCGCCGGCGCCGGCCGCATAGCCGACCCCCGCGCCCGCAGCGCTGCTGGTCAGCGCGCCCGCGGCGGCAACGCTGGCCGGCGTGATCGCGCCGAGCGACAGATTCCCTCCCGCCACGGCCAGGCCGCCGGCAAGCCCCAGCTCCTCGACGCTGCCGGCTCCGGCCGAAGCCCGGCCGAGCAGCCGCGAGCCCGCGCTGACATTCTGCAACTTCGCATAGCTCACCGCCCCGGCGGCCAGCTTGGCGCTCGTCACCGCGCCGTCGGCGATCGTGGCCACCACTCCCGCGCTGCCCGATCCGGTCACGTCCCCGGTCAGGGTGATGGTCTGGTCGCCGGTGTTGGTCCCCGACAGATTGGCCGCGGTGACGGTCCCGCCGAAGGTGGCATTGCGGCTGGCGCGGTCGATCGCCATGGCCGGGCCGATGAAGCCGCCGGCATTGTCATAGGCGATGACCCAGAAATTGCTGCCGCCGGCAGCGCCGAACTCGCCTTCGTTATTGACTCCGAACAGCCAGCGCGGCGTGCCTGCGGTGCGAAAGACCATCGAGCCGAGCCGGCCGGCATCCCGGCTCAGGTTCAGCTCGGCCCCGGTCGCGGGCGGCGCATGGAAGCTGTAGCTGCCGGGGCTGCCCGTGACCCCGGTGGTGCCGAGGATGAACTCGTCCACCTGCGCCATCCGCAGGCGTGTCTTGGCGAAGCCGCCGAACAGCTTGTTGGAGGTGATCGCAACGTCGCAACTGTCGTTCGACAGGCCGGTGACGTCGCTGCCGAACCGGTTGCCGGAGATGTCGACGCCATTGTGGTTGCGGTTGGCCAGAGCGACGGTGCCGGTCATCAAGGTCCCGGTGATGCTGACGCCCTCGCAGCCCGCCGTCAGCTTCACTCCCGGCGCGCCCGACCAGCTGGTGTCGAAGAAGCCGCCGCTGATCGACAGGCCGCGAATGGCGGTGTGGCCGTTGCAGAACCAGGCATCGCTGACGTTGACGGCATCGCCGTGCCAGTTGCCGTGCCAGGTCAG
Organism: Sphingomicrobium sp.; assembly: GCA_035540875.1. Taxonomy (GTDB): domain Bacteria; phylum Pseudomonadota; class Alphaproteobacteria; order Sphingomonadales; family Sphingomonadaceae; genus Sphingomicrobium. Next base: position 14,520 of record DATLFV010000088.1, on the reverse strand, counting down.
CCCGTCGGTGACCGCGCCGCTCGCGGCCGAAATATCGTCGAAATAGGCGCGCGGCATTCCCGAGCGGTGGTCGGCGCCGCCGCCCGTCCCCTCGAACCAGTTGCCGTTGACCGTCCAGCCCTCGCCGGCATTGAGCAATGCGCTGACGTCGAGGTTGTCGAACGTGTTGCGCTCGATGACGTGGGCGTTGGAATAAAGCACGTTCTCGACCGCAATCTCCTTGCGGCCGCGGATTCCGACCTGTCCCCACTGCAAATGGTTGTCGATGACCGAGCAGAGGATCGCGCCTTCGAGGTTGATGATGCTGCGCGCGCCGCGCACGTCGATGCCCCCCGCCAGGCAGCGCTCGACCAGCGCATAGGCCGTGTCGCTGGTCAGCAGCGACAGGTCGATCAGGTCGCCCGCGAAGGCGGCATTGGTGTAGCGAATGCCAAGGTCGCGAATGGCCAGTGCGTGCGTCGTGCGCGCCGCCAGGAAGCGCGGCCCGGCGCCGGTGTAGATGAGCTGCGCGGGCGGCGGCAGCGAATAGCCAGCGCCCTGCCCGGCCGGCCCGGACAGGACGATATTGTCCTTGTGATCGACGTCGAGGCTGCCGGCGCAGCGATAATGTCCCGGCGGGAAGTGAAGCCCGCCGCCGCCGCGCGCCTTGAGGAAGTCCAGCGCCGCCTGGATCGCGGCCGTGTCGTCGGCGCCGCTGGCGCCGCTCGCATTGGCGTTGCCCCGCGCGCCGAACCATGTCGCCAGCAGCGGTCCGTCGAACTTGCGCGCCCAGGCGCCGCTGCTCCCGGCGGGAGCCGATGCCGGCGCGATATATATGCCCTGCGCCGGGTCGGCGGCGACGCGTGCCGACAGGTCCGAGCCGTCGAACACGAACAGCCCCTCGCGGCCGGACTCCGTCAGCAGCGCCGGCAACTCTCTCGGCAGTGCCGCAAGCGCCGACCGGCTGGCCGCGACCGCGACTCCCGCGGCCGCCGCGCCGGCCGCCTGGATGCTGCTGAACCATTCCGCCGCGGCGATCAGCGACACCAGCTTGGTGCCGCTGCTGAAGTCGGTCCTGGCGCCGCTGACCGGTTCGCGCCTGATGGTCCCGTCGGCCTGCATGGTGCCGCGGCCGACCTCGCGCTCGGCCGGCTTGTCGACGCCGATCGCCGAATAATAGAATCGCTCGCCGGGCTGCACGGCGTCGGCGAAGCCCGTGAAGCCGCTCGGGGCCGGGCCGAGCACGAAATCGGCCGTGCCGGTGGTCGTCGTGGCGTTGCGCACCAGGTCGACGAACTTGGGTTGGAACGCGTCCGCCATTGCGGCTCCTTATGAAAATCCCTCTCCCGCAAGCGGGAGAGGGACTGAAGCGCACAGCCTGCATGGGGTGCAGGCGAGCACTGGAAGCCCAAGCCGCAGGCTTGGGAGGGTGAGGGCATGTGGGGCGCGGCCAACGTGACACGCCGCGCCCCCGCGGCGGCGTCAGGCGAACTTGAGAAGCTTGATCGCCTCGCCGTTCACGACCTGCCCGCCGACGCGCTTGGTCGCGTAGAAGTGGACATAGGGCTTGTGCGTGTAGGGATCGCGCAGGATCGTCGTCGCATTGCGCTCGGCGATGACATAGCCGGCCTTGAAGTTGCCGAACGCGATCGACAGGCTGCCCGCGGCCATGTCGGGCATGTCCTCGGCCTCGACCAAAGGATAGCCGAGCAAAGTCGCCGGCTGCCCCGCCGCCAGGCTCGGCTGGAACAGGAAGGCGCCGTCCGCGGTCTTGAACTTGCGGATCGCCGCCGCCGTCGCCGAGTTCATCACGAACACCGCGCCCTGCCGGTAGGGCGAGCGCAAGGTGTGCACGAGATCGAGCAACTTGTCCGACGGATTGCTGGTCGGGAAGCCGCCCGAAACCCCGGTGCCGATGGTCTGCAGCGTCCCGATCTGCCGCGCCCCGTCCGCGGTGGTCGCATTGGGCGAGCTCAGGAAGCCCAGCGGCTGGTTGGTGCCGTTGCCCTTCACGAAAGCCATGCCCTCGGCCCGCGCGAACTCGGTCGCGATCTCCTGCGCAAGCCACGCCTCGACGTCGAACGCGGCATCGTCGAGCATCTGCTGCGACGCCGCCGGATTGGCGTAGAGCTCGCCCGACGCCGGCACGATCTCGCTGAAGTTCGCCGTGCCGGTCTCGGGCCGCGCCGCTTCGAAGCCGACCCATCCCGAAGGCGTTCCGCCGCTGGTGATCAGCTTGCGATAGCCGGCGCTGCCGACCCTGACGACGTTGGCGATGGCGCGGATCGGGGAGATCGCGGTCAGCGTGCGGTCGATCACCGCGTCGATCTCGCGCGGCACCGCAAAGCCGCCGATCGCATCGCTCGAGCTTGCGACCGCCTTGGTCTCGAGCCCGCTTTCGATCCCGCGCCGCAGATAGCTCTCGACGAAGCTCGCCGCCTCCGCCGACTTGACGCCGTCCAGGGCCGGCCGCTGCGCCGCGATCACGCCGGCCGCGATCCGGCTCTTGAGCGTCTCCAGCTCCGCCTTCAGGGCCGCGACGCCGTCATCCTCCACCTCGATCGCCTCGAACGACTGCTCGAGCGCATCCGCCTTCACTTCCACCATCTGCTTTTCTCCTGAGAAGACACACCAAACCGTCATCCCGGACCTGGTCCGGGATCCAGACCTTCTTCGTCCTTGCCTAAGTCCTATCCCTCGACCGCGTGCACCCGCGCCCGCGGCTGCATCGGCCGCGCCACCAGGCTGACCTCGACGAGGTCCAGCTCGGTCAGCTCGCGCTGTCCGCCGCCGTGCGTCGCCTCGCGCACGCGGTAGCCGAAGCTCAACCCGTCGAGCCTGCCGCTCTGCAGCAGCCGCGCCGCCCGCTCCGCCTCCGCGCCCTCGCCGAGCCGCGCGATCACCCGCAGCCCGCGCCTGTCCTCGGACAGATGCTCGATCCGCCCGATCACCGCGCCGGCCTTGTGCTGCCACAGCAAGGGCACGTCGCGCGCCTCGCCAAGGCTGCGCGCGAACGCTCCGGCGCGGATCACGTCACCGCCCTTGTCGCGCCGGTCGAACACCGCCGCATAGCCAGCGAAGCGGACTCCTCCCCTCCCCTTCAGGGGAGGATGCTGCGAACCAGGTTCATTCGGGGAATGAACCGTTCGCAGCATGGGTGGGGGAGCCACACTCACGAGCCCATCAAATCCGTCAGCCGCAGCCGCACCGCCATCCCGACCAGCAGCAGCGCCAGCGCGAACTTGGCGAACCAGCCGACCACCGCCCGCCAGACGCTGCGCTTGGCCTCGCGCCAGGCGCCGAGCAGCTCGCGCAATTCGTCCATGTCGCGCCGCGCTCGTGCATCGTCGAGGCCGAGCGCGCCGAGCGCGCGCCGCGCCCCCGCCTGGCTCGATTCCTCGACCAAAGCGCGCAGCGTCACCAGGTCGGCGGCGCGGCCTTCGGCCTGCGCCATCAGTGATGCCAGCAGCGCATCGCCGCTTGCCGCCGCGCTCATGCGATGTCCCTTTCGGCGGCAAAGCCAAGCATCTCGCGCTTCTCCTTTTCGCTCAGGAAATCGGCGGCGCCGATTTGCTCCCACAGCCGCGCCCGGTCCTCGGCAAGCTCGCTCAACTGGTCTGTGTCGACCGCGAGGCGCACCGGCCCCAGCCAGTCGCCGAGCATCGCGCCGAGCCCCCCCAGGATCCGCACCGCCATCGGCAGGATCGTCTGCCGGTACAGCGCCCGCCCCGCCTCGCGGGCATTGGCATAGGTGGCATCGCCCGGAAGCCCGACCAGCACCGGCGGCACTCCGAACGCCAGCGCAATGTCGCGCGCCGCGCCTTCCTTGAGCGCGACGAAGTCCATGTCGGCCGGAGTCAGGCTCAGCGCCTGCCACTTCAGCCCGCCCTCGAGCAAAAGCGGCCGCCCGGCATTGGTCGAGCCCGCGAACTCCGCCGCCAGCTCCTCCTTCAGCCGCTTGTACTGCTCGCCCGACAGCAGGCTGCCGTCCCTCGGCTCGTAGACCAAAGCCCCGCTCGGCCGCGCGGCATTGTCGAGCAGCCCCTTGTTCCAGCGGGTGGCGCGGTTGTGCAGGCTCGCCGCGGGACAGGCCGCCTCGATGCAGCCCATGCCATAATGGTCGTCGCGCGGATGCAGCGCGCGGATGTGCGCGACCTGGATCCGCTCGAGCGCGTCGCGCCTGGCGATCCGCACCGCCCGCCCCGCGGCGCGGTAGAGATAGGACGTCGGCCAGCCGTTCTCGTCAGCCACCACGCTGACCCGCTCGGGCCGCAGCAGGCACAATTCCGCCGGCCGGTCGTCGTCGCCGGCGATCAGCTGGACGTAGGCATTGCCGTGCAGCAGCAGGTTCGCGGCAATGCCCTCGAGCAGCCCGTCCGCGGCAACCAGCTCGGCCGCCCGCGCAGCCTGTCCTGAGCTCGTCGAAGGGCCCGCGACCGCATCGACATGCAGCGCGCCCAGCATCCCCGCGACCAGCCGCACCGCGCGCTGCCCGACCGGGTTTTTTCGATAAACCTCGTCGAACTGCGCCTCGTAGGAGCGGGCAAACCCCGCCTCCGCGTCGACCGTGCTCAGCCACGCCGGCACAAACGGCCTCACGTCCGCCGGCGCATCCTTGCGCCCGAACCACCACCCCATGCTCACCTTGCTCCTGCCGATAAGACCCTCTCCCGCCGTGCGGGAGAGGGAGGGACCCGTTGCGCAGCAACGGGAGGGTGAGGGCCTGTCGAGCCCTACCCGCCTTAAAAAACTACAACCGCGTCACCCGCGGCACCCCGCTCCTCGTCTCGCCGAGCGCCGTCAGCGCCCAAACCATCGCGTCGGCCCGGTCCGGCGATCGCCCCGGCCCTTCATAGCCTCCGCCGGCGATCAGCCCGCCGAGCTCCGCCTCGAGGGCGGGAAATTCGCCGGCCAGGAACGCCTTGCCGGCCTCGAAGCGCAGCGCCACCGGCTCGGCGCGCGCCGCCTTGCCCTTGGACGCATGCACCAACCGCACCTTGAGGCCCAGGTCGGCGGCCTTGAGCACGCTTTCGACCATCGCCCCGCCATTGTTGGCCTCGGCCACTACCAGGCTCGTTCCCCAGCGCGCCGCCGCCGCCGCCACACGGTTGGCCCAGCCTTCCGGGCTCAGTCCCTGCACGCTGTCGTCGGCCAGCACGAACATGTGCGCACCCATCGCCGCCGCCACCACGATCCCGCACGCGTCGGCATTGCTGCCGAGGGATGCGCACGGGTCGACCCCGACCACCACCCGGTCGAACTTGCCCTCCGGCATGGCGCAGCGACTGCGCGCGATCAGCTCGGGCGGCCACAGCGCCCCTTCGAAGTCGCGCGTCAGCACCCCGTCCAGCTCCTGCGCGCCGAGCCGCGTGCCGCCGTAGATCGCCGCCATGGCGTCGATGAACGCCCTCGGCAGGTTGATATTGTCCTTGGTCCTGCCGCCGGTGACGATGGTCCGCTCATCCGCGCGCAGCCGCTCCAGCAGGGGCATCGGCCGCGGCGTCGTCGTCACGAGGGCGCGCGGCCGCGGCCCCGCCCTCAGCCCCATCTGCAAATTCATCCATGCGCTTTCCGCGTCGCTCCACTTGGCCAGTTCGTCGCACCAGGCGAAATCATGCTCGGGCCCGCGCAACCCGTCGCCATGAGCGCCGGAAAACAGCTGCGCCTGGCTTCCGCGCGGCCAGCGCAGCAGCCCCCGGCTCGGCTCCCAATTGAGCTTCACCCGCTGCCGCCTCGCCACCGACAGCACGCCGCTCAGCCCCTCGATCATCACGCTTCGCGCCTCGTCGATCGTCGCCGCGACCAGGGCGATCCGCACCGGCCGGCCCATCGCCAGTCTGTGCACCCATTCGGCGCCGGCCCTGGTCTTCCCGAACCCGCGCCCGGCCATCATCAGCCACACCCGCCAGCCCTCGGCCTCGGGCGGCAATTGCGCCTCGTTCGCCCACAGCTCGAAGTCGGCATCGAGCATCAGCAGGTCGCGCGGGCTGCACCTGTTCAGGAACGCCCGCCGTTCGTCGGCGCTCATCGCCGCCAGCCGCGACGCCTCGCGGCCGGTCAACAAGGATCGCATGGTGCGCCCTCACGCCGCCCGCGGCTGCAGGCCGCGCTCCCGGCACCAGCCCAGCAGCGCCGCCAGCCGGCCGCTCCACTGGGCCGCCGACTTGGTCTCGACCGCGGCCGCGGCCGCGGCGGCATCGTCGCGCTCGCGGATCCGCTCGAGCCGCTCGAGGATGCGCTCGCACGCCTCCTGATATTCGGCGGCGTCGACCTCGGCGTCCGCCGACTGCGCCGTCTCGCGGTGCATCTTGAGCAAGGCCAGAGCGGTGCGGTCGCTATATTCGCGCATGATGCTGCTGTTGCCGCTGCGCGACGTCACCACCTTTTCGACCCCGTGCAGCGCCCGCTGCAGCAGGGTCATCTCGAGCTGCGCATAGCCAAGGCTCAGCGCCTGGTCCCAGCGGCCGCGGAACGCCGCATCGCGGGCCCGCCGCTCATAGGCGCGCTGCGGCCGCACGCCGGCATGCTCGGCCGCCATCACCACGTTGCAGCTGTCGGCCAGCCGGTCGAAGAACAGCTCTTCCTTGGCCTTGGTCCAGGCCGGCCGCGGCTGCCGCCGCTTGCGCAGGCGCGACCCGCCGTCGATCGCCACCGCCGCCGACGCGGCCTCCGTGCCGCTCGCCGCGCGCGGCCTGCCTTTGCTCGTCATCCTGCCGCCTGCCCTTCCCCGCAGCCCCCGCCGCGCCAAAACAAAAGGGCCGCGGCGGAAGAACATCCGCCCGGCCCGGGTCACCCGCCGACTCGCAATTCGTCAGCGTTCCTGTTGTGTGCCATATGAGCGTGACGATGTCAAGCACTTTTCTCCAGATAGGTTCGCGGGTCGCGACTGCCTTTCGCTGTACTGCGCGGGGCGGCGCGCCGGCTCCCCGGCGGGCCAGCCGCCGGGAAGCCCTCCAAGCTGAACGGCCGATAAACCCCTCGTTGTGATGCCCTGCAAACGCGCCACAGCGCCCCGCCCGGCAGGAACTGTGCCCGACGCCGTCCGTTTAAACCACGAATTCAGCGTCCTTTTTTTGGAGACGGTCATGAAGAAATATTTCCTCGCCGCGGCAGCGGTTGCAGCGCTCGGCGCGGCGGCCCCGGCATCGGCCCAGATCTTCCCGCAGAACCTCCAGGGTCTGTTCGGCGGCGGCAGCGCCATCAGCAGCCGCCTCGCCATGCTCGACCGGCAGATCAACCTCGCTTTCCAGCGCGGCGAGATCTCCCGCGGCGAGGCTGCCCGCCTGCAGTCGGAGCTCGTGCAGCTCTCCCAGCTTGAGCAATCCTACCGCATCGATGGCCTCAACCGGGCCGAGCGCCGCGACCTCGAGCAGCGCCTGCAGATGCTCGAGCGCAACATCCAGCTCGCCCGCTTCGACCGCCGCTATGACGATCGCTGGAACGACAACGACCGGCGCTTCGGCAACAATGGCTGCCCCCCGGGTCTCGCCAAGAAGAACAACGGCTGCATGCCTCCGGGGCTCGCCCGCCAGGGCAATCGCGCCGGCACCCAGTACGGCTCCCAGTACAACCCGATGTACGGCGGCTGGGACAGCCAGCGCTACATCTACCGGCAGGAAGGCGGCCGCACGCTGCAGATCGACCGCCGGACCGGCCAGGTCGTGCGCGTGTTCGACACCCGCCGCTGGTAGCGGCCCAGCGCTTCACCACGGGGGCGGCCGTCCGGCCGCCCCTTTTTTTGCGCGCGCGGCGTCGCCGGCGGTCCTTTGAAAGCCATCACTGCAGCGCCGGCTCGTTCTCGCGCAGGTGGAGATAATTGGCGTCGAAGTCGCCGACCTCGGCGAGCTTGCGCCAGTCCCCGATCGCCACCGACCGCGGGCTGGCCCGCGCGATCAGCCCCTCCTTTTCCAGCCCCTTGAGGGTGCGGTTGACGTGCACCGCCGTCAGGCCGGTGGCGTCGGCAAGCTGCTCCTGGGTCATCGGCAGCTCGTAGCGCGCGTCCGCGCCCAGGCCCGCCACCCGCAGCCGCACCGCAAATTCGCACAGCAGATGGGCGATCCGCGCCCGCGCGTCGCGGCGGCCGACGTTGGCGATCCACTCACGGAAGATCGACCCGTCGACGAGGGTGTCGATCCACATCGCATGGCCGACCTCGGGCCGCTCGATCGTCAGCCGGACCAGCTCCTCGCGTGGGATCATCGCCACTGTCCCGGCGGTCAGCATCTGCACGCCATGGTCGGCGACCTTCAGCAGCGCGTTCTGCAGGTCGACCACCTCGCCCTTCATGTGGATGGCGACGATCTGCCGCTCGCCCGTGGACACCAGCTTGGAGCGGATCGAATATCCCGACAGCATCATGCAGACGTGGGTTGCAAGCTCCCGTTCGCGCACGATGAACTGCCCGCGCTCCAGCGTAACCACGGCGAACGGCAAGTCGAGAATGGCATCGCGCGCCGCGTCGCTGAGCTCGGCGCGGTAAGCCAGCTTGGCGACCAGCGGCTCCAGCGATGCGGCGTCCGTCGGCAATGTCACGGCGCAGTTCCCGTCGGGGAAGCGAACGCAACTCGCTGTCAAAGCCGCCGAAGCCCCGAACCCGGGCGGCGAGCCCTCCTCATAACATGTCTCTTGCGCCTGCCCTAGAGGCGCATGGTCACGGTCGTGGAGTAGCCCCCGTCCGAGGCTCGGCTTTCGATCTTGCCGCCGGCGATCGCCAGCATGCGTCCCATCAGCTGATGCCCCGATCCACCTGGCACGCCCACCACATTGGCCGGGGCCGGCGGCTGGTGATGCGCTTCCGTCCAGTCCAGCACCAGGCGGCCGTCGTCGGCCGTGGCGGTGATCGTCGCCGTGCCGCGGCCGGACAGCGCGCCATATTTGAGGCTGTTCGTCGCCAGCTCGCCGAGCACCAGCACCAGCGTCTTCGCGCCCTGCTCGTCCAGCCGCACGTCCGGCAGGTCCTCGACCCTCAGACTCTGCTCACCCGTGTCGAAGGCGCGCACGGTCCGCTCGACGATCTCGAGCAGCGGAACGTCCTTGTAGTCGACGAGCGCCGACTGGATTCCCGCAAGGCTCACCAGCCGGTCGGCAAGCTGATTGGCGAAGCCGCGATGGGCCGGATCTTCCTTGGCCATCGCCAGGCTGACCGCCGCGCCAACGGTATAGGCGTTGCGCAGCCGGTGCTTCATCTCCGCCGCGACGGCCGCCAAAGCGTCCTCGTGGACCTTGCGCTGGGTGACGTCCCGCGAGGACGACAGGATCGCAGCCACGCAGCCGCTTTCGCCCTGGATCGGCGACACGGTCACCTCCCACCATTTGGGCGTTCCCTTGGCGGTCGGGCAGAACGCCTCGAACCGCACCAGCCTGCCGGTCAGGGCCTGCGCCATCGCCTGTTCGACCAGCCCGCAGGATTCCTCTGGCCACAGGGAGGGCCAGGCACAGCCTTCGACGGCCGAAAAATCGTCCACCTCCATCGCCTGCCTGCCGTTGCAGTTCATGAACCGCAGCCGACCATCGCAATCGATCAGCTTGATGCAATCGTCGCTCTGGTCGAACAGGCCGAGGATCACCGACGACAGCTCCAGGCCCGAACGCGCAAGAAAGTCGGCGGCCGCGGGATCGCGGCTTTCGGCGCTGCTCGCGGCCACGTCATCCTGACCCCCCGGGGCCGGAGCACTGGCAAGCTGCTGGATCGCTGCCCCGTTGCTGGAATGCTGAGTTGCCGGCTGGGCGGGACTATGATCCTGGCGATCCATGCCCGCCCGTCTGGGACCTAAGAGCTGCTCAGGCAAGGGAAATACAAGGTGGTTTGCGGATGTGCTCAGCTCCCGGCGATCACCTGAACTCCTGAAGGGTCAATGGCCGCTTCGGTTGCCAACACGGCCCGTCGTTACCGCTCATTGCGCCATCGCCCGCCGAATTCCTCGCGCGCTTTCCCCGGCCGCGCGCCCGGCGCAACGACCGGGTGCGCCAGGCCAGGCCACGTTGGCCTACCACTATCGCCCTCGCTCTCGTAGGACTTAAGCCTTGGCGGCGCAGACCTGAGATTCTTGTGTGAGTAGCAATAGCGCATTCGACAAACTGCGAAGTCGTGGTCTCGAGCTCGATGCCAAGGAGCAAACTCTTGTCGTCAGGGGCAGGAGAGTGTTCCTCGACAGCCGCTCCTTCAGCGTCTTCCGCGCTCTCGCGGAGCAGTTTGGCGAGCGCGTCAGCAAGGATGCGTTGCTCGCGGCGGGATGGCCAGGCCAGTTCATTCACGAGAATTCACTCGCGAAAGCGGTCAGCAAGCTGCGGCGCGCGATCAGCGGGTCCGGGCTTGAAATCGCAGCCTCCTACGGCATGGGCTATACCCTTCGCGACGCCATCAAGGGACATGTCGCTGAAGACGATTCTTCGGCACTTTCTCAGCCCATCGGGACAGCGCGACCCCGGCTCGCCCGAGCCAAGTGGCCGATCGCCGGGGCGTTCGCCTTGATGCTCGCTGCTGCCGCAGGCCTTTCCGTCAGTGGAGGCACATCCTCCCCGGTCGGTTTTCGCCAGACGGAGCCCATCACTCACGACGCTCCGGATTCGGTCGCCACGATCCTGTGGGTGGACGATAACCCGGCCAACAATCGCCTCGAAGTCGAAGCGTTCAAACGTCGCAAGATAGCGGTCCATCTGGCCGAAAGCACGGACGACGCACTGAAACTCCTCACAATGAACGACTACCGCCTGGTGGTGAGCGACCTCGGCCGCGGCGACGACCGGCTTGCGGGGGTAAGGATGACGCAAATCATGAGGCAGCAGGGAATCGAGGTTCCCGTCATCATCTATACCATTCGACCGGACGGCCGCCGTCAGCAGGAAGCGCAGCGGCAATTGGTCGCAAGTGCCGGGGCAACCGACCTTGCACTGACCCCGCACGAAGTGCGCTCGAAAGTTCTGGGACTCATCGAGTCTGGCTCTCCGGTCCCGGGGGCGACGAATGTGAGCGGATCCAGCGCGCTCCCCTGAAAAACGGGGGCAGGCGAACGCGAACGTCCCCATTGGGTGCGACCCTCTCGAATTCATGATTTTTCAGGATGTGGGGAAAGATCGGAAAGCCGTCGTTCGGCAGCATCGAGGTCATAAGATGTGACCCGATGGAGGCACTGGGATGGCGTACGATTGCAGCACTGTCGGCGATGGCTCTCCCACCAGCGGAACCGGAATCGCCGACCCGACCATAGTCTTGCCGTTGTCGGGAATGACGGCGTTGCCGCGGCGCAAGCTCGGGGCGGCCTGAGCCATGGGACATGCCGTTCGATCTGCGAAGACGGTGCCCGCCACCGAAAAGCCCGCTCTTGCGAGACCAACCCGTGTCCGTCTCGATCTTCAGACGTGGCTGGTGGACTCTTCGCGAGCCCGGACCAGGGTGACTGTCCTCGACATCTCCAAGACCGGCGTTCGGCTGCAGGTGCCCGAACCCTTGCTCGTGGGTGAGACGGTCGAGCTCGAACTTGGCCGCTCCGGCTACGCCGAGGTCACCATCTGCTGGAGCCTTGGGAGCGAGGCAGGTGGCACTTTCGTCGGCATGGAGTGACCACTCCTGCGCTGCGTGCGGACACGGGTGGCCCTATTCTCGGTGGAGTGAGCTGAACCCTGACGCGTCAATGGCCGCTTGCCAGCGACGCGCCGAGCCCCCGCTCACTCCGCCCATTGCGTCATTGCCCGGCGATATTCCTCGCGCGCTTTCTCCAGCCGCGCGCTGAGCGCATCCCACTGCTCGCGATAGCTTTGCTCGAGCTCGCGGCGGCGGCGCTCGAGCGCCTCCTGCTCGGCGCGTAACGCCGCGATCGCCGCGCGGTGCGCGTCCTCCGCGCCGGCCAGCGCCGCCTCGGCCTTCTCCACCTCCGCCCGGCTCGGCCGCTTCACCCTCGCAGGCGCGCGCTTGGCCGGTGAGGCCCTGCTCCCTCTCCCGCTTGGCCGAGAGGGCCGGGGCGAGCGCCCTTGTTCTTCCTCCTCCCGCCCCGCATCCTCGCGCACCCGCCGCCGCGGCGCATCGCCCAGCGCCCGCACATGCTCCTCGGCGCTGCCGCGCGCCTTGCGGATCACCTCCCCCGGCCGCGCCAGCGCCTCCTCGCAGAGCGCCGGATCGCTCACGACCTCGGCAATCCCCTGCGCGAACAGATTCGAATCCGCCCCCCAGGCCTCCAGCGCCGCCTTCTGGCTCGGCGCCGCGACATAAGCGTCGTGAAAGCCGATCGGCGTCCGGAACAGCTTGAGCTTCGCCATCCCGCTCAAACTCGCATTGTGAAGCGCGGGTTCACCCGGGCCCGAACCTGTCCAGCCAGCCGCGACCAGGAGCCGCTGCAGGCGGGGTCACAGTCCACATTCGGTCCGCGGACCACAAGCGTCTCCCCGTTGAGCTGATAAAAGCGGTGGGTCCGCACGGGCCTTCGTGCTACACGGCCTCCATCGTCACGCCTCGGCTGGTGGCGCTGAGAGTCCGCGATCCGTCTAACGGCTCCCCTCCTCGTCGGGTGGAGCCTGCAATTGACCAGCGAAATCCTCCTGCTCCTCGTCGAGGACGAGCCACTCATTTCGCTGGCGGCTCACGATGCCCTCGAGGCGGGTGGATTCACGCTTGTCATGGCGGAGGACGGCGACCAGGCCATGAAGGTTCTGGAGAGCCGCCATCAGCAACTGTCGGGCCTCATCACCGATGTCCGGCTAGGCTCCGGCCCCAGCGGCTGGGATGTCGCGCGACTTGCCAGGGAAGTGAAACCCGACCTTCCAGTCGTCTACACGACAGGTGACAGCGCCCACGAATGGACCGCGCAAGGCGTGCCGAACAGCGTGATGGTTCAGAAGCCATACGCGCCTGCCCAGCTCACCACGGCCATCTCGACCTTGCTCACCCGGGCGGACACGGGCAGCCACCCGATGCCGTAGCCACTCCATCACAGCATGTCCGGCCGGTGCGCGTCATCAAACGGCTTGCAAGTGTCGGCTGGACGACACTAGGGCGCGCCTCATGCAGAAAGGCGCCGAATCAGCCTACTTGCTCGAACAGGCGGCACGCTGTCGCCGCTTGGCCGCGGGCACGACCGACAGCGCTGCTCGCACCGCCTTGCGCAGCATGGCCGATGAATATGAGGCCAAGGCGAACGGTCTCGCCACCTCGTCGATCGATGGCATGCCTCACCCGAAGCTCTCCCAGCCGGACCCATCCTGAAGGTCCGCTTTCCGCCCATTGCGGACACTAGGCCGATTGTGCGTCCCGCTTTAGCAGACGGCCGCTCGCGATGCCTAAACTCCGTGCCTGAGGACGAAGGAAGGGCAGTTGGAGCCATGCGGAAGCGACAGCCGGATTATCCGCAGCGCGTCATGAAATCGAGGGTGCCACTCCTCGTCTAGATCGTCGGCAACGGGATGCCAGAAGAACGAGAAGACGTGACCAAAATCGTCGTCCGTCTGATGCTCCCAGCTCTCCGGAAGCCCCTCCACTTCCACAGCGAAGAAGTGCCAGAGGGCCGATTGCGCTCCTATGAGAGCTTGTCCAAGGTCGAGAAGCTGGCGATCAGTCGTGATCCCGCTCTCTTCCCGAAGCTCGCGGATCGCAGCCTGTCGCCCGGGCTCGCCCTCTTCGATCGTCCCTTTGACGAACTGCTTGCCTGCCGACGGATGCCTGAATGCCAACACCTCGGTTGCGCCCCTGGAAGTGCGGAAAACGACCGGGCATACCTTCTCTGCCATCGCCCCATATTGCGGAGCGCTCGACGCGAACGCAACGTCCGCTTTCCACCCAAAGCAGACACTGGTTTCCTACCGTCTGCTTTCGACCCATTGCCGACATTAGCGGGTAGATTTGCTTTCGACGCTCAGCGGACGGTCCGCTCGTCCACATCCAAGCAAGCTTCATCAACATCGAGAGGTTCGAAGCGACGCCAGAGCGCGTCATAGGTTGCAGGCGCTATATAGAGGCTACGGTCATCCGCCTGATTTCGGGCCTCGATCCGCATGCGCGCTTCGTCGTCGGGGCACTCAAGGCGATAGAGGCATGCACTCGCGCCGAGGCGCTCCACAACCGCGCGCACTTCGGCTCGCTCCTTGCGTCTCCAGAAACCGTAATCCAGGACAACATCCAAACCGAGAGAGAGGCAGCGCGTCCACAGCGGTTCGAGTAACTCCAGAATGGCCTCGGCCTTCTCCGCGAAGCTCTCCTCAGGCGGATCGTCTCCAAACAGGCCGGCCATCCACTCGTCGGGTGTGAACCGAACCGCCCCGTGCTCGGCCTCCAGACGCTTGGCAAAGCTAGTCTTACCTGATCCCAAGTAGCCGAAAAGAAGATGCGCCGTAGCCATTTTCTCTCACGATACGGGTGTGCATGTCCGCGTTCCACCCAAAGCAGATATTACCACTGACCGCGCAGAACCTTCATTGCTACAAAAGCCGCCAGTGCGAGGATGAGCAGGACCATGACGGCGCTACGTGGCGTTAGATACATGCTTCCAAGTATGTCGATCACAGAGGTCCGTGCGAGTGACGGTTCCTTCGTCGGGTCATAAGCAACCGCGTGGG
>DATLFV010000087.1:0-20980 GCA_035540875.1 Sphingomicrobium sp. | reverse complement strand
GTCACCGGCGTCGCCGAACCGCATGCCGAGCGCCCGCCCGTGGCCGACCTGGCGCGCCGTTTCGAAGAATGCGGCGGGATCGAACCGTTCGCCCGCGGCGATCAAGCGGCGAGCCGCCGCGCCGTGTCCCGCACCAGCGTGATCATGTTGGGAATCCCCTGCGTGCGGTTGGCGGAGAGCTGGCGCGACAGCTCGAACGGCGCCAGCGCCGCGGCGACATCCATCTCCGCCACCTCGCGCGCCGGCCGGTCCTGGACCGCCGCCAGCACCAAGGCGACGATGCCCTTGGTGATTGCGGCATTGCTGTCGGCGAGGAAGTGCAGGCGGTCGTCCTGGCTGCGCTGCGGATAGACCCACACCGATGCCGAACAGCCGCGCACCCTGGTCGCATCGGTCTTGAGCGCGTCGGGCATCGGCTCGAGCTTGCGGCCAAGGTCGATCAGCAGGCGATAGCGCTCCTCGGCGTCGAGCAGCTCATATTCGTCGAGCAGTTCGGCAAGGGGGGGCAAGGCGACCATTTTCCCGGCCTAGCAGCCGGCGCGCACCGCTTCTAGCGGTCGCGCAGCTCCTCGATCTCCCGCGCGAGCGTGTTCTCGCGGTCGGTGGCGATGCGCTCGAGTACGTGGAGGCGCTCCTTGAGCTGCTTGACCTCTTCGCGCAGGCGCAGCGTTTCGGCACGCTCCTGCGGGTCGTCGCTGACGTGGCGGCTGCGGTGCCGGCTCTTCACCACAGTCGCGATCATCACGATCGCGACGATCAGCACCACCATTTCGAACGGGTTCATTGCACCTTGTCTCCTTGCGGGAGGCGCGGTGCTTCGCGCAGCGCCTCGATCTGTGCGGCAGTCTGCGCGCCGCCGTCAGTGACGATCTTCTCGAGCACTCGGACGCGAGCTTCGAGCTCGGCGTTGCTGGCGGCGTATTGCGCCGCCTTTTCGGCCGCCAGATTGGCTTCAAGCTCGAATTTCTTCTCCTTCAGCTTCATCCAGCGGGTGAAGATCGCGGTCAGCGCCATGATCGGCAAACCGATCACGATCAGCGCGATGAAAACTTCGCCTGGTCCCATCACTTCTGCTCTCCCGTGCAAAGGCCCTTCATGGGACTCCTCCTTATCGCAGCTGCTCGATCTCTTGAGCGAGTGAGCGGTTTTGGGTGGTCACGTAGCTCTCGATGTCGGCGAGACGGCGGTCGATGTCGCGCAGCCGCGAGCGTATGTCGCGGGCGGTGCGGGTCGGCGATGCCCGCACGTTCTGCCAGAACTCGCGCTCCTCATTGTCGGCGAGCGCGAACTCGCGCGGCTTGTCGGGCGTCATGAACGCCGCGATGAAGTAGAGCAGGAGCGGGGCCCCGCTGCCCATGATGATGGCCGCAACCAGCACGACGCGCACCAGGGTGACGTCGAAGCCGGTATAGTCGGCAATTCCCGAGCACACGCCGAGGAACTTGCCGTTGCGCTTGTCGCGGTAGAAGCGGGTGCGGCTCGGTGGTTGCAGATTAGCCATGGCGAAGGTCCTCGTCGGCTAGCAGGCGTCGGGATTCGGTGCGGCCGGGCAGGCAGTTCTGCCGCCATTGCGGGTTCTCGGCGTCCATGATCCGCTCGATGCTGCAGATGCGGTCGTCGAGACGGCGCGCGGCATCGTGCAGCTCGTCCAGCAGTTTCTCGTCGGACTGGGTCAGCGTTGCCGCGGTCTTCCACTTGGTCACGTAGTGAAAGATCACCCACGGCAGGCCGATGAACAGGCAGACGATGGCGAGCCCGCCGATCATCATGCCCATGATCTCTTCTTCCATTGATTACTCCCCCTTGGCCTTGAGCGCGGCCTTCATCGCCTCGAGCTCGGCGTCGACCTGTTCGGACGCGCGCAGCTCGGCAATTTCCTCTTCCAGGCTCTTGGGCCCGGTCATCCCCAGCGCGTCGGCGCGCCCTTCCGCGAAGTCGGCGCGGCGCTCGAGCACCTCGAAGCGGCTGAACGCGTCCTCGGTGCGGTTGCCGTTCATGATCTCGCTTGCCCGGGCGCGGGTGACCGCGCTCTCTATCCGCGCGGTGATCGCATTCTGCCGGGCCCGCGCCTCGCGAAGCTTGCCCTGCAGCTTGGCAATGTCGGCCTCGTAGCCCTTCAGGGTCTCGTCGATCACCGCGATCTCGCACTTCAGGCCGTTGGCCATGTCGGCGGCCTTCTGGCGCTCGATCAGCGCCGCCTTGGCAAGGTCCTCGCGATCCTTGGACAGAGCGAGCTCGGCTTTTTCCGTCCAACTCGCCTGCAATTCCTCGAGCCGCCTGCAGGCCCGGCGCATCTCCTTGCCGTCGGCAATCGAGCGCGCCGCCTGGGCGCGCACCTCGACAAGGGTTTCCTCCATCTCGAGAATGATCATGCGGATCATCCGCGCCGGGTCTTCGGACCGGTCGAGAAGCTCCGTCATGTTCGCCGCGACAATGTCTCGCGTTCGGGAAAAAATACCCATTCCAGCACTCCGCAATCGTCAACAGGCCCTGTTTACGCCAACATCCAATACAAGCAGCGTGCCAGTCCGGCAAAAATGGCGAGACGGTGCGGAAAGCGGCCTTTGTCGCTCGTCCGCTCGCCGAAAATATCTTGCCAATTGGTGGGATCTGCCACCAACACTCGGCCAGATTCTTGGCAGGGAAATATGGAGCGGGCCAATCAGTTCGTTGGGCAGAGCCTCGCCTTTCTCGACGCCGTCGAGCGGGCAAGTCGCGCCGCGCCGCTCAACCGGCCCGTGCTGGTCATCGGTGAGCGCGGCACCGGCAAGGAGCTGATCGCCGAGCGCCTTCACCACCTCAGCGGCCGTTGGGCGGGCCCGCTGGTGACGATGAACTGCGCTGCGCTGCCCGAAAACCTGATCGAGGCCGAGCTGTTCGGCCACGAGGCCGGCAGCTTCACCGGCGCCGCCAAGACCCGCCACGGCCGTTTCGAGGAAGCCGACGGCGGGACCCTGTTCCTGGACGAGCTGGCGACCCTGTCGTCGCCCGCGCAGGACCGGTTGCTGCGCGCGGTCGAATATGGCGAAGTGACGCGGATCGGCGCGTCCAAGCCGATCAGCGTGGACGTGCGCATCGTCGCCGCCACCAACGAGCACCTCCCGGGCCTCGTCGAGCAAGGCCGCTTCCGCGCCGATCTGCTCGACCGCTTGTCGTTCGAGGTGGTGACCCTGCCACCGCTGCGCGCGCGCACGGGCGACATCCCCTTGCTCGCGGAGCATTTCGGCCGCCGAATGGCAGTCGAGCTCGACTGGAGCAACTGGCCGGGCTTCAGCTCGCGGGTGCTGGCGGAGCTGGAGGTCTATCCGTGGCCCGGCAACGTGCGCGAGTTGCGCAACGTGGTCGAGCGCGCGGTCTATCGTCACGAGGATCCCGAGCGGCCGATTGAAGCCGTCCAGTTCGATCCGTTCCGCTCGCCTTGGGCAGCCGATTTGCAGGCGCGGGTAACACCGACCGCCGTGGCGGACAGTGCCGAGCCGCGCCCTTCGGCCGCCGCGGCGCCGCCCGCGGCATCGCCAGCCGCCGCTCAGACCGACGATTTCCGCGGCGCCGTCGCCGCTTACGAGCGAGCTTTGCTCGAAGACGGGCTGGCACGAAACCGCTACAACCAGCGCGCAACGGCGGCGGCGCTCGGCCTCAGCTACGACCAGCTTCGCCACGCCCTCAAGCGCCACAAACTGCTCGACGCCGAAAGCGCCGCCTGAGCCTGTTGCGTAGGGCTTGGACCCGCACGGTGATTTCCCTACATCGGCGGCACAGCCCAACAGGAGGACGACATGGCCTATACCTTGCCGCAACTGCCTTATGATCATGCCGCTCTGGCCCCGGTCATCGACGAGCAGACCATGCGCCTTCATCACGGCAAGCATCACCAGACCTATGTCGACAAGCTCAACGAGGCGGTCGCGGGCGACGCCTCCCTCCAGGGCCGCTCGCTCGAGGACCTGCTCGCCACCGCGTCCAGCCTTCCCAAGGTCGTTCGCAACAACGGCGGCGGGCACTGGAACCACAGCTTTTTCTGGGAGACGATGCGCCCGGGCGGCGGCGAACCGCAGGGCGAGCTGCGCGATGCCATCACGTCCAAGTGGGGGTCGCTCGACGGCTTCAAGGAGAAGTTCAACAGCGCCGGCGTGGGCCAGTTCGGCTCCGGTTGGGTCTGGCTGGTCGCGACCGCCGACGGCGCGCTTGAGATCGCCGCGACGCCCAACCAGGACAATCCGCTGATGGACGTCGCCGAGCTCAAGGGCACGCCGATCCTCGGCAACGACGTGTGGGAGCACGCTTACTACCTGACCTACCAGAACCGCCGCGCCGACTATCTCGCCGCCTGGTGGCAGGTGGTGAACTGGGACAGGGCCGCCGAGCGGCTCGCCTCGGTCGGCAAGCAGGCGCAGCCCGCCTGACGCCTACGCCTTGAGGCGATATCCGGTCCTGAAGATCCACCACACCGTCGCCAGGCACACGAGCAGGAAGGTGAAGGTCGCGCCAAGCGCGGTCCCGAACGCCACGTCGGCGGTGCCGAAGAAGGTCCAGCGGAAGCCGTTGATCAGATACACGACCGGGTTGAACAAGGTGATCGACCGCCAGGGTTCGGCCAGCATGTCGATCGAGTAGAAGGCGCCGCCGAGGAAGGTGAGGGGGGTGACGACCAGCAGCGGGATCACCTGCAGCTGCTCGAAGCCTTTCGCCCACACCCCGACCGCGAAACCGAACAGGCAGAAGGTCAGCGCCACCACCAGCAGATAGAGCAGCATCAGGCCGGGATGGGCGATGCTGAGCGGGACGAACAGATGCGCGGTGGCGAGGATCACCAGCGCCACGCTCATCGCCTTGGTCGCCGCCGCGCCGACATAGCCGAGCACCGTCTCGAACGCGGACAGGGGCGCCGACAATATCTCGTAGATGGTGCCGGTGAAGCGCGGCATGTGGATTCCGAAGCTGGCGTTGAAGATGCTCTCGGTGAACAGGCTCAGCATCATCAGCCCGGGCACGATGAAGGCGCCGTACGGCACGCCGCCGATCTCGGTCATGCGGCTGCCGATCGCGGCTCCAAAGACGACGAAATAGAGCGACGTCGTGATCACTGGCACCGCGAGCCCCGTCCACAAGGTGCGGCGGAAACGGTGCATCTCGAACTTGTAGATGGCGAAGACGCCGCGCCAGTTCATGCCGCGCTCCGCTGCTCGTGGATGAGATCGACGAAGATATCCTCGAGGCTCGAACTGCGGGTGTCGAGGTCGGTGAATGCAATCTCCAGGTCGCGCATCGCAGTGAGCAAAGAGGGAACCCCGGTGCGGTCGGCCTTGGCGTCGAACCGGTAGGTCAAAGTGCGGCCGTCGCCGCTGAGCTCAAGCTGCCAGGCGCCAAGCTCCGGCGGCACGGCCGCGAGCGGATCGGCGAGCTGGAGGGTCAGCTCCTTGCGGCCGAGCTTCTGCATCAGCGCGTGCTTCTCCTCGACCAGGATCAGCTCGCCCCGGTTGATGACCCCGACCCGGTCGGCCATCTCCTCGGCTTCCTCGATGTAGTGGGTGGTGAGGATGATCGTGGTGCCGTTCTCGCGCAGCCCGCGGACCAGCGCCCACATGTCGCGGCGAAGCTCGACGTCGACGCCGGCGGTCGGCTCGTCGAGGAACAATATGTCGGGCTCATGGGCGAGCGCCTTGGCGATCATCACCCGGCGCTTCATTCCGCCCGAAAGCTCTTTCATGATCGCGTGGCGCTTGTCCCACAGGGACAAATCGCGAAGCAGTCTCTCGATGTAGGCGGGGTTGGGGCTCTTGCCGAACAGCCCGCGGCTGAAGTTGACCGTCGCCATCACCGGCTCGAACGCGTCGGTGTGCAGCTCCTGCGGCACCAGGCCGATGCGGGTGCGGGCGTGGCGATAGTCGCGTTGCCAGTGCCGGCCGTCGACCAGCACTTCGCCGCCCGACGCCGTGACGATCCCGCAGACGATGCTGATCAGGGTGGTCTTGCCGGCGCCGTTCGGGCCGAGCAACGCGAAGATCTCGCCGCGCCCGATGTCGAGGTCGACCGACCGCAGCGCTTCCGTGCCGCTCTTGTAGGCCTTGCGCAGGCCGCGGATGGCGAGGATCGGTTCGCTCACTCGACCGGGCCGGGCTCCGTCGGCTGCGCTGCGTCACGCGCGAGCCCGTGGCGAAGCAGCATCGGCACATTGGCGAGGGCGAACAGGAAGGTGAGGGGGATCGCGCCCCACAATTTGAAGCCGATCCAGAAATCGGTCGAGCTGTTGCGCCACACCGCCTCGTTTAGCCCGGCCATGAAGGCGAAGAAGATCGCCCAGTTCCGCGTCAGCTTGATCCAGCCCTGCTGGTCGAGTCCGGGGTAGGTGCTGCCGAGCACCGTCTTCAGCAGCGGCCGCCCGGTGGCAAGGCCGAACGCGAGCAGCGCGGCGACGAAGCCGTAATAGATCGTCGGCTTGATCTTGATGAAGGTCTCGTTGTGCAGCCACAAAGTGAGGCCGCCCATCACCACCACCATCACCCCGGAAAACCACAACAAAGGTGAGATCGAGCGGTAGCGGATCTGCGACACCAGCATTGCCGCGATCATCGCTGCCATGAAGGCCCCCGTGGCGACGAAGATCTTCATCGGCCCAGGCACCGGCGCCAGGAAATTGGCGCCGAAAAAGACCAGCAGCGGCCCAAGGTCGATCAGCAGCCGTGCGCCGCCCGACGGCTCGTTGGGTTTCGTGCTCATTCCGGCGGCAGCCCCGCAATCGCGCGGGCAACCGCGCGCGGGTCGAACGGGCGCAGGTCGCCGGCGCCCTCGCCAACGCCGATCGCATGGATCGGCAGGCCGAAGCGCTCGGCCGCGGCGACCAATATGCCGCCGCGCGCCGTGCCATCGAGCTTGGTCATGATGAGGCCGGTCACCCCGGCGCTGTCGCGGAACACCTCGACCTGGGCAAGTGCGTTCTGTCCGGTGGTGGCGTCGAGCACCAGCAGCACGTCATGCGGCGCTTCCGGGTTGAGCCGGCCGAGCACGCGGCGGATCTTCGACAATTCGTCCATCAGATGGGTCTTGTTCTGAAGGCGCCCCGCGGTGTCGACGATCAAGGCGTCGATCCCCGTCGCCGTTGCCTGGCGGACCCCGTCGAACACGATCCCCGCCGCGTCTCCGCCTTCCTTGCCGGCAATCACCGGCGCGCCGACGCGGTCTCCCCAGATCTGCAGCTGCTCGATGGCGGCCGCCCGGAAGGTGTCGCCCGCGGCCAGCAGCACGCCATAATCCTGCTCCTGCAGCCAGGCGCCGAGCTTGCCGATGGTCGTGGTCTTGCCCGATCCGTTGACCCCGATCACCAGGATCACGTGCGGCCGCGGGAAGCCCCACACCTCCAGCGGCTTGGCGACCGGCGCCAGGATCGCCTCGATCTCCTCGGCGAGGATCGTGCGAAGCCCGCGCTCGTCGAGCTGCTCGAAACGGCGCGCGGCGATCGCCTCCCGAATCCGGCGCGAGGCCTCGGGACCCAGGTCCGAGGCGATCAGCGCTTCCTCGACATCGTCGAGCGTCGAGGTGTCGAGCGCCGCCCGGCTGGTCAGGCCGGTCAGATTGTCGGCGAGCCGGTCGGCGGTCTTGGTGAAGCCGCCGCGCAGGCGGTCAAGCCAGCTCATGCGAAGCTGCCCACCAGCAGGTCGCCGTCGCGGCCGGTGATCGTCACCGGACCCGCCTCGCCGCGCTTGCTGTCCGCGACCCGCACCGGCGCGAAATTGTCGCTGTGACCTTTGCCGCCATTTTCGATCAGAACCGGTTGGACGGTGCCGACAAGGCTGTCGAGCCAGCGCCTGCGCCGCGCCGCCGCCGCCTCGCGCAGCCGTGCAGCACGAGCCTTGGCAATGCCCGCGGGGAGCTGCGGCATCCGCGCCGCCGGCGTGTTCGGGCGCGGCGAGAAGGGGAAGACGTGCGCGGCGACCACGTCGCACTCGTCGAGCAACTTGAGGCTGTTGATGGCCATCTCTTCGGTTTCAGTGGGAAAGCCGGCGATGAGGTCGGCGCCGATCGTCGCGTCGGCGCGCGCCGCCTTGATGCGCGCCACCGTGCGGACCGCGTCGGTGCGGCTGTGGCGCCGCTTCATGCGCTTGAGGATCAGATCGTCCCCGGCCTGCAGCGACAGATGGAAGTGCGGCATCAGCCGCGGCTCGCCGGCGATCAGCGCGAACAAGGCATCGTCGATTTCGATCCCGTCAAGCGACGACAGCCGCAGCCGCCGCAGCTGCGGTTCGGCCGCGAGCAGGCGTTCGCACAGGCGGCCGAGCGCGCCGGCCTGGTCGTAGCTGGTAATGTCGACTCCCGTCAGCACGATCTCATTGGCGCCGGCGTCGATCTCGCGCGCGACAGCGTCGCGGATGGCGCTGAACGGCAGCGAAATGCTCGGCCCGCGCGCCTGCCAGATGGTGCAGAAGGTGCAGCGATGGTCGCAGCCGGTCTGGATCGCGACGAAGCTGCGAACCCTGCTCATGAACCCGGCGGCGACGGCCGGTCGTGCAAAGTCCTTGAGCAGGATGCGGTCGACCTCCGGCATTGCCCGGAAGGCTTCAGGCTCAAGCTGGACCGCGCAGCCGGTCGCGACGATTTCTGCGCCGGGCCGCTCACGCCGCGCGCGGCGGATCGCCTGCCGCGTCTGGCGCACGGCTTCGGAGGTCACCGCGCAGCTGTTGACGATCACCCGCTCGCGGTCATCGGCCATGGCGCGGCGCATCGCCTCGCTCTCGGCGAAGTTGAGCCGGCAGCCGAGCGTGACGGTCTCGACGCTCAAGCCGCGGGCTCCAACGCGATTTCGCCGGTGTAGACGTGGGTGGCGGGCCCCCGCATGCGCACCGGCTCCCCCGGGGCCCAGGCAATGGTCAGCGCCCCGCCCGGCATCTCCACCCGCACCGGCGAGCTCGCCCGCCTGGAGCGGATCGCCGCCACGCCTGTCGCGCTGGCGCCGGTGCCGCAGGCGCGGGTCAGGCCGGCGCCGCGCTCCCACGTGCGCAGCTTGAGCGACCCGTCGCTTTGGACCGCCGCGATATTGACGTTGATGCGCTCGGGGAAAGCAGGGTCATGCTCGATCGCCGGCCCCAGGCTGTCGAGATCGACCGCCTCCGTGTCAGCGACGAAGAACACCAGGTGCGGGTTGCCGACGCTGAGCGCCATCGGCTTTTCAAGCGGACCCCAGGCCATCGGCACCGCGGCCGTGTCCATGCGATAGCTGACGGGCACCTCGTCCCATGCGAACCGCGGCTCGCCGATGCTGACCTCGATTTCGTCGCCGTCCCCCTTGCCGGCGACGATCCCGCCGCCGGTCTCGATCGTCCCGGCGCCGGTCAGCGCGACGACACAGCGCGACGCATTGCCGCAGCTCTGCACCTCGCCGCCGTCATGGTTCCAGATCCGCATCTTGAGGTCCGCCTGCTCCGATCGCTCGAGCAGGATCAATTGGTCGCAGCCGATGCCGGTGCGCCGGTCGGCGAGCGCGCGCGCGAGCGCCTGGCTGATCTCCAGCGGTTGCTCGCGCGCATCGAAGATCGCGAAATCATTGCCGAGCCCATGCATCTTGTGGAATTGCCGAAGCATCGCGGCGCGACTTAGGGGTGCGCCGAACCCGAGTCCACCGGCCAGGAGTTGACACAGCATGCCGAGAGCCGCGACCGACGTCATGCAGTCCGTGATCTTTTCCGCCATCCTCGACGCCGTCGCGGCGCTCAAGGCGGCTTCGGGCGGCCTGCCCAACCAATTGCTTCGCGATCTTCAGGCGATCCACCCCAACACCACCTTCGCCGATCTGCCCAAGCCGCTCCAGGACGCGATCGCCGCCAGCACCCGGGCCGCCTTCACCCAGCTCCTGAAAGAGGGATATGCCGTCGGCCCCAAGAGCGAGCAGGCGTCGCGGCCGCTCGACCGGGTGCCGGAGCGCCAGCCGCGAGGGCCCGCATCGCGGGGGCCGGGCGGCGAGCGCCGCGGACCGCGGCCGCCCCAGGGGCGCGGTACCCGACCCGGCGGTCCGCCGCGGGGTCCCAAGCCGCGCGGTTGAACTGGCAGGCGATTACCGCTAAGCGCCCGCAGGTCGATTTCGACAGCAGATGACGAGCAGCGCCTGAGGGTGCACGCTGGCCGGCGAGGTTTCGCCCGCCGGCGTGTTTTGCGTTTTGGCCATTCGCCGTGAGGAGTAGTGCATGTTCGACAGTCTGAGCGATCGGCTCGGCGGCGTATTCGACAAGCTCCGCGGGCGCGGCGCGCTTTCGGAAGCGGACGTCCGCGCGGCGCTGCGCGAAGTGCGGGTCGCTTTGCTCGAGGCCGACGTCGCGCTGCCGGTCGCCCGCGATTTCGTCGAGCGGGTGACGGAGCGCGCGGTCGGCCAGGAAGTGCTGCGCTCGGTCACGCCGGGCCAACAGGTCGTCAAGATCGTCCACGATGCCCTGGTCGAGATGCTCGGCGCCGAGACCGCCGAGCTGCGCACCGACGTCAACCCGCCCGCGGTGGTGATGATGGTCGGCCTCCAGGGCTCGGGCAAGACCACCACCACGGCCAAGCTCGCCAAGCGCCTCTCCGAGCGGGAACGCAAGAAGGTGCTGATGGCCTCGCTCGACGTCGCCCGCCCGGCGGCGCAGGAGCAGCTGGCGGTGCTCGGCCGCCAGGCCAATGTCGACACGCTCCCCATCGTCGCTGGCCAGCCGCCGGTCGAGATCGCCCGCCGCGCGCTGCAGTCGGCGCGCCTCCAGGGCTATGACGTGCTGCTGCTCGACACCGCCGGGCGGCTCCACGTCGACGATGCCTTGATGGGCGAGATGAAGGCGGTCGCCTCCGCCTCCAGCCCAACCGAGACCCTGCTGGTGGTCGACAGCCTCACCGGCCAGGACGCGGTCAACGTCGCCAGGGGCTTTGCCGGCGAGGTCGATCTCACCGGCGTCATCCTGACCCGCATGGACGGCGACGCCCGCGGCGGCGCGGCTCTGTCGATGCGCGCGGTCACCGGCAAGCCGATCAAGTTCGCCGGCACCGGCGAGGGCCTCGACGCCATCGAGCGCTTCCACCCCGAGCGGGTCGCCGGGCGCATCCTTGGCATGGGCGACGTCGTCAGCCTCGTCGAGCGCGCCGCCGAGACGATCCAGCAGGAGGACGCCGAAAAGCTCGCGGCCAAGATGGCCAAGGGCAAGTTCGACCTCGACGACCTGCGCTCGCAGATCGCGCAGATGCAGCGGATGGGCGGCCTCGGCGCGCTCGCCGGCATGATGCCGGGCCTTAAGGGCGTGAAGGGCGCAATGGACAAGGCGCAGGACGGCAAGGCCCTGGTTCACCTCGAGGCGATCCTGTCGTCGATGACCGCCAAGGAGCGCTCGAAGCCCGAGCTGATCAATGCCAAGCGCAAGATCCGCATCGCCAAGGGCAGCGGCACCACCGTGCAGGAGGTCAACAAGCTCCTCAAGATGCACCAGGAAATGGCGACCGTGATGAAGAAGCTGAAGAAGATGGGCGGGCTGGGCAAGCTCGCGTCCATGTTCAGCAAGGGCGGCCTCGAAGGCGCGCTCGGCGGGCTCGCGCCCGGTGCGCTCCCGCCCGGCGGTCTTGGCGGCGGCGCGGCATTGCCGGGCCTGGGCGGCGGTCAGCCGTTCAACATGCCCCCGGGATTCAACAAATTTTCGAAGAAATAGCAGACATTTGTAAGAAGGACTGAAGACATGGCACTAGCAATTCGTCTCGCCCGCGGCGGCGCCAAGAAGCGCCCCTATTACCGCATCGTCGTCGCCGACAGCCGCGCTCCGCGCGACGGCCGCTTCATCGAGAAGCTCGGCACCTACAATCCGTTGCTGGCCAAGGATTCGCCGGAGCGGGTCAAGCTCGATGCCGAGCGCATCTCGCACTGGCTTTCCGTCGGCGCCCAGCCGTCGGACCGCGTGCTGCGCTTCCTCGACGCCGCCGGCATCCGCGAGCGCGCTGCCCGCAGCAACCCCAACAAGGGCAAGCCGGGCGAGAAGGCGACAGAGCGCGCCGAGCAGCGCGCCACCCGCGAGGCCGAGCTCGCCGAAGCCGCCGCTGCCGAGGCCGCTGCGCCCGCGCCCGAGGCTCCGGCCGAGGAGGTTGCCGCCGAAGACACGGCCACCGCTCAGCCCGAGCCTGCCGAGGGCGCCGACGACGTCGCGCCCCCGACCGCCGGTTCGCCCGAGGCCGCGACCGCCGAGGGCGAGGGCGTGTCGACCGAGGCTCCGGCCGAGGGCGAGGCCGAGAAGGCCGAGTAAGCTCCATGGCGTCGGCAGCCGGGGAAAAGCGCGTCGCGCTTGCCGCGGTCGCCGGCGCTCATGGCATCAAAGGCGAGCTGCGCCTCAAGCTGTTTGCGCAGTCCGTCGACAGCCTCGCGGGCCATGAGCGGCTGCTGGTCGGCGGGATCCAGCGCAAGCTGCTGTCCATTACGGGTGGCGGCAAGACCGCAGTGGCCCGCTTTGAGGGGATCGCCGACCGGTCCGCGGCCGAGGCGCTGCGCGGCGCCTTGGTGGAGGTCGAACGCGCCGCTTTGCCGCCGCTGGCAGAGGGCGAATATTACCATGTCGATCTGATCGGCTTGCCCTGCTTCGACAGTGACGGAGGCGAAGTCGGCACGGTGGCAGCCGTCGAGAACTACGGCGCGGGCGACTTGCTCGAAGTGGAGGAGCCGGACGGCCGCCGCTCACTGATTCCGCTGCGTCCGGGCGTGGCGGATCTTGAGGATGGCCATATTCTTCTTGATCGCGACTTCCTCGCCTGATCAGATCAGGAGCCGGTTTCGGCGGTCTCCAGCTGCTGTTCGGGAATCACCGCCTCGCGCAGCATCGGCCGCTGCCGCGCCAAATCATTGCGAATGGTGGTCGCGGCCTGGCCGCCTTCGCCCATCGCATGGCTGATCTGGTCGAGGCCGTGCACCACGTCGCCGGCCGCATAAAAGCCCGGAAACGTCGAGCGCATCTTCTCGTCGCACAGGACGCAGCCGTCCGGCGCGAGCTCGGCGCCGATCATCTCGGCAAGCTGGGTATGGGTGTCGGATCCCAGCGCCGGATAGACGCTGTCGAACGCGTGGTGCCCCTCGGCCGTGTCGACGACGATGCAGTCCGCCGCTGCGGCGACGGCCTGTGCTGGACCATCGACCGCCTTGATTTGCGCCTCCTGGAGCTTCTGCCGGTCTTCAGGGCTGAGGTTCAGCGCGCTGTCGGGTGCGATCAGCGTGACGTCGGCGGTGTAGCTGCGCAGGAACAGGGCTTCAGCCACCCCGTGGCTGCCGCTGCCGATCACGCCGACCTTCTTGTCGGTGACCTCATAGCCGTCGCAGATCGGGCAATAGCGGATCAGGCCCCGCGCCAGCGCCTCGTCGTGCAGGTCCTCGTCCATCGGCGGCTTGCGATTGGTGAGGCCGGTCGCGAGCAGCACGCTGCGCGCTTGCCTCGCGCCTGAACCCCACTCGGCCGAGAACAGCCCGTCGTCGCACCGCTCGAGCTTGGTCACGCGCGCCGTCTCGATCTTTGCCCCATATTTCTGCGCCTGCTCGCGCATCAGCCGGAGCAGTTCCTTGCCGTTGATACCGTCCGGGAAGCCGGCATGGTTGTGGCTGCACGGGATCCACGACGCGCGGCTTTTGCCCGCGTCCACCACCATGATGTCCAGGTGAAAGCGGGCAAGGTAGATGGCTGCGGTGAGGCCAGCCGGGCCCCCGCCGATGATGAGGCAGTCAAGAATATCGTCGGCCATGCCGTCCGAGCGCGCTACGCCCGTCGATGTTCCCACCTCAAAAAGGCGGTGGTAGGCGCTTGTCATGACCTTTCGCGCCTCCGTTCTGACCCTCTATCCGGAGATGTTTCCAGGGCCGCTCGGGATCAGCCTTGCCGGGCGCGCGCTCCAGGCGGGAGTCTGGAGCCTGGAGGCGCGCAACATCCGCGACTTTGCGACGGACAGGCACCGCAGCGTCGACGACACTCCGGCCGGCGGCGGCGCGGGCATGGTGCTTCGCCCGGACGTGCTCGCCGCCGCCCTCGACAGCGTCGCCGACGGGCGCCCGATGCTTGCGCTGACGCCCCGCGCCAAGCCTTTGACCCAAGGCCGCGTGCGCGAGCTTGCGGCGGGAGAGGGCGCCATCCTGCTGTGCGGGCGCTTCGAGGGCTTCGACGAGCGCATCTTCGCCGCTCGCCCGCTCGAGCCGGTGAGCATCGGCGACTATGTGCTGTCGGGCGGCGAGCTCGGCGCCATGGTCCTGCTCGACGCTTGCGTTCGCCTGCTCCCCGGAGTAATGGGCGCGGCCTCCAGCGGAGAGGAAGAGAGCTTCGAGACGGGGCTGCTCGAATATCCGCATTATACCCGACCAGTGACATGGGAAGGGCGCACGATCCCCGAGGTGCTGCGGTCGGGGGATCATGCGAGGATCGCGGCGTGGCGACATGCCCAGGCGGTCCGCGACACACGGCTATGGCGGCCGGACCTGATCGAGCGCCACGGGGGCGCATCGCAGGCACCGCCCTCTGGCGCGCGGCACGAAGACGATGAAGGCAAAGAGTCATGAACCTGATCGAGACCCTCGAGCGCGAGGCCATTGACGCGCTCACCCAGGCCCGCCCAATCCCCGAATTCCGGCCCGGCGACACCTTGCGCGTCGGCGTCAAGGTCATCGAGGGCGACCGCACCCGCGTGCAGAATTTCGAGGGCGTGTGCATCGCCCGCTCCAACAAGGGCGTCGGCTCCAGCTTCACGGTCCGCAAGATCAGCTTCGGCGAGGGCGTCGAGCGCGTCTTCCCGCTCTATTCGCCGACCATCGATGCGATCGAGGTCGTGCGCCGCGGCGCCGTGCGCCGTGCCAAGCTCTATTATCTGCGCGGCCGCACCGGCAAGTCGGCCCGCATCGCCGAGCGCCGCGACATGCGTCGCGACGTTGCGGGGGGCAAGGGCGCAGAGACCGAGGCCGGCGCCTCGGCTCCGGAGAAGGCCGGGGCCTGAGCCCGGCGCGGCTCGTCGTGAGTTGATGCGGCCGGGCCCCTGGGTCCGGCCGTTCGCATTTGTGGAGAATGACAATGGCATCGGGCTATCGCATCGCGGTGGTCGGCGCGACCGGCAACGTCGGCCGCGAGATCCTCAACATCCTTGCCGAGCGGCAATTCCCGCTCGCCGAAGTCGCGGCGGTCGCCTCGCCGCGCTCGACCGGCGACGTCATCGACTTCGGCGACAGCGGCGAGGAACTCAGGGTCAAGAACCTCGAGCATTTCGACTTCGCGGGCTGGGACATGGCCCTGTTCGCTGCCGGCTCGGAGACCAGCAGGCTCCACGCGCCCCGCGCCGCGGCGGCCGGCTGCACGGTGATCGACAACAGCTCGCTCTACCGCATGGACCCGGACGTGCCGCTGATCGTGCCCGAGGTGAACCCCCAGGCGATCGCCGGCTATGCCAAGAAGAACATCATCGCCAACCCCAATTGCTCGACCGCGCAACTGGTCGTCGCGCTGAAGCCGCTGCACGATGCGGCGAGGATCAAGCGGGTGGTGGTCGCGACCTATCAGTCGGTGTCCGGCTCCGGCAAGGCGGGCATGGACGAACTGTTCGAGCAGAGCCGCAATATCTTCGTCGGCGATACCAACGAGCCCGCGCACTTCACCAAGCAGATCGCCTTCAACGTCATTCCCCACATCGACGTCTTCCTCGACGACGGTTCGACCAAGGAGGAATGGAAGATGGTGGTCGAGACCAAGAAGATCCTCGATCCGTCGATCAAGGTTACCGCGACATGCGTGCGGGTCCCCGTGTTCGTCGGCCATAGCGAGGCCGTAAACATCGAGTTCGAGGACGAAATCTCGGCCGCCGAGGCGCAAGCCATATTGCGCGAGGCGCCCGGCGTGATGCTGGTCGATAAGCGCGAGAACGGCGGCTACGTGACCCCGGTCGAATGCGTCGGCGACTATGCGACCTTCGTCAGCCGCGTGCGCGAGGACCCGACCGTCGACAATGGCCTGTCCCTGTGGGTGGTCAGCGACAACCTCCGCAAGGGCGCGGCCCTCAACGCGGTCCAGATCGCCGAACTGCTCGGCCGCAAGCATCTGCAGAAGGCCGCGTGAGCCGCCACGCGTCACCCCAGCGAAGGCTGGGGCCTCAACACTTGACTGTCATTCCAGCGAAGGCTGGAATCCATACCGCGCTTGGACCCCAGCCTCCGCTGGGGTGACGGAAACAAGGGGCCCGGCATGTCAGCAGCGCAAATGACCGGCGGCTGCGCCTGCGGACGGATACGCTTCACCGCCGCGGTCGCGGACGACGACGCCTATCTGTGCCACTGCCGCATGTGCCAGCGCGCCAGCGGTAACGTCAGCCTTGCCCTGAAGACGCTCGAGCAGGCGGCGGTCAGCTGGGAGACGGAGCCCAACTGGTACCAGAGCTCGCCGATCGCGCAGCGGCCGTTCTGCGCCGCCTGCGGCACCTCGCTCGGCTTCCGCTACACCAAGGACACGACGAAGATGGACCTCACCGTCGCCAGCTTCGACAATCCCGCGCGCTTTCGTCCGACCAGCCACTTCGGCGCCGAGAGCATGCACCAGGCGTGGCTCGACACATCGAAGCTCCCGCGCACGCGCAGCGATGAGTATCAGCGCCTCGTCGACCGCTGGGCCGAGGCCACCGGCAAGCTGCCCGGATAGGTCGCTGCGGCTAGGCGTGCAGCAAGTCCGGCCTGACCCGCCGCGCGTTCCAGTAATCGACCAGCCCGATGTCCCTGCACAACGGCAGGAAGCGCGGGTCCGAGCGCATCGACGCCGTTGCCGGCGTGAACAGCCACTGCGTGCGCCGCCAGCCCGGGCTGCTGACCAGCAGTCCCTGGGACTTTGGCGGGCGCCGGGTAATGACGGATCCCCGGGACAGCAGGAAGCCGCCGGCGACGTCGAACGCCGCGTCGACCTGGTTCAATGCCGCCAGCGACATGATGGCATAAGCCGATTGGCCGGGGCTGTTGCGCGCCGCCGCGAGATTGGACTCGCGCGCGGCCGAGAGCTTGGCCGGGACGGGGTCGTCCAGCGCCTTCAGCGTCGGCTCCCACTGCCGCAGCAGGCTGGGGGTGATGGTTGCCGGCCGGTGTGCCTCGTCCTCCATCATGGCCCAGGCGGCGGGGGCTCGCCCGGTGAAGGCGAAAATGATGAAGCGCGCGTTCCACACCCAGGGATGCGCCGGCCACAGCTGCATCAGCGGATCGATGACCCTGTCCGCCTCGGCTACCCGGCCGAAGATCCACAGCTTCAGCGCCCGCCGGTACAGAGACGCCGGAGACAGGGGATGCAGCCTGACCAGCCGCTCGTTGAGATCCCAGGATTCCCGGCCCATGCCGGCCGCCTGCAACAGCGCGACCAGCCAGCTCATCACCCGCGCATTGTCCGGCTCCATAGCGAGCAGCGCCCGAAGCTTCTGATCCGTGCTGATCCAGTCGAGCGATGATCCGCGCAGCAGCAGCAGCGCGAGATGTGCGTCGGGCTGGTCTGGCTTGACCGCCAGCGCGGCCCGGATCGCCCGGTCGGCCTGGAGCGCGGCGGCGCCGGCGTCGTCGGGGGGCAGCGTGATCGCGGCGTAGGCGCGGGCGTATGCGAGCAGCCCCAGGGCGCGCGGATTGTCCGGCTGCATCGCGGCGGCCTGCTCGAACAGCTTGGTCGCGTCGTCGCGCGCGCTGGGCAGACCTATGCGCAGGATATCCTCGCCTTGCGCCAGCAGCGCCTCGAGCCTTCCGTCGGGTCGCTGGCCAAGTCGCCACCACGCGGCTCCGCCGACCGCCGCCGTGGCCGCGGCAATCCCGCCGATCGTCGCGCGCCGGCTCCAGCCGGGTTCCGCCGCTGCCTGTTCGACGCTGCCGGTCAGTCGATAGCCGGTGCGCGGCACCGTCTCCAGGCCGACTGCTCCACCGCTCGCCTCCTGCAGCGCCCGGCGCAGTGAGGCGGCGGCGCGGTTGAGGCTGTCGTCGCCGACCTGCGCGGCGCCCCACAGCCGGTCGAAGATCGCGCGGCGCGCCACGACTTCGCCCTCCGCCTCGCCGAGCATCAGCAGCAGCTGCACCACCAGCGGCTCGAGCGCCACTTCGCCGCCCGGGCCGCGCAGCCGCCGACGCTCGGGGCTGAGCGTCAGCCCCGCGATCACTCGCTCGCCGCGACCTGCCTGTGCTTCGTTCATTGCCCTCGCTCAGCCGCCACCCCCGCGGCGAGGCGCATCATGACCCATGGATGCGGCTGCGAACAAGCCTCGGCCGCTGTGTCACCGACGCGCCCCTGCCTCGAACGCCCTTGACGGCCCCGTCGCCCGCTTGCCTGTTGACGAAAGGGGGAGGGTTGGTCAGCCAGGCTGCGGGGGACGCGGAATGGATCGGCGCACGACCATCAAGGTCATTCTGGCCACATTGGTGCTGGCGGGGATCGTGGCCGTGCTGGTGGCGGCGCTCATCGGGGGAAGGTCGCCGTACCGCGACTTGGTGATCGTCGCGGGCATCGACGGCCTCGTCGTCGGATCGGCGGGCCTGCTCCTGCTCCGCATCCTCGCCCCAGGGCAGGAGCGGCCTGCCGTCCCTGCGAACGACGCCGCCCGGCGCTCGCTCGATCATCCGGCCGCAATCTCCCTTCGCGCAGCGCTCGTTCAAGCCCTGTCGCGCGCCGACCAAGTGAACATTTCCGCCCCGGCCGACGATCGTGAAGCGCAGGGGTTCGCCAGGCAGATCGCCATCTTCCTCAGCGGCGAAGGCTTCCAGGTCGCCGACATCCGCGCAGAACCTCCCGGCACTCCGCTGCCGCCCGGCGTGGGTGTTGCCGAAAACAATCACCTGTTTGTCGGACCGAGCGGGCGGCAATCTTTCTGAAGTGTGCGGCTGGAATTCAGGATCGCGATCGGGCAAGCTCATGGCATCATCTTGGCTTGGGGAGGCCAGGGGGCGGGAAATGACGAACCACGGTTTCGCAAGCGACGATCCGAACCGTCTGCCGTGGCTCCGCGACGAGCTTCAGCAGCCCAGGCGGCGTGCCCGCCGCAACCTTCCTCGGCTGCCGCTCGGCGTGCTTGCGGTTCCCGGCGTGCTTCTCGCGGTCGGCGCGGCCTACATGCTGGGCGCGGCCAATGCCCCGACAGCCGCCGAGGCGATCAAAGAGGCAACCCATTTGCCGCTTACGATCAGGTGGCAGCCCGAAGCGTTCGACAACGTGCGCGCGGAGCCGGCCAAGGTCGAGCTTGCGCCCAGCGAGGCGCAGGCGATTGCACCGCCGCCGGTCGTGGCGGCCACTGCGCCGCGCCTGCCGCAAAGGCTGGCTGAACAGGCCGCCGAGGAAGCGTCCGCACCCGCGACGGGCTCGCCCGAATCCGATTCAAGCTTCAGCTGCCGCCTCGCCACTTCGCCGAGCCAGGTCGCCGTGTGCGGCAACGAGGAGCTGCTCAAGCTCGATCAGCACCTCTCTTTGTTCTACACCCAGGCGTTCACGCGCGCCAATGCCGCCAAGCGCGAACTGCTCCTCGACACGCGCGACGCGTTCGTCGCCTGGCGCGAGGCATGCCGCTCGGAAGCCTGCATCAGGGGCGTCTACACCGCCCGCATCCGTGAGGTGGGCGGCATCATGGCCGGACACATCCAGCAGTCGCCGGCGTCGGCCTCGCGCAATCGGCAGGCGCCCGCCGCGGCAGCCAGGCCGCCGGTGGCAGACGCAAGCTTCAGTTGCCGTCTCGCGCGGAGCCCGAGCCAGGTCGCGGTCTGCCGGAACGAGGAGCTGCTCAAGCTCGATCAGCATCTCTCCTTGTTCTACACCCAGGCGTTCACGCGCGCCGATCCAGCCAAGCGGGAAAGGCTGCTCCGCACCCGCGACGAATTCTCCGCGGCGCGCGACCAGTGCCAGTCGGATCAGTGCCTGAAGACCGCCTACCTCGGCCGCATCCGGCAAGTGGCGGGAATCCTCGCCGGCCAGGCTGCCGAAGGGGCGCCATAAGGGTATCGCCGCGCCTTACAGTCGCATGCCCGCTGCGGACCCCTATTCCGCAGCGATGGAAGGCGGATCGTCCGCGGCATCGCCGTCAGGCTTTGTTTCCTGCTTCTGCTTGCCGGAAGGACGGCGGCGAAGGATCACCCACCCCAGATAGGCGCCAAGCAGGGCTGCGGGCGCAAGCCAGATCAGCAGGATGGTGAGCGCTATCTGCATGTGGTCAAGCTTCCTGGCAGCAGCCGATTACACTGCCTCCTCTCGCCGCAGAACAGGCAGGATCGGGCTGTGCCAAATCTGGGCAGTGCAACATGGCGAGCCTTGCACCCATCGCCGGCATCAGCGGCTTGGGTTCGCCTTCAAACAATTGCGTCCATCAGCAAGCTCGCCTACGCTGGCCGAATGAAGCTCTTGTCGCTGGCGGCTATGGCGCTCGTCATTGCAGCTCCGGTGCAAGGGAAGCGGCCCGCCGCGCCAGTCGCGCCCGGTGTGTATTGCCTCAAAGAACCGATGACCGGCTACACCGGAACGGGGCATCGCATTCCGCTTGGTGATTTCATCATGTCCGTCGCGGTAAGCAGAAAGGATGGGCGCTACTCCGTATCGATCGCCAATCGTTTCCCCGACAGTCCGGAGATCCTAGCTGCTGAAACGCGCTCTGCGAGCATCTGGCGTGACGGCAGCTTGGCTTTCTCCTTCACCGACGGATGGGAGAACCGGGGGCGTGCTCGGGTCTATCCGGACGGCAGGGTGGCCCTCGTGATGACCAGGGAAGCCGACACCCCGATGAATCAGATCGGCAGGAACTACGGGACATTCACCGTCTCCAAGTCCGGCTGCTCGGGCGGCGAGTTTCGGCAGCGCGGCTGAACCTTAGCGAACTGCCCGCCGCGGCTCAGTCGGATGCGCGCTTGATTGCCTTTTGTGCTTGTGGAGGAGTTCCTGAGCCTTTTCGGCTATTTCTCGGCTTCTTTGATGCTTTCCCGCAACGCGCTCGCCCCGGCGGCTGTCACTTCCACATTGCAATGTAGGAATTGCGCTGACATGCGCTGAGGCCGCAT
>DATLFV010000086.1:0-32727 GCA_035540875.1 Sphingomicrobium sp. | reverse complement strand
GTTTTTCGGCGATGATTTTGCCTGGCCAACTGACCGCCTTGTCAGTACGCACCGCGCAGCGCTTGTTTTAGCCTGACCGGCGGCGGCGCGCCTCGGCTTTTACAATCTTGTTACTGGCTGCGTGGTGGAGAGGGCTGGATTGGGACAGCGCCTCTAAGACTCTCAGATTTCCGGGAACTTCCGCCTGGTCGCTCTCGCCCGTATGCTACAGCCATATGCTACAGGCAAGCGGAGCAAACGGATGGTAGTCCACCGCGACACCACAGGAGGCACACGCATGGTCGCCGGTGGAGAAACTCTTCAAGCGACAACCATCCGTGAAGCTGCCGATAAGATCATGGAGGCCCTAAGGACCGTTGCGAGACAAGTCGGGCATAGCGTCCCGAATGAAACGGAGCGGCTGTTCAGCGAAGGCCGGGGACGGTTGTTGATGGACAAGCGAGCAATGTCGCTGCTGCCAGCAAGTCTCGCCCGGAACCAGTCGGCTGGCCGCCTTGTCGCCGCCATCAGCAAGGGGCCAGATGACCGTGTACCTGCGGTTGAGGAATTCAACGCCACATTAGAGGAAACTCTTCGCCGCTTGGAGCTGCAAGGCACATCCGCGACTGCTCCAGCCGGAGATGGCGACGCTCTCCTCGACGAGGACGGTGAACCACTTCTCGATCAAACAGGGGAAGTGATTACGGACGGGACCGGGAGCAGCGGCTTCGGGGTGGGTGCATTTGGAGCCGGTCCCTATGGCGGCGGCGCGGTGCACCATTTGGAGGCCGAGGGCATCACCACCGGGTCACCGGAGATCAGTCCAGCGTCCCTACGGGTTCACGATGCCATCTCCGCGAGCAGCGCGAGTGAAGTTGACGTCCGAGCTGGTGCCGGGACAGCGGTCGGCTTCGGGACGGCTCGAGGCGCTGGCGAGCCGGTCATTGATGCATCCCGCTGGACCGGAACTCCCAGCAGGGCCACGCGACTGATCGCTCTACGGACGGAAATCGGTGCGGCTCGTGATGCCGTCGGATACCTGATCGACGATCTAACCAGCCCGGAAGGTAACGGCGGGCCACTCTCAGAGGCACACGCTGAGGCTCTTGAGGCGCTTAGGGACCTGCACCGAACATTGGGTGAGATACTCCACGCCGTAGATCGCGGGCGCATGGATGATGACCTCGGCGACAGCTTTGCTGCGGATATCGCGCGATGCGCGGCTGATTGTCTCGCATCGCTCCGCGACAACTCAGCGCGAGCGACCATCGCCTTGATGACATTCGCCGCCCTGTCAGCTTGTGGTTTGCCCGGCTTTGGCGGCCTTGTCGCTTCTGGAGTTCTCGCCGTGCCGAAGGGCGCTCGAAACAAAACAGGGCAGCACGAACGCGACTGCCAGACGGATTTGTAAGGTGTTGCAATAGTGGTGATCTGGAGTAGCACCTTCGATGATGTTCTTCGCACTCGACGCACTGGGCCCATCGTTCGATCTCAATGACTGGCGGGCTAGTCTAGCGGCGCGGCGTATGCTTGTACGCTCGATGGTCGCCGAAGCAGTCGGCGGAGGGCGTCAGCTTGAAGTGATGATCGAGGAGATTAAGCGGGCGGTCCGCTATGACATGATGTCCGATCAGGATCAGAACTCATTCCGCGTTATGGCTTACAACGCGCGCACCATCGTCGGTGGCTGGAGTAAGATCTCACCGCACGAGCGAGACGCCTTCCTGTCGGGGAAGACCCCTTATTCATCAGTCGCCAAGCTAGTGAAGGAACGGTCCTAAGCCGCAAACCTGCTGGATGATTGGGCGGGTACAAGGGGCAACATAGGGCTGCTGTAGGAGTGCTGCCGGTGGCTTGAGCTGCTGAAGAGCGGTCGGCGCGCCTCCGATTGCGCAGAGCCACCCCGGGGGGGGAGCCGAAAACCGTCGGGAGCGGTATGCCACTCCGAAATTATGCACCAGAAGTGATCGGGTCAGCTCTAGAGCCGCAGGGGTTCAAGATGCTCAGCTTCACGCCGTAGTGCCCGCTCGGTCTCCGGTCGGGATCGCATGGCTCCGATGGGGCTGTCGGTTCGCAGCGACTGTGCGAAGGCCCGGCCTTTGTCGACAACGGAGCACAGGTCTTTCGGGAACCGCGCCCCGCGATCAGAGGCGATTACCGCCCTTTCGACGTACTGGGGGAGGGGCATTTCCGGGGCTCCGTCTGCTACAGTTTTCTGCGCCACGACGGTGCTCCTCGGAAACTCTGCTTTTTCACTCCCTTAGCATGAGGCGATGGTGGAGAGGGCTGGATTCGAACCAGCGTACGCTTGCGCGGGCAGATTTACAGTCTGCTGCCTTTAACCACTCGGCCACCTCTCCGGAGGCGCGCCACATGGCGAGGGCGCACCTTGGTGTCAACTCGCGCGCCGGTCCCCTTGAATTCGCTGTCCTACAGCCGTCGGCCTGTGCGATGATGCGCAGGCTCGAACGCGAGCACCGCTCTTTCTCCTGACCGGCTGCCGTCTCCTAAAGCGGACATCCTCCCGTAAAGTCACAAATCTGGTCGCGTTCTACGGGACATTAGGGACCGTAAGCCGGGCCGAGGCGCTGCGGCCCTGGCGCGGAAGTGGAGCGGGTGAAGGGAATCGAACCCTCGTCGTAAGCTTGGAAGGCTTCTGCTCTACCATTGAGCTACACCCGCCCGGTCGCCGCCGGGCAATGCCATTGCCCAGTCCGGCCCGTCAACCGCCCGAGTCACCCCGCACCTGGCCGCAGTCGGCTTGACGAGGGGGAATTCGTCCGTCTAACCAAGCCCTTGATGACGCACCTCGCCGCCATTGCTGCCTTTGCGACCGGCCACCGTTGGTGGCGCGGCGGCACAATTGCGGCGCGATGGCGCGACTGATCGAGCTTTAGCTTCTCCGATCATCGACTGCCCGCCCGCCATCTGGCGGGCTTTTTGTTTTCAAGGTGCACATCATGCTTCAGACCCTTGCCCAATCGCCTGCACCCGCGGCCGTCCCGATCGACGCGCCGGTGCCCAACCCGCTGCCCCGCCTGCTTGCCGGCGAGGACCTGCCCAGCGACGACGCCGAACATCTGTTCGAGCGGCTGGTGCTCGGCAAGCTCGAGCCCGCCGAGATCGCCGGAATGCTGATCGCGCTCAGGATGAAGGGCGAGACGGCCGAGGAGATGATCGGCGCCGCCCGCGCCCTGTCGGCGGCGGCGACGCCGTTCGACCGGCCCGACTATCTGTTCGCCGACTGCTGCGGCACCGGCGGCGATTCGTCGGGCATGATCAACGTTTCGACCGCCACCGCCTTCGTCGCCGCGGCCGCCGGCCTGCCGGTCGCCAAGCACGGCAACCGCAGCGTCAGCTCCAGGTGCGGATCGGCCGACGTGCTCGAGGCGCTCGGCGCACGGCTGGACATGGACCCCGGCGCGGCGCGGCGCGTGCTCGACGAGACCGGCTTCTGCTTCCTGTTCGCGCCGGCCTACCACCCGGGGATGAAGCACGCCGCGCCGGTCCGCCGGCAGCTCCAGGTGCGCACCGTGATGAACCTGCTCGGCCCCTGCATCAATCCGGCCCAGCCGCCGGTGCAGTTGCTTGGCGTCGCCGATCCCAAGATGCTGCGCCGCATTGCCCAGACCCTCGATGCCGTCGGCGTCCGGGAAGCCCTGGTGGTCCATGGCGGCGGAGTCGACGAGGTCGCGCTCCACGCCGAGACCCGCGCGCTCCGGCTGTCGGGCGGCGAGATCCACGAATTCGTGATCACGCCCGAGGAGGCCGGCCTGCACCGCGTGCCGCTCAGCGAGGTGACGGGCGGGGAAGCCGAGGAGAATGCCGGCCGCCTGCGCGCCTTGCTGAGCGGCCGCGGCCCGGCGGCGGAACGCGACGTGGTCGCGCTGAACACGGGCGCGCTGCTGATGACGGCGGGTGTAGCGTCGGGATTGAAGCAAGGGGTCGAGCTTGCCGCCGACACCTTGGCCTCGGGCAAGGCCGGGCTGGTGCTCGACCGCTTTGTGGAGGCCAGCCATGGCTGACGCGCCCGGCGTTCTCGGGCGCATCATCGCGGCCAAGAAGGTGGAGCTTGCGCAGCGGCTCGGCGGGGTTTCGCTCGACGCGCTGCGGGCGCGGGCGCGGCCTACCCGCCGCAGTCTCGCCGGCGTGATTGCCCGTCCGGGCTCGCGCTTCATCCTCGAGATCAAGAAGGCCTCGCCTTCGCAGGGGGTGATCCGCGCCGGTTCCGACCCGGCGGCGATCGCCCGCGGCTACGCCGGCGTCGCCGATGCACTGAGCGTGCTCACCGACGGCGACTTCTTCGGCGGTTCGCTCGACGACCTCGCCGCCGCCCGGCAGGAGTTCGACGGGCCGATCCTGGCCAAGGACTTCTTCATCGACCCGCGGCAGGTCGCCGAAGCGCGCATTGCCGGCGCCGATGCAGTGCTGGTGATGCTCTCGGTGCTCGATGACGCCGAGGCACTGGGCATGATCGCCGAGGCGCGGCGGCTCGACATGGACGCGCTGGTCGAGGTGCATGACGAGGCCGAGATGCGCCGCGCGCTGGCCCTCGGCGCGCCGCTGATCGGCATCAACAATCGCGATCTCAGGGACCTGTCGATCGACCTTGCGACCACCGAGCGCCTGGCGCCGCTGGCGCCGGGCCGGCTGCTCGTGACCGAATCGGGCATTACGGCGCGCGCCGATGTCGAGCGCCTGTCGCGGCAGGTCGACGGCTTCCTGGTCGGCAGCGCGCTGATGAAAGCGGAGCGGCCCGCCGAGGCGGCGCGGG
Organism: Sphingomicrobium sp.; assembly: GCA_035540875.1. Taxonomy (GTDB): domain Bacteria; phylum Pseudomonadota; class Alphaproteobacteria; order Sphingomonadales; family Sphingomonadaceae; genus Sphingomicrobium. The sequence continues at coordinate 27,974 of DATLFV010000086.1, read as the reverse complement.
CGCTGGTGTTCGGGCGCGTCAAATTGTGCGGGCTCAATCGCCCCGAGGACATCGCGGCCGCCGCCGCCGCTGCCTTCGCCGGCTTCGTCTTCGCGCAGGGCAGCCCGCGGCACGTCACGGCTGGTGAGGCCGCACCCCTTGCCGGCATGGCCCGGCGCCGCGGCATGCTGCCGGTCGGCGTGTTCCGTGATGCTCCGGTCCGCGTCGTGGGTGACCTTGCGACCCTGCTCAACCTCCATGCGGTGCAGCTGCACGGCCGGCAGGATATCGAGCAGATCGCGCAGCTGAGGCGCCAGCTCCCGAAGGACTGCGAGCTGTGGAGCGCCGTCAGCGTGGGCCGCGACCCGCTCGACCCGCGCGGCGCCGACCGGCTGCTGTTCGACAATGGCGATGGCGGCACCGGCCGGATGTTCGACTGGGAAAGGGTTCGCGGCCACCCGGCACTTCGCGACGGGCTGATCGCCGGCGGCATTGGTCCCGCCAACGCCCGCGCCGCCGCAGCCCTCGGCAGCTTCGCCATCGACGTCGGCTCGGCGGTCGATGCCGTGCCCGGGATCAAGTCGCCGGACAGGATCCGCAGCCTGTTCAGGGCGCTGCGGCCGACCTGCCGCCAAGAGGCGCGCGCATGCGCCTGAGCGGACGGTTCGGCCGCTTCGGCGGCACCTATGTTCCGGAAATATTGGTGCCTGCCCTGGAGCAGCTCGAGGCGGCGTTCCTCGACGCGCAGGCGGACCCGGCGTTCGCCGCCGAGCTGAATGGCCTGCTCGCCAATTATGCCGGGCGGCCGACGCCGCTGACCCGCTGCCGCAACCTGCCGAGCAACATCTATCTCAAGCGCGAGGACCTGCTGCACGGCGGCGCGCACAAGACCAACCAGGTGCTGGCGCAGGGCCTGCTCGCCCGGCGCATGGGCAAGACCCGCCTGATCGCCGAGACCGGCGCGGGCCAGCATGGCGTTGCGACGGCTCTGGCCGGGGCCTTGCTCGGCCTGCCGACCCGCATCTACATGGGCGCGCACGACGTCGAGCGGCAGGGTCTCAACGTCTTCCGTATGCAGCTGATGGGCGCCGAGGTGGTGCCGGTCGAAAGCGGCGGGCGCGGGCTCAAGGACGCGATCAACGAAGCGCTGCGCGACTGGTCGGCAAGCTTCGCCGACACGCATTACCTGCTCGGCACTGCCGCCGGGCCGCACCCGTTCCCCTTGATGGTGCGCGAGTTCCAGCGGGTGATCGGCCGCGAGGCGCGCGCGCAGATGCTCGAGCAGCTCGGCCGCCTGCCGGACGCGGTGATCGCCTGCGTCGGCGGCGGCTCCAACGCGATCGGCCTGTTCTCCGATTTTCTCGGCGACGACGTGCGGCTGATCGGGGTCGAGGCGGCGGGCAAGGGCCTGGACGGCGCCGAGCATGGCGCGACCCTGCTGCGCGGTCGTCCCGGCATCCTGCACGGCGCGGAAACCTATGTGCTTCAGGACGAGGACGGCCAGATCGCCGACAGCTGGTCGGTCTCCGCCGGCCTCGACTATCCGGCGGTCGGGCCGGAGCATGCCCACCTCAAGGACAGCGGCCGTGCCGAATATGTCGGCGCGACCGACGCCGAGGCGCTGGCCGCATTCCGCGCGCTTGCGGAAGGCGAGGGCATTCTTTGCGCGTTCGAATCGGCGCATGCGCTGGCGCACGCGCTGAAGCTCGCCGCAGAGGAGCCCGAGGTCATGCTGCTGGTCGGTCTCTCGGGCCGCGGCGACAAGGACGTGGCCCAGGCGCAGCAATTGCTGGGACCGTCGGCATGAGCCGTTACCAGCGCATGTTCGAGAGGCTCGGCGGCGAGGGCGCGTTCGGTGCCTTCGTCATGCTCGGCGACCCCGATCTCCCCACCAGCGCGCGGCGGCTGAACGAGCTGGCGGAGGCCGGCGCCGACATGATCGAGGTCGGCATCCCCTTCTCGGATCCGGTCGCCGACGGGCCGGTGATCCAGGCGGCGGCCCAGCGCGCGCTCGGCGCGGGCGTCCGGGTCGATGATTGCTTCGGGCTGATCGCCGAGTTCCGCGCGGCTTACCCCGAGGTCCCCGTCGGCATCCTGACCTACGCCAACCTGGTGCTCGCGCGCGGCCGCGCCGACTTCTTCGGCCGCGCCGCCGCCGCCGGTGCCGACAGCCTGCTCGTGGCCGACGTTCCGGCCTGCGAGGCGGAGCCATGGGCCGCAGGGATGCGCGAGGCAAAGCTCGACCCGGTGCTGATCGCCGCCGCCAACACCCCGCGCTCGACTTTGGCGCGGATCGCCCGGCTCGGCTCCGGCTACACCTATTGCGTGACCCGCGCCGGAATCACCGGCGTTCATGCCGCCGCCGAGTTCGACGCCAAGCTGCTCGATGCGCTTGCCGCGGAAGGCGCGGCACCGCCGGTGTTCGGCTTCGGCATATCAAGGCCGGAGCATGTCCGGGCCGCCATGGCAGCCGGCGCGGCCGGCGTGATCTGCGGCTCGGCGATCGTCGCGCTCGCCGCGCAAGGCGGCGATGTTCGCGCCCTCGTTTCAGAACTCAAGGGCGCGACACGGAACGACTCTCCTGCGTAAAGATTGAATCGTCTCCGAAACGTGAGGAGGCGTACATGGTCGCGCGACCCATCTGGCGAGGGCAGATCCGGCTCGCGCTCGTGTCGATCCCGGTCGAGATCTACTCGGCCACGCGGAGCGGCGCGACGATCGCCTTCCACCAGATCCACGAGCCGAGCGGCAAGCGCATCAAATATGAAAAGGTGGTGCCCGGCATCGGGCCGGTCGACCGTGACGAGATCATCAAGGGCTATGAGGTCTCGAAGGGCGAATATGTGCTGCTCGAGCCCGAGGAGATCGAAAGCGTCAAGCTCGAGAGCCGCAAGACGCTCGAGCTCACCCAGTTCGTCGACATGCACGACATTGACGCGCTCTATTATGAAAAGCCCTATTTCGTCGTGCCCGCCGATGACCTCGCCGAAGAGGCGTTCATCGTGCTGCGCGAGGCGCTGCGCCAATCGCGCAAGGTCGGCATCGGCCAGCTGGCGATGCGCGGCCAGGAATATGTCGTCGCCCTCAAGCCGTGCGGGAAGGGCATGCTGCTTGAAACCTTGCGCTACGCCGACGAGGTCAACAAGGCGTCGAGCTATTTCCGCGAGATCGCCGACGCCAAGCCCGACGAGGACCTGCTCGACCTCGCCTCGACGCTGATCGAGAAGAAGACCGGCAAGTTCGACGCGGCCGAGTTCCACAACCGCTATGTCGATGCGCTGCGCGGTCTCATCGAGGAGAAGCGCAAGCGCAAGGGCGAGCTGGTGATCCAGGACCCCGACGACGGCAAGCCGGCCAAGGGGTCGAACGTCATCGACCTGATGGCGGCATTGAAGCGCAGCCTCGGAGATGACGACAGCGGCGCCAACAACAATCGCGCTGCGGCGAAGAAGCCGGCGGCGAAGAAGGCGCCCGCGAAGAAGCCCGCTTCACCGGCCAGGAAGGCTCCGGCCAAGCCCGCCGCGCGCAAGCGGGCCTGACGATGGCCCGGCGCGCGGCGCTCGACATCGACAGCTACAATGCGAAGCGTGATTTCGCGAAGACTGGCGAGCCGCGCGGGCGCAAGCTCAAGGGCAAGGGCGACAGCTTCGTCGTCCAGAAGCATGATGCCTCGCGCCTGCACTGGGATTTCCGGCTGGAGCTCGACGGCGTGCTCAAGAGCTGGGCGGTGCCCAAGGGGCCGAGCCTCGACCCCGCCGACCGGCGGCTGGCGATGCGCACCGAGGACCATCCGCTCGACTATGGCGATTTCGAAGGCACCATCCCCAAGGGCGAATATGGCGGCGGCACGGTGATGTTGTGGGACCGCGGCCGGTGGATTCCCGAGCCCGGCAAGGACCCGCGCAAGACGATCGAGGAGGGACATTTGCACTTCACCCTCGAGGGCGAGCGGATGAAGGGCGAATGGGTGATGTTCCGCCTCAAGCCCAAGCCCGGCGAAAAGGCGCAGCCGTGGATGCTCAAGAAAGTCACCGACGAATATGCCGATGCGCAAGCCGGCGATGCATTGGTCGACGAGTGCGTGACCAGCATCACCACTGGGCGCACGATGGCCGAGATCGCGTCCGGCGCCGATGTCTGGCGCTCCAACCGGGGCGGGCAGAAGGGCGGACGGGCGAAAAAGAAGGCGGCCGCGGCGCCGCCTCCGTTCGAAGAACCGCAGCTTGCCACCCTCGTGGACAGCGTGCCCACGGGCTCCGACTGGATCCACGAATATAAGTATGACGGCTACCGGCTGCTGCTCAGCGTGGGCGAGGGCGTCGCCACCGCCTGGACGCGCAACGGCAAGGACTGGAGCGACAAGTTCAAGTCGCTGGTCAAGGCTGCGGCCAAGCTGCCGGCGGGCTGCCTTATCGATGGCGAGGCGGTGGCGCTCGGCGAGGACGGCAAGCCGAGTTTCCAGCTGCTGCAGTCGACGCTGAAGGGCGGTAACGCCAATCTCGCTTTCTACGCCTTCGACCTGCTGATCGACCGCGGCGAGGACATCCGCAACCTGCCCAACATCGAGCGCAAGGCGCGGCTCGCGGCTTTGCTCAAGTCGGTGAGTCCGCCATTGATCTACGGCGACCATGTCGTCGGCAAGGGCGAGGCGCTGTTCGAGGCGATCTGCGCCGAGCGGGGCGAGGGGATCATCTCGAAGAAGGCGAGCGCGCCCTATCGCGGCGCGCGCACCAAGTGCTGGCTCAAGATCAAGTGCATCCAGCGCCAGGAGTTCGTGATCGTCGGCTGGACGGAAAGCGACAAGCGCCGCGGCTTCCGCTCGCTGCTGCTCGCGGTCAACGAGGAGGGCGCACTCAAGTTCGCCGGCAAGGTCGGCACCGGCTTCGACACCAAGGGTATCGAAAGCCTGATGCAACGCATGCAGCCGCTGGAGACCGACACGGCGCCGCTCGAGGTACCGCGCGCCGAGCGCAAGGGCGCGCACTTCATCAGGCCCGAACTCATCGCCGAGATCGCCTTCACCGAGTTCACCGGCGACGGCATCCTGCGCCATCCGAGCTTCATCGCCCTGCGCGAGGACAAGCCGGCGCGGCAGGTGGTGCGCGAGCGGCCGCAAAAGCTGGCGAAGGCGCAGAAGAAGGGCGATCGCGCCACCGCCGAGAGCTTCGGCGTCAAGATCAGCAACCCCGAGCGGATCGTCTATCCCGAGGACGGGCTGACCAAGAAGGACCTCGCCGACTATTACGCGGGGATCGAGGCGCTGATGATGGTCGACGCGGCGCGTCGGCCGATCACCCTCATTCGCTGCCCCCAGGGCCGCGGCAAGAAATGCTTCTTCCAGAAGCATGACAGCGGCGCCTTCGGCGAGCACGTCAAGCAGATCGCCATCGAGGAGAAGAAAGGCGACGTGCAGGACTATCTTTGGTTCGAGGACGTGCGCGGCCTGCTGACCTGCGTGCAGATGGGCACCATCGAGTTCCACGGCTGGGGCAGTCGCACCGACAAGGTCGAATATCCCGACCGGCTGGTGTTCGACCTCGATCCCGACGTGGGCCTCGACTTCGAGCGGGTGAAGGACGCTGCGCTCAGGCTCCGCGCGCTGCTCGGCGATCTCGGTCTGACGACCTTTCCCCTGCTGTCTGGCGGCAAGGGGATCCACGTCGTCGTCCCGCTCGACGCCTCGGCCGACTGGCCGACGGTGAAAAGCTTCGCCGAGCGCTTCACGCGCGCCATCGCCCAGGCGGAGCCGGAGATGTTCACCGCCAACATCCGCAAGGTCGAACGGAAGGGCCGCATCTTCCTCGACTGGCTGCGCAACCAGCGCGGCGCCACCGCGGTGCTGCCTTATTCGGCGCGCGCGCGTGAAGGCGCGCCGGTGGCGGCGCCGATCGCCTGGGAGGAGATCGACCAATATGGCGGCGGCAACCATTTCAGCATCCGCGACCTGGACGAGCTGATCGCGCGTTCGGAATCGAAGATGCTTGCGGGCTGGGGCAAGTCGGAGCAGGCGCTCCCGGATGCATAGACGTTCCCGCACCCTGCTGCTGCCGCTGCTCCTGCTCCTGACAGCGGCAGCGCCGCCGGAGCTGCAGCGCTGGCGCGACACCGCCAAACGCGTGACGATTACCCGCGACGACTGGGGCATTGCTCATGTCGACGGCCGCAGCGACGCCGACGCGGTGTTCGGGATGATCTATGCGCAGGCCGAAGACGACTTTGCGCGCATCGAGACGAATTACCTCACGGCGCTCGGTCGCACCGCCGAAGCGCAGGGCGAGAAGGCGATCTGGCAGGATCTGCGCGCGCGGCTCTACGTCAGCGAAAGCGAGCTGCGCGCGCATTATGCGGCAAGCCCCGACTGGCTGAAGCGGCTGATGAACGCCTGGGCCGACGGGCTGAACTATTACCTCGCGACGCACCCGAACGTGCGGCCGCGGGTGCTGACCCGCTTCGAGCCGTGGATGGCCTTGAGCTTCACCGAGGGGAGCATTGGCGGCGACATCGAGCGGATCGACCTCAAGGCGCTGGAAGAGTTTTACTCGAGACGCCACCCTGAGCTTGTTTCAGGGTCCGTCCCGGCACCTCCCCGACCGTCTCCAGCATGGATACTGAAACACGTTCAGCATGACAAATCCGCCGACCGTGAACCCCGAGGCTCCAACGGCATCGCCATCGCGCCGCCGCTGACGCGTGACGGCAAGGCGCTGCTGCTGATCAACCCCCACACCAGCTTCTTCTTCCGCTCCGAGCAAAGGGTGAAGAGCGGCGAGGGGCTCGACGCCTATGGCGCCGCGACCTGGGGGCAGTTCTTCATCTACCAGGGGTTCAACGCCAGCGCCGGCTGGATGCATACGTCGAGCGGCGTCGACAATGTCGACGAATATCTGGTCGAAACGCAGCGCCGATCGGGCAAGCTCATGTACCGCTATGGCGCCGGTTGGCGGGATCTCGGTTCACGGCCAGTCACCATCCGCTATCGCACGCCGGACGGCCGCATGGCCGAGCGCAGCTTCACCACCTGGCGCACGCACCGCGGCCCGATCGTGCGCAGCATCGGCGGCAAGTGGGTTTCATTCGCTATGATGGACCGGCCGGTTGCGGCGCTTCAGCAATCGTTCCTGCGCACCAAGGCGCGCGACCTGCCAGGCTTCCTCCAGGTTGCACGGCTGCAGGCCAACAGCTCCAACAACACCTTGTTCGCCGACGCGAAGGGCAACGTCGCCTATCTGCACCCGCAATTCGTGCCGCGGCGCAGCGACCGGTTCGACTACGCAAAGCCCGTGCCACTCCAGCCGGCCAGCGACTGGAAGGAGCTGCATGCGATTGCCGATCTTCCCAACGTCGTTCGCCCGCCCAACGGCTGGGTGATGAACACCAACAACTGGCCGTACAGCGCCGCCGGCCCCCACAGCCCCGACCCGCGCCGCTTCCCGAAGTACATGGATCTGTTCGGGGAGAATTACCGCGGCGTCCATGCGCTGCAGTTGCTGACCGGCAGCCGCGGCTGGACGTTGGAATCGCTGCAGGCCGCGGCCTATGACAGCTTGCAGCCGGGCTTCGCCGAGCTGGTGCCGGCGCTGGTGCGCGCCTTCGACGCGCTGCCGCAAGGCGATGCCCGCCGTCGCCAGCTCGCCGAGCCGGTCACCGTCCTGCGCGGCTGGGACTATCGCTGGGGCAGCGGGTCGGTCGCGCAGTCGCTGGCAATGTTCTGGGGCGATGCCCTGTTCAACATGCTCGACAAGCGCGCCGGCGAGCCTCGGAACAAGTCGCTGGCCCGCCTGTCGCGCGACACCACGCCCGCGCAGAAGCTGCAGGCGCTGGGCGAGGCCGTGGCCCGCCTGGAGCGCGAGTTCGGCCGCTGGCGGGTGCCGTGGGGGGAGATCAACCGCTTCCAGCGCATCTCGCCCGCCATCGACCACCCGTTCAGCGATGCCGCGCCGAGCACGCCCGTGCCCTTTCCCTCGGGCAATTGGGGCTCGCTCGCCTCCTTCGGCTCTGCGCCCAAGCCCGGTACCCGGCGCTGGTACGGCACCAGCGGCAACAGCTTTGTCGCGGTCGTGGAGTTCGGGCCCCGCGTGCGCGCCCGCGCGATTTCGGCAGGCGGCGCGAGCGGCGATCCGGCGTCGCCGCACTTCAACGACCAGTCGGAACGTTACGCCGCTGGCGCGCTGCGCGACGTCTATTTCTACCCCGATCAGCTCAAGGGTCACGTCAAGCGCAGGTATCGCCCCGGCGAAATGACGATGGGGCGCTAGGCCTCCACAGGGAAGCGGACGATCGCCGTCAGCCCGTCCGGCCGCCAGTCGCGTTCGATCGTGCCGCGAAGGTCGGACTTGACGCTCATCGCGATCATCCGGTGGCCGAAGCCGCTGCCGGCCGTCGGCGGCTCGCACGGGACCCCGACTTCGCTCCAGACCAGCTCGGCCTCGCCGTTGCTTGCAGTCCAGTCGAGCGCCAGCCGCCCCTGCTCGTTGCACAAGGCGCCATATTTGACGGCGTTGGTGTAGAGTTCGTGCAGGATCATCGACAGCCCGAGCACCTGGCCCGGCTTGAGCAGGACCTCCGGCCCCGAAAAACGCGCGCGACCGGCTGCGACGTCGGCGCCGAGCACGCGCTCGACCAAAGCGGTCAGCGCCACGTCGTGCCATACCTGTCCGACCAGCAGCTCGTGCGCCCGCGCCAGCGATTCCAGCCGCCCGGCAAAGGCGCTGTTGAAGCTCTCCATGTCGGACGCCGACTTGGCGGTCTGCTGGGCGATCGCGGCGACCACCGTCAGCATGTTCTTCACCCGATGCTCGGATTCCTGGAGAATGCGCTGCTGCCGCTCCGCTTCCGCCTTGCGCTCGGAAATGTCGCGCAGGAAGCCAATGAACAGGCGCTCGCCGAACTGGTCGCTGGGCGAGACTGAAAGCTCGATCGGGAATTCGTCGCCGGCGCGGTTGAGGGCGGTCACTTCGATCCGCCGGCCGAGCACCGGGCCTTCGCCACTGGCGATGAAATGTTGCAGGCCGCGCTCATGCGCCGCTCGGAACTCGGGTGGGATGATCATCTCGCTGAGGCGCTGGCCGCGGGCTTCGTCCCAGCTCCAGCCGAAGCTGGCCGCGGCATGGTCGTTCCAGCCGATGATATTGCCGTCGAGGTTCATCACGACCACGGGGTCGAGCGCGGTGTCGAGCACCGACTGCAGGCCGGCGTGCAGAAGCCCCCAATTCACGTTCATTGCGCTGCCAATACGGAAATTCGCGAAGAATTCCAGCGGCTTCTTCTGTCAGCCAGCCGACACAGTGACGCGATCCGCGAAGCGTTCGGTGGCACGCACCAGGCCGTCGAGGATGCCTGGCTCGTTGAACAGATGGCCCCCGTCGGGGACGATCTGGAGGTCGACCTCGGGCCATGCCTTCTTGAGCGCCCAGGCCGCGCGGGGCGGCGTGCAGCAGTCGTGGCGTCCTTGAACGATGACGCCCGGGATACCGCGCAGGCGCTCGGCTCCGCGAAGCAGCTGGCCTTCCTCGAACCAGCCCTTGTTGGCCATGTAATGGTTTTCGATGCGAGCGATGGCGATCGCCTTGTCGGTCTCCGTGAATTCCTGGAGCACTTCGGGGTTCGGTAGCAGGGTGACCGTCTCGGCTTCCCAGCGGCTCCACGCGCGCGCCGCCCGCAGCCGCTCGTCGGCGTCGTCGCCGGTCAGGCGCCGTTGATACGCTCCGACCAAATCGCCGCGCTCGCCTTCGGGGATCACGGCAATGAACTCCTCCCATTTATCGGGGTAGAGCGACGAGGCGCCGCCTTCCCTGAACAGCCAGTCGAGCTCGTACTGGTCGAAGAGGAAGATGCCGCGCAGCACCAGCTCGGTTACCCTTTCCGGGTGGGTCTGCGCGTAGGCCAGCGACAACGTCGATCCCCACGAGCCGCCGAACACCATCCACTTGTCGACCCCGACCATCGCGCGCAGCCGCTCAATGTCCTCGACCAGATGCCAGGTGGTGTTCGCCTCCAGCCCCGCGTGGGGCGTCGACTTGCCGGCGCCGCGCTGGTCGAACACGAGGATGTTGTAGCGTTCGGGATCGAACTGGCGCCGGTGCGCGGGGCTGGAGCCGCCCCCCGGCCCACCGTGCAGGAACACCACCGGCTTGCCCTTGGGGTTGCCGCTCAGCTCCCAGTAGAGGCGGTGGCCGTCGCCGACGTCGAGATGCCCGGAGTCATAGGGCTCGAACTCGGGATAAAGGGTGCGGCGTTCGACCATCAGAATGACATCTCCTGGTAAATGCGCGAGACGTCGCCGTCCCATTCGTTGTGGAATCGTTCGAGCAGCCGGTCGGCCGGCGTCTGCCCGCTGGCGATCACCTCGCGCAGCGGATCGAGGAAGCCGCCTTCATTGTCGCCGGCGCCGTTGAGCGCGGCGCGGCGGCTGAGCCCGTCGGAGGCAATTGCGACCACTTCCCGTGCCAGGTCGTGAACGGTGCCGCCGCCGGGGACCGGCGCCTCCAGCGCCATTTTCGGCACGTCTCGCCGGAGCTGTTCCCGCTCCGCAAGCGACCAGTGGCGAACGCGCTCCCATGCCGCGTGGAGCGCGACATCGTCGTAGAGCAGCCCCACCCACAGAGCTGGAAGCGCGCAGATCCGCCCCCAGCGGCCGCCGTCGGCGCCGCGCATCTCGAGGAAACTCTTGAGCCGGACCTCCGGGAAAGCGGTCGAGAGATGGTCGACGAAGTCCGACAGGCGCGGGCGCTCGCCGGGCAGCGCCGGCAGCTTGCCCTCGAGGAAATCGCGAAAGCTCTGCCCAGCCGCGTCGATGTACCTGCCGTCGCGAAAGACGAAATACATCGGCACGTCGAGCGCATAGTCGCAGTAGCGTTCGTAGCCGAAGCCGTCCTCGAACACGAAGGGAAGCATTCCCGTCCGATCGCCGTCGGTGTCCTCCCAGATGTGGCTGCGGAAGCTCTTGAAGCCGTTGGGCCGGCCTTCGGTCAGCGGCGAATTGGCGAACAGGGCGGTGGCCACCGGCTGCAGCGCCAGGCCGACCCGGAACTTCTTCACCATGTCGGCCTCGGACGAATAGTCGAGGTTCACCTGGATGGTGCAGGTGCGCAGCATCATGTCGAGCCCGAGGCTGCCGACCCTGGGCATATAGTCGAGCATGATGCGGTAGCGGCCCTTGGGCATGACCGGCAGATCGGCGCGCGCCTTGTCCGGCCACATGCCGAGGCCGAGGAAGGCGAGCCCGAGCCGGTCGCCGACCGCCTTGACCTGCTGCAGATGCCGGGCGGCTTCGGCGCAGGTCTGGTGAAGATCGGTGAGGGCCGCGCCTGACAGTTCGAGCTGCCCGGCGGGCTCGAGGCTGATGGTGCCGTCGTCGCCGCTCAGCGCGATGATGTTGCCATTCTCGATCACTGGCCGCCAGCCGAACTCGGTCATGCCCGTCAGCAGGTCACGGATGCCGCCGGGCTCGTCGTAGCTCGGCGCGCGGAGGTCGGCGGTGCGGTAGACGAACTTCTCGTGCTCGGTGCCGATCCGCCACGCGTCGCGCGGCTTCTCGCCGCCCGAAAACACCGACAGCAGGTCGTCGCGGCTCTCGATCAGTGGGCTCGCCCTGGTGTCGGTGCGGGTGGTCATGCTGGCGCGCCGTTAGCGCCAGTCCCCGGCAATAGCCATATAGGCCGCGAGCGCTGCCAGTGCGGCGGTCTCGGCGCGGAGGATGCGCGGCCCGAGCGAGATGGCGACGGCGCCCGGCGCGGCACGGATCGCGGCGCGCTCGTCGTCGGTGAAGCCGCCTTCCGGGCCGGTGAGGATGGTCGCCTGGCCGGGCGCCAGAGCTTTTGCCACCGGCTCGCCGCCGGTCTCGTCGGCAAAATAGAGCGTGCGCCCGGTCTGCTCGAGGAGGCGCGCGAGCGGCAGCGGCTCCTCGATGTGCGGCAGGCGGGTGCGTCCGCATTGCTCGGCGGCCTCGATGGCAATGGCCTCGAGCCGCTGGATCTTCACCCGCTCCACGATGGTGCGTTGGGTCAGCACGGGGATCAGCCGGGCGGCACCGAGCTCGGTGGCCTTTTCGACCAGCCAGTCGGTCTGCGTCCGCTTGACCGGCGCAAAGGCAAGCCAGACGTCGCCCACGCATTCCGCCTCGCGCGTGCGGCGCTCGACGACAAGCCGCATGCGCTTCCTGCCGGCCTCCGCGATCCGCGCCTGCCACTCGCCCGACATGCCGTCGAACAGAAGCAGCGCCGAGCCCTCGCCGAGCCGCAGGACGTTGCCCAGGTAATTCGCCTGGCCGGCGTCGAGCTCGACGTTAACGCCCTCGCCGAGCGGCGCCCGCACGAACAGTCGCGGCAGGCTTCTGGGCGGCCAGGCGGGCGTCGCGGGCATGACGCGGCTTAACCGCGCGCGGCGGCCCGCGCTACTGACGCGTCTCGTTCATCGCCAGCACCGCTTCGAGCAGCGCCGGGTGCAGCGGCGCGGCGAACCGGCACCCGGTGCCGCGCGCATCTGACCAGACCACCCACGCATCGATCGGCGCCAGCCCCTTCAGCGACAAGGCCAGGCACGTGCCGGGGCTGAGCCCGTGCGGCGCGTCGATCCGGAAGCCGAGCACCGAAAGGTCGCAGACGTTGGCGCTGACCGGCCACGGCGCAAGCTTGAGCAGATGGGCGGCAATCATCACCGCCTGCCGCTCGACCGCGCGCTTTTCGACCAGCAGGTCGCGGTAATAGCAGCATGCCCTGAGATGGACCGAGCGCTGCTCGTCGTCGGGGGCCTGGTCGGCGAGCGTCAGCTCTTCCAGCAGGCGGCGGGTGAAGTAATGGTCAAACATCCCACGCGCCGATCGAGCGAGCGGCGCGCCGAGGCGGGAAAGAGCTTATGGAAAGATACGCAACCATGACCAAGCTCCTCATCGAAGGGAGAAGGGCACGAACACACCCCTGTGATTTCAACAAGTTGACCGATTCCCGGTGAGCATTGGCTGAACTTGGCCTTCAGCCGCAGTTCAGCGGCGGCTACGGGCGACTCGCACATGAACCCTGGCAGCGACATCGTTCCCGACAGCGAGCGGCGTGGACTGGTCGGCGCCCTGCCGGCGCGGCTGCGGCCGTTCGCATCGCTGATGCGCATCGACCGGCCGATCGGCACCTGGCTGCTATACTGGCCGTGCGCGTGGAGCGTCGCCTTGGCGGGAGTCGAAGGACGTTGGGACCTGTTCCTGTGGCTCGCGCTCGGCGCCTTTGCCATGCGCAGCGCCGGCTGCGTCTACAACGACATCGTCGATCGCGACCTCGACGCGCAAGTCGAACGAACGCGCCTGCGGCCGCTCGCCAGCGGCAGGACCTCGCTCCGCGCCGCCTGGGCGCTGACGATCGTGCTGTGCCTGCTCGGGCTGGGCGTGCTGCTGCAGCTCGAGCCGACGGCGCAGCTGATCGCGCTCGGCAGCCTGGCGCTGGTTGCCGCCTATCCGTTCATGAAGCGGATCACCTGGTGGCCGCAGGCGTGGCTCGGGCTGGTCTTCAGCTGGGGGGCGCTGGTCGGCTGGCCGGCGGTGACGGGCGAACTCGCGGCGCCGGCGCTGTGGCTGTACGCCGGCAGCGTCGCGTGGGTGATCGGCTATGACACGCTCTACGCGATCCAGGACCTGGAGGACGATGCCCTGGTCGGAGTGCGAAGCTCTGCCCGGCGGCTCGGCGCGCAGGCGCCGGTCGCAATCTTTGCCTGCTACGTCGTCGCCGTGCTGCTGTGGGGCGCGGCCGTGTGGTCGGTGCGGCCCGACTGGGTGGCGCTGCTGGCGCTGGTACCCGCGGCCGCGCACCTCGCCAGCCAGGCGCTGCGTGCGGATCCGCGGGACGGCCACGGCGCGCTGCAACTGTTCCGGTCGAACCGAACGGTCGGGCTGCTGGTCTTCCTCGCCATGCTGGTCGTCGGCCTTTCCAGCCGCTAGGCGGCGGCGATGCTCGAAGTCGATCAAGCCTGCGGCGCCGTCGAACGTCTCGTGGCGCGCGCCATGCGCGCCGGGGCGGATGCTGCCGACGCGCTCTACGCTGGCGACCGGTCAAGCAGCGTCCAGGTCCGGCTCGGCGCCATCGAGCAGGTCGGCCGCTCCGAGAGCGAGGAGGTCGGGCTGCGCCTGTTCGTCGGCCAGCGCTCCGCCACCGTCGCTTCGTCCGATCTGTCCGACGAGGCGCTCGACGCTCTCGTCGATCGGGCGCTGGCAATGGCCCGCGAAGCGCCGGAGGACCCGTTCGCTGGGCTCGCGCCCGACGATCTGCTCCACCGCGGCGAATTTCCGGCGCTCGACCTCGACGACGGCTGCGAGCCCGATCCCGCGGCACTCAAGGCACGCGCGCTGAGCGCCGAAGCGGCGGCGCTGGCGATCCCGGGCGTGACCAACTCGAGCGGCGCCGGGGCGTCGGCCTCGGCCGCCGCCGTGGCGCTGGCGACCTCGGGCGGATTCGTCGGCGGCTATCGCAGCAGCGGTCACGGCTGCTCGGCGTCGGTGATCGCCGGCGAAGGCGCGGGCATGCAGCGGGACTATGGCTGGCACAGCGCGCGCCATGTCGCCGACCTCGAGGCCGCCGAGGCGATCGGCCGCCGCGCCGGCGAGCGCGCCGCCGCCCGCCTCAACCCGGCGCGCCCGCGGCCGCGGCGCATGCCGGTGCTGTTCGACCCGCGCGTGGCGTCGAGCCTGCTCGGACATCTTGCCGGGGCGATCAGCGGCTCGGCGGTCGCACGCCGCGCCAGCTTTCTCCAGGACAAGCTCGGGGAGCGGCTGTTCGCGGCCGGAGTCCACATCGTCGACGACCCGCTGCGCACCCGTGGCCTGCGTTCGCGGCCGTTCGACGGGGAGGGGGTGCGCGTGACACGCGGCGAACTGGTGGCCGACGGCATCCTCACCAGCTGGATCACCGACAGCGCGGCTGCCCGGCAGCTTGGAATTCTCCCCACCGGTCACGCCTCGCGAGGAACCGGCGGTGCGCCCGGCGCGTCGCCCAGCAACCTCTACATGGCGGCCGGGAAGCGCAGTCGCGAACAGCTGCTTGCCGCGTTTCCGGAGGCAGTGCTGGTCACCGAGCTGATCGGCCATGGAGTCAACGGCGTCACCGGCGATTACAGTCGCGGGGCCGCGGGCTTCATGGTGCGCGGCGGCGCCATCGCCGAGCCGGTGTCGGAGATGACCATCGCCTCCAATCTCGTCGACATGTTCGCGACGCTCGAGCCGGGGTCGGACCTGGAGCTGCGGCGAGGCGTGGACGCGCCGACCCTGCTGGTGCCTGAAATGACCGTGGCCGCGGCTTAGGCTCCGCCGCGCTCGACCGTCGCCAGGCCAAGCCGCGCGATCTCGATCTTCGGGCAGCGGTCCATGACCACCTTGAGCCCCGCAGCCTCGGCGCGTTCGGCGGCTTCCTCGTTGATCACGCCGAGCTGCAGCCACACCGCCTTGGCGCCGGCGTGGATCGCCTGGTCGACCGCCTCGCCCGCAGCCTGCGGTCGGCGAAAGATGTCGACGATGTCGATCGGCTCGCCGATCTGGTCGAGCTCGCGCCAGACATATTCGCCATGGACGTGCTCGCCGGTAATCTGCGGGTTGACCGGAATAACGCGATAGCCCTGTTCCTGCAGGAACCGCATCACGCCGTACGACGCGCGGTCGGGCCGATCCGAGGCCCCGACCATGGCGATGGTGCGGGCGCTGCCCAGCAGCTCGGCAATGTCTTCGTCTCGGGTCAGTGGCATTGGCGCTCTCCTTACCGCGGACAATGCGTCAGCTCGGCTGCGTATCCAGCGCGACGAGCAACTTGGCGGCGAGCGCGGCAAAGGCATCGGCATCGGGGCCGTCCCCGGCCGCCGGCGGCGTGCCGGCATCGGAAGCGGCGCGAATCGCGGAGGAGAGCGGGAGACGGCCGAGGAACGGAATGCCGAGCCTCGTCGCCTCGGCCTCGGCGCCGCCGCTGCCGAAGGGATTCGAGTGTTCGCCGCAGTGGGGGCAGGCGTATCCGGCCATGTTCTCGATGAGGCCGAGAACCGGCACGTGCATCTTGCCGAACAAGTCGACGGCGCGAGTCGCGTCGATCAGCGACAAATCCTGGGGCGTCGAGACGATCAATGCTCCGTCCGGCCGGGACTTCTGGATCAGCGACAGCTGAACGTCCCCGGTGCCGGGCGGCAGATCGATGACGAGATATTCCGTGTCGCCCCAGTCGGCATCCAGCAGTTTTGCAAGGGCGCCGGTCGCCATTGGCCCGCGCCAGGCCAGAGCGTGGCCGGGCGAGACGAGCTGCCCGAGCGAGAGGAAGCTGAGCCCATGCGCAGGCACCGGGATCAGCCGGTCGCCCTCGGCCTCCGGCCTGGCATCGCTGCCGAGCAGGGTCGGCTGCGAAGGCCCGTAGACGTCGGCGTCGATGAGCCCGACGCGCCGCCCCGAGCGGGCGAGCGCGATGGCGAGATTTGCGGAGACGGTGGATTTGCCGACGCCGCCCTTGCCGCTCGCCACCGCCACGATCCTGCGCTGCGGCTGCTGCGCGGTGAGCGCGACGCGGACCTCTTGCACTTGCCGGACGGCGAGCCCCGCCGCCTTCAGCCGCTGCTCGAGCGCCGCTCGTCCGTCTGCGTCGAGCCCGGTCGCGTCGGCGACCAGGGTCGCAACTCCGCCGGCGAATCGCTTCGAGCGCAGGCGTGGAGCGTCGCCGCCCAGGTCGAGACCGGCCAGGGGATCTTGCGGATCGGACATGGGCAGGGCCCATAGGCGGTCCTTTGGTCGGTGCCACTGTTTTTCGGCGCCGCTGCTACCTATACAGGGTCCATGAGCATGTTCACGGGGTGGGCCGACCGCGCGCGCGGCCTGTTCGCCGACAGCAAGGGCCCCTGGGGTTCCCCTTCCGGCGACGACAATCGGCCGCCGCCGCGCCGGCCCTCCAGCCCGTGGGGGGACGCGACGGGCAGCCGTCCCGCCGGTCCTAGCGGCGGCAATGTCGCCTCGCTCGACGAGTTCCTGCGGCGCAGCCGGGCTCGCTTCGGCGGCAACGGCGGCGGCCCGGGACTGCCGGGGCGGCCCAATCGCTCGATGATCATGTGGGCACTCATCGGCTTTGCAGCGCTGTGGCTGCTGGTCACCACCTTCCACCGGGTCGCGCCCGAGGAGCGCGGCGTCGTCACCCGTTTCGGCCGCTACAGTCACACGCTGAGCCCGGGCATCGGCCTCACCTTGCCGGCACCGGTGGACCGCGTGCAGAAGGTCGACGTCGGGAACATCCGCAACATCGATCTCGGCTCCAGCGCCACCGAGACGCTGATGCTGACCGGCGACCAGAACATCATCGACATCGCTTATTCAGTGCGCTGGAAGATCCGTGATCCTGAGCAATTCCTTTTCGAAATTGCCCAGCCTGACGAGACCATCCGCGAAGTCGCGGAGAGCGCGATGCGCGCGGTGATTGCCCGAGTGACGCTCGACCAGGCGATGGGTGAGGCCCGCGGCGAGATCGAGGCGCAAGTGCAGGACGTCATGCAGGCGGTGCTGAACTCCTATCGCGCCGGCGTCACCATCCAGGGCGTCGCGATCAAGCAGGCCGATCCGCCCGCAGCGGTGAATGAAGCCTTCAAGGACGTCACTGCCGCACAGCAGCAAGCGCAAAGCTACATCAACCAGGCCAATGCCTATGCCACTCAGCTGACCCAGAGGGCGCAGGGTGAGGCTGCGGCGTTCGACAAGGTCTATGAAGAGTACAGGCTGGCGCCCGGAGTGACGCGCCGCCGCATGTATTATGAAACCATGGAGCGGGTGCTGCAGAACGTCGACAAGACCATCATCGAGGCCCCCGGCGTCACTCCCTATCTGCCTCTGCCACAGGTGCAGAAAAGCCAGGGCACGCAGCAGCAGCAGCCGCAGCAACAGCCGCAGCCGCAGCAGGGAGGCGGCCGGTGATGGAATTCGTTCGTCGCCGCCCTCTGTTCGCCGGCATTGGCGGCCTGCTGCTGCTGCTGGTCCTGCTCGGCAGCTTCCCGATCGCGACCGAGACCCGCCAGGCGGTGGTGGTGCGCTTCGGCAAGCCGGTACGAATCCTCGGCGGGCAGACCGCCGGGATCAACTGGCGGATCCCGTTCGCCGAGAACATCGTCTGGATCGACAAGAGGATCCGCTCGGTGGACATGGATCGTCAGCAGGTGCTCTCCACCGACCAGCGGCGGCTCGAGGTGGATGCCTTTGCCCGCTACCGCATCGTCGACCCGCTGCAGATGTACGTCAGCGCTCGCAGCGAAGAGCGCGTCAGCGAGGCTTTGCGTCCGATCCTCGGTTCGTCGCTTCGCAACGAGCTGGGCAAGCGCCGTTTCGCCGAGCTTCTGTCCCCGGAGCGGCAGGGGGTGATGGAGAATGTGCGCCGCGGGCTCGACCTCGTTGCGCGGCAATATGGTGCGCGGATCATCGACGTCCGGATCAAGAAGGCCGATCTTCCCGACGGCACGCCGCTGCAATCCGCCTTCGACCGCATGCGCACCGATCGCGAGCAGGAGGCCCGTTCGATCCGTGCCGAAGGCGCCAAGCGCGCCCAGATCATCCGTGCCGAGGCTGACGCCGAAGCGGCGCGGGTCTACGCCGGCAGCTTCGGCAAGGACGCGGACTTCTACGAATTCTACCGCGCCATGCAGTCGTACCAGACCACATTCCTCGGCGACAATGGCGAGCGGACCGGTCAGACGACCATGGTTCTGTCACCGCAGAATGATTATTTGCGTGAATTCACTGGGCGCAATCGCTGAAGCGGTGCGTTCGTTCAAACAGGATTAAGGGCGAAGCCCGATACCGGTTGCGTCCCAATGCCAGGTCATGGAGTATCGATGAGCTCGAAGGAGTCCGGAAACGTGCGCTATGCCTATGGGGTCGCGACGGCCCTGCTGCTGGGTGGAACCGCTTTCTCGCTCGCCACCGGCCAGGCTGGAGCGCAGGTCGCGCAGAACGCGCCCGCGGCAATGGCGCCGCGCGCGGGGGCGCCGATGTCATTCGCCGACCTTGCTGCGCGCCTGCAGCCTGCGGTGGTCAACATTTCGACCAGGCAGCGTGTGCCGGTTCGCAACCAGGCCGATCCATTTGAGGAATTCTTTCGCCGCTTCGGCGCGCCGCAAACAACGCCGCAGACCGGGCCGCAGGGCGGCCAGCCGCGAACTCGCGAGGCGAGCTCGCTGGGCTCCGGCTTCATCATTTCGTCCGACGGCTATGTCGTCACCAACAATCACCTGATCCAGGGCGCCGGCGGCAATGGCACCGTCGACCAGGTCACGGTGACCCTGCCCGACCGCCGCGAATTCACCGCGCGCATCATCGGCCGCGATCCGCCGTCGGACCTCGCCCTGCTCAAGATCGAAGGGCAGAACCTGCCATTCGTCAATTGGGGTGACAGCACGCGTTCGCGCGTCGGCGACTGGGTCGTGGCGATCGGCAATCCCTATGGGCTTGGCGGCACGGTGACGGCCGGAATCATCTCGGCGCTTCACCGCGGCATCACCGGCGTCGGCGCCTACGACCGCTACATCCAGACCGATGCCAGCATCAACATGGGCAATAGCGGCGGCCCGATGTTCGACCTCAACGGCAACGTCATCGGCATCAACTCGGCACTGATCTCCCCGACCGGCGCAAGCGTCGGCATCGGCCTTGCCATTCCCGCCGAGCTCGCAAGACCGGTCATCGAATCGCTTCGGCGCGGGCAGCGGCCGCAGCGCGGTTATCTGGGGGTCGGCCTGCAGCCGCTCGAGGAGAGCGTCGCGGCGGCGCTCGGCCTTCCCAAGGACCGTGGCGAGCTGGTGCGGTCGGTGCAGCCGGGCGAGCCTGCGGCGCGCGCCGGCATTCAGCAGGGCGACGTCATCGTCCGGGTGAATGGCCAGCCGGTGACGCCGGACCAGACCGCTTCCTATCTGATCGCCAACACCACGGTCGGCTCGCGCATTCCCATCGACCTCATCCGCGACGGACGTCCGGTGCGGGTCACCGCGACCGTCGGCCAGCGCCCGACCGAGGAGCAGCTCGCGCGGCTGATGGGCGGCGAGAGCACCGACCAGGGCACGGGCGGCGCGACTGCGCCCGGCCGCCCGCAACAGGCGCTTGGCCTCTCGCTTCAGCCGCTGACCCCGGAGCTGGCGCGCGCGGCGAACCTGCCGCCGACCGCCCGCGGCGTGATCATCACCGCCGTCGATCCGGGCAGTGACGCCGCGGAGGAGGGGCTTCAGCGCGGCGATCTGATCGTCTCGGTCAACCGCCAGCCGGTGACGACGCCGGCGCAGGTGCTCGCTGCAGTCGAGGCGGCACGGCGCGCCGGGCGTACCAGCGTGCTGTTATTGATCAAGCGCGGGACGGCGCCCGATCTTTTCGTCGGCATCGACATCGCTCCTCGCTAGGCGGGGTTAGGCTTCTCAGCCGCCCCTTGCGCTTGCCCGGCGCCTCGGCAAAGAGGCAGCCGGAGGAGCGAGCTTGAGCGACAGCGCCATATTCATCGGCAGCGGTGCCGGCGGTGCCCAGCCGCAGCAGCTCGAACTATCGCGTGCCAATCGCCACGGGCTGATCGCCGGCGCGACCGGCACGGGAAAGACCGTCACGCTCCAGGGCATCATCGAGGGCATGTCCGCTGCCGGCGTCCCGACCTTCGTCGCCGACGTCAAGGGCGACCTCGCCGGGCTCGCCATGCCGGGCTCGCCCGGCGGCAAGAGCCACGCGATCTTCGCTTCCCGAGCCGAGGAGATCGGCTATTCCGGCTGGCGGTACGATGCCTGCCCGGTCCAGCTCTGGGACCTGTTCGGCGCATTAGGGCACCCGATCCGGACCACGATCAGCGAAATGGGGCCGTTGCTGCTCGCCCGGCTAATGAACCTCAACCCGGTTCAGGAAGGCGTCCTCACCATCGCCTTCCACGTCGCGGACAAGGACGGGCTGGTGCTCCTCGACCTTGACGACCTGCAATCGATGCTGGTGCACGTTGGTGAACGCGCGGCCGAGCTGACGCTGGAATATGGCAATGTCTCGAAGCCGAGCGTCGGCGCGATCCAGCGCTCGCTGCTCCAGCTCCGAAGCCAGGGCGGAGACCATTTCTTTGGTGAGCCGGCGCTGGAACTCGGCGACTTTCTGACGCGCGACGAAGCGGGCCGCGGTATCGTCAATATCCTCGCCGCCGAGCGGCTGATGGCGAGCCCAAGGCTCTATTCGACATTCCTGTTGTGGCTGCTCTCCGAGCTGTTCGAGCAATTGCCCGAAGTCGGCGACCTCAGCGTTCCGAGGCTCTGCTTCTTTTTCGACGAGGCGCATCTTCTGTTCGAGGACGCGCCGCCAGCCTTGCTCGACAAGATCGAGCAGGTGGTGCGGCTGATCCGCTCCAAGGGCGTCGGCGTCTACTTCATCACCCAGAATCCGATCGACATTCCCGACCGCATCGCAGGCCAGCTCGGCAACCGCGTGCAGCATGCGCTTCGGGCGTTCACGCCTCGCGACCAGGCGGCGGTGAGGAGCGCGGCGCAGACGTTCCGGCCCAACCCCCAGATCGACGTGGCGAGCGCGATTAGCGAGCTCAAGGTCGGCGAGGCCCTGATGTCGATGCTGCAGCCCGACGGTGCGCCCGCACCGGTTCAGCGAACCCTGATCAAGCCGCCCGCGTCGCGGGTCGGGCCGCTTACCGAGGAGGAACGCCAGCTGCTCGTCAGCACCGATGCTATTGGGGACAAGTACGACACTCTGCTCGACAGCGAATCGGCGCACGAGGTGCTGGCGGCGCGCGCGGCGCACCGCAATTCGTCGGCAGCGGCCGCCGCATCCTCTTTCGCCTGCCTGGCGGCCGAGCGCGAGCAGCTGAAGCTGGAGCGGGAACGGGAACGGCTGGAGCTCCAGCGCCGGCGCGAGGAAGAGCGGCAGCAGGCGCGTGCAGCGCGCGAGGCAGCCCGGCCGACGATGGCCGACAAGATGATCCAGTCCGCCGGACGGGCGGTCGCAAGCTCAGTCGGCCGGCAGATCGGCAACCGCCTGTTGCGCGGCATTCTCGGAGGCCTCACGCGTGGCTAGCGATTCCTGCGAACTGATCCGGTCGCTCGAATGCGAGTGGCGCGATGCCTTGTGCGCCAAGGACGTCGAGCGCCTGCGCTTGCTGCTGCATCCCAGCTTCGTGCTGATCGGCACGCGCGCCGACGGACCGTTCACGATGAGCCGTGAAGAGTGGCTGGAGGCGATCCAGAAACGCGAGCTGGTGGCGATTGAACTCAATGTCGAGGATGCGGTGGTGTTCGACCATGTGATGGTCGGGACCATCGAGGCGATGTGGCGCGTCCGCTACCTTGGCCGCGAGATCGAGGACAAGGTGCTGCTGACCGACGTCTGGGTGCGCGAGGACGAGCGCTGGCAATGCGTTCGCCGCCATTCTAGCCCAGTCCCGAGCCAGCCGCGCGGCAGCGGCGACCCGCGGCGGCGGCGCTAACCCCTGCCGCGGTAGCCGGCGACGCCCTGGTCGGGCACCCACAGGCCCGCGGGCGGCGGGCCTGATTGCCAGAAGACGTCGATGGGGATGCCGCCGCGCGGGTACCAATAGCCGCCGATGCGCAGCCACTGCGGGCGCATCTCCTGGGCGAGGCGCTGGCCGATGCCGACCGTCACGTCCTCGTGAAATCCGCAATGGTTGCGGAAGGCGCCGAGGAACAGCTTCAGGGACTTGCTCTCGACGATCGTCTCGGCCGGCGCATAGTCGATCACCAGATGGGCGAAGTCGGGCTGGCCAGTGACGGGGCAGAGCGAGGTGAACTCGGGCGCGGCGAAGCGCACCAGATAGAGCGCGCCCGGGCGGGGATTGGGCACGTAGTCGAGCACCGCCTGCTCGGGGGAAGCGGGCAATGCGCTGGTCTTGCCGAGGTGCAGCGGGTCCATGGGGCAGCGCCCCTAGCAGCCGCCGCCGGGCAAGCCTATCCTAAAGCCATGGACGACCTCGTCACGACGCAATGGCTGGCGGCAGAGCTTGGCGCCGAGGACCTGGCAATCGTCGACTGTAGCGCCTTCATGCCGGACAGCGGCCGGGATGCGCGCGCCGAGTTCCTGGCGGCGCACATCCCGGGTGCTCGCCTGCTCGACATCAACGCGGTGCGCGACACGTCCAACCCGGCGCCGCACATGCTGCCCAGCGCAGCCGACTTCGGGCAAGCGATGGAGGAACTCGGCGTCGGCCGCGACGAGCGCATCATCGTCTACGACAATTCGCCGCTGCGCACTGCGGCGCGGGGCTGGTTCATGCTGCGTCACTTCGGGGCGAGAAGAGTGGCGATCCTCGACGGCGGCTTTCAGAAATGGCGCGGCGAGGGGCGACCGATCGAAAGCGGGGAGGCGGTGCCGCGACACGCCCGGTTCGACGCCGTCGAGCAGCCGAGCAGGATCGTCTCCAAGGCCGAAGTGCCGAGCGCCGGTGCACTTGTGGATGCGAGGGGTGCCGCCCGCTTCGAGGGCAGCGAGCCCGATCCGCGGCCCGGAGTGGCGCCCGGCCACATCCCCGGCTCGCGCAACCTGCCGTTCGCCGCTTTGTACCGCGACGACGGCACCTTCCGGCCACGCGACGAGCTGGCCGGCGCGTTCGTGGCGGCGGGCGTCGATCCGCATTCGCCGTTCACCGCGACCTGCGGCTCGGGCGTGACGGCAAACAGCCTGATCTTCGCCGCGCACCTGCTCGGCAATGACCGGACCCGCCTTTACGACGGCAGCTGGAGCGAGTGGGGCGCCGATCCGCAGGCGCCGAAGGCGCTTGGGCCCGCCTAGAGGGCGAGCGGGTCGTGGCGCGCCGGCGCCGGAGTGTCACGGAGCACGGCGCAGATCTCCTCGAGGCCGGCGCGGATTTCCTCGGCGAGCTTGCGGCTCGCGGCCGGGTTGGGTCTCTCACCGGCGGCGAGCAGGGCGTCGAGGCCGGCGGCCGTTCCGGCGATCACCCGGCCGGCGCGGGCATCGCAGCAGCGGCGGCGCGCCGCCGGAGCTTCCTGCCAGGCGAGCCCGAACGCCTCGTCCGCTTCGGGGTCCGGAGCCGGGCCGCCGCCGTTTGAGTCGACCAGGCGCAGCGCGTGGCGGATGCTCGCCAGCCGCGCCACCGCCTCAGCATAGGG
Source organism: Sphingomicrobium sp. (assembly GCA_035540875.1). GTDB lineage: Bacteria > Pseudomonadota > Alphaproteobacteria > Sphingomonadales > Sphingomonadaceae > Sphingomicrobium. The sequence continues at coordinate 3,914 of DATLFV010000086.1, read as the reverse complement.
CCGGGGCGCCGGGTTCGACTCGGGACAGGCGTGGAGGTGAAGCATCAGCCCGGGCTAACGCCCCGAGCACTAAGAAAAAGTGAATCGCCTAGCCCTGGGCCCGCTCGCCCATGTCGCGCAGGATCCAGCCGCGCTGGGGAATGGTCTCGATGAATTCCTGCCCGTTCGAGGCCATCCGCAGCTTCTTGCGCAGCTTGGAGATGAACACGTCGATGATCTTGGGCTGCGGCTGATCGTCGGCGCGGCGATAGAGATGCTTCAGCAGCATCGCGCGGGTGACGACATTGTTGCGCGCGAAGGCGAGCAGTTCGAGCACCCGATATTCCATCTCGGTGATGCCGATCGGATGGCCGTCGATGCGGATCAGCCGCTGCACCTGGTCGACGGCGAGGCGGCCGCCGCACAGGCTGTCGGGCATGTCGCCGCCCGCCGCCTTGATCGACGCGAGCAGGTGCGAGGTCGCTTCCTCGCTGTCCTCGGCCGACAAGGTGCGCGGAGCGCCGATCAGCGCCTGCTGGATGTCGGCGAGCGCCTTGTGCGCCTCCTCGACCAGGCGCGAGCCCTCCTCGAGCCGGCGGCGCGACCGTTCGAGCATCGATTCGATCTCGACCAGCCGGGTCGACAAAGTGTCTTCAGCCATGGTCCCGACGCGCTCCCCCTCTGCCCATCTTATTGCGGGACCTGCGTCGAGGCATATTCGGTGTCGCCTTGCGGCGCCGCCAGGATCGCCGCGGTCGTCGTGCCCTTGTCGATGATGCGGGTGTTGGGGTCGCCGACGGTCGAGCGGACGCCGATCGCGGCGCGGTCGCGACCGGCGCGCTCGAGCAGGCTGGTCTCGGCCGCGCTGCGCGGCGCCGGGCCGCCGAACAAAGCCTCGATCGCCTGCGCCTGCGCTTCGGCCGGGCTGGACGAGACGGTGCCGGCAACCGGCGGGGTCAGGCCGTAGTCGGGCGGGATGATCAAGGGCGCGTTGCGGGCGACCGCGAACTCGTCCGGGGCGGCGCTGCGCCCGGACAGCACGGCGCAGCCGGCGAGCGCGGGCAGCAGGACCATGAGGGCGAGAGCTTTACGCATGTTCGATATTCTCCTCAGCCTGCTCCTTGCGCGCGAAAAAGGCGCGGAGCAACAGGATCGCAACGCCGATGCTAATCGCTGCATCGGCGACATTGAAGACCAAAAAGGGGCGGAAACCCCCGAAGTGCAGGTCGGCGAAGTCGACGACATAGCCGAAGCGGGTGCGGTCGAGGATATTGCCGAGCGCTCCGCCGAGCACCATTCCAAGCGCCAGCTGGTCGCCGCGGTTCTTCTCCCGCGTCAGCCAGTAGGCGACGCCGGCGGCAATGGCCGCGGTCATCGCCACCAGCAGCCAGCGGCCGGTCTCGGTGGTGGCGTTGAGCAGGCCGAGCGAAATCCCGTAATTCTCGGTCCAGGTCAGGTTGAAGATCGGCAGCAGGGTGATCTGTCCGACTTGCTGCAGCTGCAGCGGCCCGATCATCAGCCACTTGGTGAGCTGGTCGGCGACGAAGATGACCGCCGCGACGAGGAAGCCCAGCATGGGAAATCTCATGCGCAGCCGCCGCGAATGTTCACAATGTTCACGCTCACGGGGATGCTTGGCCTCAGCGTGGGTACCAACGCCGTGCAGGACCAGGCCGGGGTGATCGACGACATCGGCTCACCTTGCACAGATGCCACCCTGTAGGACAGGATTTTCCCCGCGGCCTGCGCCAGTCCTGCGGCCGTCATGCCGAACCTGTCTTAGCATCCGTGCTGGCGAAGGTTGCGCCGCTGATGAGATGGAGCCTGAAACAAGTTCAGGGTGACAAAAGAGGTTATCCACCCACGACCTCGTCGCAGCGGGCGCACAGGGCGCCGTCCTCCGCCACCTCGGGCAGGTGGCGCCAGCAGCGGCCGCACTTGTGGTTGTCCGTTCGTACCACGAAGGCCTGAAGGTCTCCGGAGCCTTGCTGTTCGATGTCGTAGATGGTGAAGCCTGTGCCGTGGGCATGCTCAAGCTTGGTTCTCGATGGGTCCGCTGCCACGGATGGCTCATATTGCTCCATCTGGATCTCCGAGACGATGGCGATCTCGGCGAAATCGACTGTCGAAAGAAGCGCAAAGCTTTCCGGCCGAAGTACCTTTAGGTCAACCTGAGCCTCAAGGCTGGAGCCGATGATCTTGTCCCTTCTCAGTTGCTCAAGGGCGGACAAGAGACCGGATCGAAGCAACCTCAGCCGGTGCCAGCGTTGAAGCAGGGCCGGATCGCTCCACTTGCCGATCTCCGCCCATTCCAGCAGGTGCACCGAGCCGCCGTCGGGGTAGCGCGTGCCCCAGACTTCCTCGGCGGTGAACACCAGCACCGGCGCGCACCAGCGCACGAGGGCGTGGAACAGGATGTCGAGGACCGTGCGATAGGCGCGGCGCTTGGGGTCGGTGGGCGCGTCGCAGTAGAGGCAGTCCTTGCGGATGTCGAAGTAGAAGGCGGACAGATCGTTGTTGGCGAAGTCGGCGATCAGCCGCGTGTAGGCGGTGAAGTCGAAGTCCTCGGTCGCTTGGCGAAGCCTGCCGTCGAGCTCGGCGAGCAAGGCCAGCATGTAGCGCTCGAGCTCCGGCATCTGCTCGATCGGCAGCTTCTCCTCGTCCGAGAAGCCGTCGAGCGCGCCGAGCAGATAGCGGAAGGTGTTGCGCAGCTTGCGGTACTGGTCGGAGACTCCGGCGAGGATCTCCTTGCCGATGCGGTGGTCCTCGGACGTGTCGACCGACAGCGCCCAAAGGCGAAGGATGTCGGCGCCGCTTTCCTTCATCAGGTCGAGCGGGTTGATGGTGTTGCCGAGGCTCTTGGACATTTTCATGCCCCTCGCATCCATCGTGAAGCCGTGGGTCAGCACCGCCTTGAAGGGGGCGCGGCCGCGGGTGCCGCAGCTTTCGAGCAGGCTCGACTGGAACCAGCCGCGGTGCTGGTCGGAGCCTTCGAGGTAGAGGTCGGCCGGCCAGCTCTGGTCGGGCCAGCGGCCGCTTTCGAGCGTGAAGACATGGGTGCAGCCGCTGTCGAACCAGACGTCGAGGATGTCGGTCTGCATTTCGTAGTCGCCCGGGTTTCGCTCTCCGAGGAAATGGGCGGCGTTCTCCGGCGACCAGGCGTCGACGCCCTGTTCGCGCACCGCGGCGACGATGCGGCGGTTGACCTCCGGATCGACCAGCAGCTCGCCGCTGGTCTTCTCGACGAATAGAGCGATGGGCACGCCCCACGCACGCTGGCGGCTGATCACCCAGTCGGGGCGGTCCTGGACCATGGCGGCGATGCGGTTGCGGCCCTTTTCGGGGACGAAGCGGGTATCGGCGATCGCCTGCACCGCCAGTTCGCGCAAGGACGGGGGAGCGACGACCTCATCGTCCTGCGTCACCCCAGCGGAAGCTGGGGTCTCGGCGGGATCGCGCGGTGCGTCTTCTTGTCCTGAGATCCCGGCTTTCGCCGGGATGACGTCCAGTTCGCGGTCCATTCCGATGAACCATTGCGGGGTGCAGCGGTAGATGACCCGGGCCTTCGAGCGCCACGAATGCGGGTAGCTGTGCTTGAAGTCGCCGGCCGACAGCAAAGCCCCGGCTTCGCGCAGGTCCGAGCAGATCGGACCGTCGGGGGCGTTGAACTTCGGGTTGATGACCGAGCCCTGGCCGCCGAGCCAAAGCCAGTCGGCGCGGTACTTGCCGTCGGCTTCGACCGCGAACACCGGGTCGATGCCCTGCTCGCGGCAAAGCGCGAAATCGTCCTCGCCATGGTCGGGCGACATGTGGACGAGCCCGGTGCCGGCGTCGGTGGTGACGAAGTCGCCGGGCAGGAACGGGCGAGGTTTGGCGAAGAAGCCGCCGAGGTGGTGCATCGGGTGTTTCGCCATCGCGCCGACGAGAGCGGAGCC
>DATLFV010000085.1:0-16922 GCA_035540875.1 Sphingomicrobium sp. | reverse complement strand
CGCCGAAGCGCAGCGGCTGGCGGCGGAAAGCGGCCGCGCCGAAGCTGCCGACCGCCGCGATGCCGCCGAAACCGCTTTGGCGGCTGCCCGCGCCGCGCTCGCCGCCGCCCGCTCGGAGCATGACGCTTTGGCCCGCGCACTCGACCAGAACCAGAGCGTCGCGATCGCCAGCCTGTCGGCCGACCCAGGCTATGAGAGGGCGCTGGCCGCGGCGCTGGGCGAGGATGCCGACGCGGCGATCGGCGGCGATGGCGCGCGGCGGTGGACGGGAAGCGACGTCGATCCCGCCGATCCCGGCCTGCCGGCCGGCATGGACGTGCTCGCCGATTTCGTCACTGCTCCGCCCGAGCTGCTCCGCCGCCTGCGCCAGATCGGCGTTGCGCAGAGCGACGAGGGCGCGGTGCTTGCCGTCGGCCAGCGGCTGGTCACCCGCGACGGGCGCATGCGGCGCTGGGACGGCTTTGTTGCCGAGGGTGTCGGAGCCGCGGCGGCCGAGCGGCTGATCCGCGCCAACCGCCGGGCGGAGCTCGCCCGCGAGCTGCCGGCCCTCGAGCAGACGCTCGGCACCGCACAGGCCGCGCGCGACGCCGCGGTCGCCGATGTCGAGCAGTTCCGGCTGGCCGGTGAAACCGCCCGGCGCGCGGCCGCCGATGCCGAGCGGGAGGCCCGCGAGGCCGCCCGCAGCGGCGATTCGGCGGCGGCGGCCCTGGAGCGGCTGGAGGCGCAGCGCGCCTCGCTCGACGAACGGCTGGCCGATCTCGAGCCGGTGCTCGCCGCCGCGCGCGAGGCCGCCGCCGCTGCCGATGCGCGGCTCGGCGCCCTGCCCGATCCGGTGACCCTCGAAGACGAGCTGGACGCCGCCCGCGCCGCCGCTGCCGCTACGGCGGCCGCGGTCGCCGACAAGCGCGCCGAAGCCGCCACCCGGGCGCGCGAGACCGCCGCCGACCGCGAGCGTCACGGCGCCGCGGGGCGCGAGCAAAGCGAATGGCGCCAGCGCCAGAAGCAGGCCGAATCCCGGCTCGCCGGAGCCCGCGAGCGCCAGGCCGCTCACGCCGCCGAACGGCGGGCGCTGCACGGCGAGCCCGAGCAGCTCGCCGGCGACATCACCCGCCTCGAGCAGGCGAGCTCCGCCAACCAGGCGCGCGTCGCCGAGGCGGTGGCGGCGGAACGAGAGTCGGAGGGGGCGGTCGCCGGGGCTGCATCGGATCTCGGCCGCGCCAACGAAGCGTTGACGGGAGCACGCGAGCGGCGCGCGGCGGCCAGCGCGCGGGCCGAGGCGCAGCAGGCGCGCAGCGCCGAATATGCGCGGGTCTGCGTCGAGCGCTTCGAATGCCTGCCGCAGCGGCTGCCCGAACTGATCGGCTTCGATCCCGATGACGTCCGCGACGCCGAGGCGGAGTCGGCGAGTCTCGAGAAGCTGACGGCGGACCGCGAGCGGCTCGGGCCGGTCAACCTGGTGGCCGAGCAGGAGCTTGCCGAACTCGACCTGGCGCGCAGCAGCGGCGCCGAGGAAGCCGAGGAGCTGACCCAGGCGATCCACCGCCTGCGCGGTTCGATCGGCAGCCTCAATCGCGAGGGCCGGGTGCGCCTGCTCGATGCCTATGAAAAGGTCGACGCGCATTTCCGAAGCCTGTTCACGACCCTGTTCGACGGCGGCCAGGCGCACCTGCAGCTGGTCGAGAGCGACGATCCGCTGGAGGCGGGGCTGGAGATCATGGCGCAGCCGCCCGGCAAGAGGCTTTCGACCCTGACCCTGCTGTCGGGCGGCGAACAGGCGCTGACGGCGATCGCCTTGATCTTCGCTCTGTTCCTGACCAACCCGGCGCCGATCTGCGTGCTCGACGAGGTCGACGCGCCGCTCGACGATGCCAATGTCGAGCGCTTCTGTGATCTGCTCGAGCGCATGACGGGCGAGACCGAGACGCGCTACCTGATCGTCACGCACAATGCCGTGACGATGAGCCGGATGCACCGACTCTATGGCGTGACGATGATCGAAAAGGGCGTCAGCCGACTCGTCTCGGTCGATCTCGGCGCCGCGACGCTCCTCGCCGCCGAGTAATTTCGCGAGTGCAGCCAGTCACTTGCTGATCGGCCGCAGCGACGACAGTGATCTGCAATTGCGAATGACTATCAATATCGCTAGGCGGCGCGGCCATGACATTGCTGCACCACAGTTCGATCCTCACCCTAGCCGTTGCCGCCGCGGCACCCGCACTGGGCCAAACCGCCACGCCTGCCGCGGTGGCAGTCACGGGCGCCGCGACGGAGACGGCCGACGCGGGCGAAAGCGCCGACGCGGCCGACCCGATCGTGATCACCGGCCAGCGCCTCGAATATGGGGTGCGGGCGACTGGGACGGCGACGCGCACGAACACCAACATCCGCAATATCCCCCAGGCGCTGACGGTGATTTCCGAAAGCCAGATCGAGGACCAGGCGCTGCGCTCGATCGCCGATCTGCTCTATTTCGTCCCGGGCGCGACCCCGGGCACCGGCGAGGGCAACCGCGACCAGATCACGCTTCGTGGCAACAACACCACCGCCGACTTCTTCGTCGACGGCGTGCGCGACGACGTCCAATATTTCCGCGACCTCTACAATGCCGACCGCGTCGAGGTGCTGCGCGGCGCCAACGCCATGATCTTCGGCCGCGGCGGCGGCGGCGGGGTCGTCAACCGTGTGCTCAAGCGCTCCGCGCTCTCGACCTATCGCCAGTTCCTGGCGGCGTCCGACAGCGAGGGCTCCGTGCGCCTCACCGCCGACGTCGACCAGCCGCTGGCCGGTGCGATCGGCCTCAGGGCCAACGGCCTGTACGAGAAGGGCGAGAGCTTCCGCCGCGGGGTCGAGCTCAGGCGCTACGGCATCAACCCGACGCTCGGCATCGCAGCGGGCCCGAACACCCGCATCGACCTGTCCTACGAATATCTGCGCGACCGCCGCACCGCCGACCGCGGCGTGCCGTCGGTCAGCGACAATGATGCCACCACCGTGGATCGTCCACTCACGGGTTTCGACCGCACCTTCTTCGGCGACCCCGACCGCAGCTTCGCGCGCGCCGACGTGCATATCGCCGCGTTCGGGGCCGAGCATGATTTCGGAAACGGGCTGAAGCTGCGCAACCGCACGCTCTATGGCGACTATGACAAATTCTATCAGAACATCTATCTGACCGGGCCGCTGACGCCCGCGGGTCAGGTGCGGCTGTCGGCCTACAACGACACGACGCTGCGGCGGAACCTGTTCTCCCAGACCGATTTGGTTTGGGAGAACCGGCTGGGCGGAATCGATCAGACCATGCTGATCGGCGTGGAGCTCGGCCGTCAGACCGGCCGCAACCAGCGTCGCAACGGCGTCTTCTCGACCACGACGACCGGCCCCACCTCGATCAACGTGCCGCTGAGCGGGGCCACCGTCGACCGGCCGGTGACCTTCATTGCCAACGGCAACAATGTCCGGGTGCGGACCGGGGTGACGGCGGCCTATGTGCAGGACCAGATCCGCCCGGCCGACTGGCTCGAGCTGGTGGCGGGCCTGCGCTTCGACCGCTTCGCCATCGACATCGACAGCATCACCGGCGCCGGCACCGTGCCGTTCGGCCGCACGGACGAGCTATGGTCGCCGCGGCTCGGCCTGATCCTCAAGCCGCTCAAGAATCTGTCGCTCTATTCCAGCTACAGCCGGTCCTTCCTTCCCCAGTCCGGCGACCAGTTCAACAGCCTGTCGCTGACCACCCAGGCGCTCAAGCCCGAGCGCTTCGACAATTACGAGCTGGGCGCGAAGTGGGAGCCGCTCGAGGGGCTGCTCGCGACGGCCGCGCTGTATCAGCTCGACCGCACCAACACCCAGGCGCGCGACCCCGCCAGCCCGCAGTTCATCGTCCTTACCGGCGCCCAGCGCAGCCGCGGGCTCGAGCTGGGGCTGGAGCGCAGCATCTCCGACCGCTGGCAGGTGTCGGCGGGCTATGCCTGGCAAAAGGCGGAGATTACCGAGACCACCACCGCCGCGCCCGAGGGCCGTGAAGTGCCGCTGGTCCCGCGCCACACCTTTTCGCTGTGGAACCGCTACGACGTCTCCAGGGCGGTCGGGCTCGGCCTCGGCGTGATCGCCCGCTCCAAGTCCTTCGCATCGATCAGCAATCAGGTGAAGCTGCCGGCCTATGCGCGCTTCGACGCCGCGGCTTATTACCGGCTGACCAAAGGCGTCGAGGCGCAGGTCAACGTCGAGAACATCTTCAACGCCGATTATTTTCCGACCGCGCACAACGACAATAATATCGCGCCGGGCGCGCCGCGGACGGTCAAGGGGACGCTGCGCTTCGGGCTGTAGCAATGCGTCACCCCGGACTTGATCCGGGGCCTGTTTTCTATTTCTCTTCAGTGCCGAAGAAAGAAGGCGGGTCCCGGCTCGAGGCCGGGATGACGGACAGGGGTCACACCGCCAGCGCCTCTGCCCGCGCCTTGATGCGCTTCAAATCCTCGACGAAGCGGGCGCGCTCCTCGCGGCGGCGGTCTTCCTCGGGGATGCGCAGCAGGAAGCTCGGGTGCACGGTCACCCAGCATTCGCTGCCGTCGGCGAGCGTCAGCGGCGCCTCGCGGGCGCGGCTGATGGTCAATGTCTTGCCGGTCAGCGAGCGCGCCGCGGTCGCCCCCAGCGCGACCGTGAGCGGCGGCTTTATCAAAGCGCGCTCCTGGTCGATCCACCAGCGGCAGGCCTCGATCTCAGCGGTGTCGGGTTTGGAATGGATGCGCTTCTTGCCGCGAGCCACGAACTTGAAATGCTTGACCGCATTGGTGACGTAGGTCGCCGAGCGGTCGATCCCGGCCTTTTCCAGCGCGGCGTCGAACAATTGCCCGGCGGGGCCGACGAACGGCCGCCCGGCGAGGTCCTCCTGGTCGCCCGGCTGCTCGCCGACGAAGATGATCGTGGCATTCAGCGGGCCTTCGCCGAACACGGTCTGGGTGCCGCATTTGTAAAGATCGCAGCGGGTGCAGGCGCGGGCTTCCTTTAGCAAAGCCTCCCACGATGAGCGCAGGTTCGCTCCGGGCTCCAGGCGGCGTTCGGTTTCGAGGGCCTGGGCGAGCCCTTCCTTGGCAATCGAGCGATCGATCATCTCCAGCTCCCTGGCGCGCGCGCCGGCGATCAGCGGCTGAACGAGCGAGGTCTCGGGCATGTTGCGCCAGTATTTCCTGGGCATCTCCTTGAGCATCGCTCCCACCTTGAGGCGCGCGGGGTTGAAGATCGACGCATAATAGGTGCGCCACATGCTCTCGAGCGGGTCGCCGTCCGGGGCCTCGGCGCGGGTCGCGCCCGGGCCTTCGCTCAGCGTTTCGCCGTCCCAGTGAACGCTGAGCTCGGGCGTCAGGATCGACCAATGCATGCTGGCGAAGCGGCGCGCGAAGAAGCCGGCGGCGGCGCGGACGATGTGGTGGTCGGGCTCGAAGAAGGCGACGAAGCGCTGGGCCCCGCCGGGCTCCTCGACCTCCCGAAAGCGGACGAAGGCGTGCATCTTGTGGATGTCGCGGCGGACGTCCTTGGCAAGGCGCTCGATACGGTCGAGCAGGGGATCGGCGCGGTCCTCCATCGCGCCCCGTCCGGAGCGCAGCTTCCACAGCATTGCGTAGAGCAAGGCGAAGCGCTCGGGGTCGCTATGACAGACAGCGCTTCGGGCAAGATCGACGAAGCTGCGGGGAACCGCGAAGCTGGGCGCCGCTGCAGCGCGTCGTTCGGCGCCGAACAGGTCCGGCTCGCCGCCAACGACCTCCCAGACGACGGCCTCGGGCGGCACGCCGGCTTCGGCGAGATCGCGGGCGGCCTCGCGCCAGCCGTCGAAGTCGTCGGGCGCGGCGAGCGTCACGCGGTGCGCGTCGATCATCGGCCCGTCAGGGAGCATTATTTCCTCCCCAGTATTTGCTGGGGAGGGGGACCGCCCCGGACTTGGTCCGGGGAGGTGGAGGGGTATCTCGGCGCCACAGAACCCCTCCACCATGCTTCGCATGGTCCCCCTCCCCACGCACTCGTGGGGAGGATGTTCATGCCGCGAACAGTTCGAGCTGCTGGCGCTTTGGCGCGACCAGGGTGCGGAGGTCGGCGCGGTCGGTGAGCAGGGTCGGCGACCAGTCGGCCGCGGCGATGAACGGGCGGACCTTGGCCAGCGACAGCGTCAGCCGCGCGACATCGTCGAGCCTCAGCTTGCGCCAGCGCCGCGACGACAGGATGCGGTTGACCGCCTTGGTGCCAAGGCCCGGCACCCGCAGCAGCAGCTCGCGTGGGGCGCGGTTGACGTCGACCGGGAACCGCTCCCGGAACTTGAGCGCCCAGGCGAGCTTGGGATCGATGTCGAGCGGCAGCATGCCATCCTCGCCCGTCACCGCGCCGACCTCGGCCGGCGTGAAGCCGTAGAAGCGCATCAGCCAGTCGGACTGGTAGAGCCGGTGCTCGCGCATCAGGGGCGGGCGCTGCAGCGGCAGCACCGCGCTGGCGTCGGGGATTGGCGAGAAGGCCGAATAATAGACTCGGCGCAAGTCGAAGCGCTCGTAGAGGGTGGAGGCGCGCGCGACGATCGCGCGGTCGTCGGCGGCGTCGGCGCCGACGATCATCTGGGTGGACTGGCCGGCGGGCGCGAAGCTCGGCGCCCGCTTGAAGCGCTTCGCGGCGTCGCGGGCGTCGACGATGGCGCTGTTCATCTCGCCCATCGCACCTTCGATCCGGGCGCCGGACTTCTCGGGAGCGAGGCGCTTGAGCCCTCCCTCGGTGGGCAGCTCGACGTTGATCGACACGCGATCGGCGTGGAGCCCGGCCTTGCGGACCAGCTCGGGATCGGCGTCGGGGATGGTCTTGAGGTGGATGTAGCCGCGAAAGTCATGGTCCTCGCGTAGCGCGCGGGCCACCTCGACCAGTTGCTCCATCGTGTAGTTCGGCGACCGGATGATGCCCGATGAGAGGAACAGGCCCTCGATATAGTTGCGCCTGTAGAAGGCGAGGGTGAGCTGGACCACCTCCTGGGCCGTGAAGCGGGCGCGGCGGACGTTCGAGCTCTTGCGGTTGATGCAATAATGGCAGTCGAAGATGCAGCTGTTGGTCAGCAGGATCTTGAGCAGGGAAATGCAGCGGCCGTCGGGCGCGTAAGCGTGGCAGATGCCCATGCCCTCGGTCGAGCCGATACCCTTGCGGCCTGTGCTGTCGCGCCTGGCGGTGCCCGACGAGGCGCAGGACGCGTCATATTTGGCCGCGTCGGCGAGGATGGCGAGCTTCGCCTGGGTGTCGAGTTGAGCCACATGTTCTATCTATGTTCTCCGCCTTGCCATGTCCAGCTTCGGCCTTTGAAAACAGCGCCTTCTTGCGCCTTTGGAAACGCGGCTTGCCAGAGCGCTGTCGACGGCTAGGCTCGCCGGCAAAAGGGAAGAGGGGTTACATGACCTGCAAATTGCTCGGAATCTGTTCTGCCGTCGCGCTTGCCTGCGCGGTGCCGGCGGCGGCCGCGCCAGCCGATGATTTCAAGGCGCTCACCGATGAATATTGGGCGTTCTATCTGCGCGAAAACCCGGTCCGGGCGTCGCAGCTCGGAGTCCGCGACCGCGACGACCAGCTCGGCGACGTCAGCATTGCCGCGATGGACCGGCGGGCGGCGGCGATCCAGCGCTTCCTCGCCCGGCTCGAGGCGATCCCCGACAGCGGCCTGTCGCCGGCGGACCGCACCAACAAGGCGATCCTGCGGCGGTCGCTGGCCAGCGCGGTCGAGGGCAACCGCTTCGGGCAAAGGCTGATGCTGTTCAACAACCGCAGCGGCTGGCACCAGTCGATTGCCGGCCTGTCGTCGAGCCTGACCTTCCGCAACGCCCAGGATTACGACAATTACCTCAAGCGGCTGGCGGCTTACCCGGCCTACAACGACGAGGCGATCCGGGTCAGCCAGCGGGCTCTGGCCGAGGGCTATACCTTGCCGTGCGCGGCGATGACCGGGTTCGAGACGACGATCAGCGGCGTCATCCCCGCCGACCCGACCCAGTCGCGCTACTACGCGCCGTTCCGGGAGGCGCGGCCGGCCAACATCGCCGCGGCACAGTGGAGCGCGCTGCAGAATCGCGCCCGGACCCTGATCGATACCCAGCTTCGTCCCGCCTATGCCAAGCACCTCGCCTGGTACCGCAGCGAATATGCCCCCAAGTGCAACCCGGCGGTCGGCGTGTCGGCGCAGCCCAATGGCGCGGCCTATTACAATCATCTGGTCCGCCAGATGACGACCACCGATTTGTCGGCGGACCGCATCCACCGGATCGGGCTCGACGAGGTCAGGCGCATCCGGAGCGAGATGGAGCAGGTCGCCAGGAAGGCGGGCTTCGCCACCCGCGAGGCCTTCATCCAGGACCTGCGCACCAACCCCAAATATTACGCCCGCACTCCCGAGGAGCTGATGCAGGCGGTGGCGCGCGAGGCCAAGCGCATCGACGGCAAGATGCCGACCCTGTTCACGCTCCTGCCGCGCCTGCCCTACACGATCCGCGAGATCCCGGCCGAGACCGCCGAGGGCACGACCACCGCTTATTACAACAGCGGCAGCCCGGAGAACGGCATTGCCGGCACCTATTATGTCAACACGTCCAAGCTCGACCAGCGCCCGCTCTGGGAAGTGCCGGCGCTGACGGTGCACGAGGCGGTGCCCGGGCACCACCATCAGATCGCGCTGCAGCAGGAGCTGCCGATGCCCGACTGGCGGCGGCACGGCACCTTCTTCACCGCCTTCGTCGAGGGCTGGGGCCTCTATTCCGAGCGGCTCGGGATCGAGATGGGCCTGTACGACACGCCGGCCAAGGACATGGGGCGGCTGAGCTACGAAATGTGGCGCGCGACGCGGCTGGTGGTCGACACCGGGCTGCATTCCAAGGGCTGGAGCAAGCAGAGGGCCATCGACTTCATGACCGACAACACGGCCTTGTCGGCGGCCAACATCGAGGCCGAGGTCAACCGCTACATCGCCAACCCCGGCCAGGCGCTGGCCTACAAGATCGGCGAGCTCAAGATCCGCGAGCTGCGGGCGCGGGCGGAGAAGAGGCTTGGCGACAGGTTCGACCTGCGCCGCTTCCATGACGCGGTGCTGGGCCAGGGCGCGGTGCCGCTCGACATTCTCGAGGCGCAGATCGACGGCTGGATCCGGGCCGAGGCGGCACGGAGCTGAAGCCGCGCCGGCGGCGCAGGGCCGCTTACTGAGGCGGCGCGGTTTCGGCGGCGACCGTCTCGCCGCGCTCGCGGCGGGCCTGGTTGATGACCTGCACGAGGCAGCCGGTATGGCCGCCCGGCCCCACCGGCGAGCAGCTGTTGATGCCGGTCGCGCCCGCAGTCTCGATCGAGCGGGCGCGGTTGGCCCAGGCCTCGCGGGCCTGGCGCGGGCCGCCGCTGCGCAGCCTCTCGGGGATCCGGTAGCGCTCGGCCTCCGGCTTGCGGGCGCAGACCACCACTTCGTCATCGGTCGAGCGCGGGCAGGGATCATTGCCGTAGACGATGATCTCGCTGACGCGCTCGCGGGCCTGCGCCATGACCGGCTGCGGCGCCGCCGCAAGGGCGAGCGCCGAGGCGCCGGCGGCGAACTTCAGGAAAGCGAACTTGGTCATGGTACGATGCCGTCCTTTCAGGCGGTTAAAGCGGGCGAGGGCCGTTTGAAGTTCCGTCAAATGCGTTTCGAAAGCGCGATGGCGAGCCGGCAGCCGGCGCGCACCGCCGCGGTCAGCACCGGATAGCCGAAGGCCTCGGCGGCACCGGCCTCGCGCGCGGTGTCGCGATGCTCGAGCTCCTCGGCGCGGAACGCCGCAATGTCGGTGGCAAGCTCGGGATCGTCATCGCCGAGCTGGTCGAGCTGGTCGCTATAATGCCTGTCGATCTCGGTCTCGACGGCGTCGGTGCAGGCCATCGCCGCCTTTTCGGAGATGAGGGCAGTGGCCGCGCCGAGCGCGAAGCCGGCGACGTTCCACAACGGCTGAAGCGCGGTCGGGCGCACCTGCCGCTCGCTGAGCAGGGCGTTGAAGCGGGCGAGGTGGCGCTCCTCCTGGCCGGCCATGTGCGCGACCAGGCGAGCCGCGGGCGAGTTGCGGCGAAGCACCGCGAGCTGGCCCGCATAGATGCGCGTGGCGCCATATTCGCCGGCCTGGTTGACGCGCAGCATCGAGGCCGAATCGGCGCGGCGGTCGCCGGGACGCCAGCCGCTCATGCGCGCCGCCCCCTGGCGAGCAGGGCCGCGATGGCGGCTGCACCGCCGAGCGAGATGATCGCGTTCCAGCCGGCCATGGAAATGCCGAGGAAGGAGAATTGCACCTGGTCGCAGCGCACCAGGGGCGTGGCGAGGATCGCCTTCAGCAATTCCTCGGTGCTGCCGGCCCTGGCCGTGGTGGTGCAGGCGCTCACGCCCTGGAAGATGCCGAGCTCGACGCCGGCATGATAGACGCCGATGAGGCCCGAGACGGCGATCGCGGCCGCCGCCAGCGCGACCAGCAGCCGGCCGGCCGGCCGGCCGCGCGCTGCAAAGGACAGGGCCGCGAGGCCAACCGCGGCATAATGCGGCCAGCGCTGCCAGTGGCACATCTCGCACGGCACCAGCCCGCCGATCTTCTCGGAACCCAGCGCGCCCGCGAGCAGCGACATCGGCAGCAGCAGCGCGGCCCAGCGCGCGAGCTGGACGAGGTGATGGTCGGGCGCCGGCGCGGCGCCGTTGCCGAGGCCCGCGGCGCTCGCCATCGGCCTAGCGCGCGGCTTTCCTGGGTTCGGGCGCCGCCGCGACCTGGGTCGGCCCCGCAAGCCGCTTCAGAGTCTTGACCGCATAGTCGAGCTGGAAGTCCTTGATGCCCTTCTTTTCGAGCTCGGCGAAAGTCATGGCGAAGCGGGGATCGGTGGCCTCGTCCTGCTCGAGCAGCTTGTCGTCGGCCTTGACCTGGCCGATGAGGTGGCGGCGCAGGTCGGCTTCGCGGACCCGCGGCCGGCTCTTGTAATCCTCGTCCGACAGCTGCGGCACGCGCACGTCCGGGTCGATCCCGCCCGCCTGCACCGACTTGCCAGACGGCGTGTAGTAGCGCGCCGTGGTCAGCCGCAGCGCCGTCTGGGCGCCGGTCTGGACGACCGTCTGCACCGAGCCCTTGCCGAAGGTCTTTTCGCCCATCACGAGGGCGCGGCGATGGTCCTGGAGCGCGCCGGCGACGATCTCGGCCGCCGAGGCGCTGCCGGCATCGACCAGCACGATCACCGGCAGGCCGCGGGCCATGTCGCCCGGGCGCGCATAATAACGCTCGATGTCGCTCTTGGCGCGGCCACGCTGGGAGACGATCTCGCCGCTGTTGAGGAAGGCGTCGGTCACCTCGATCGCCTGGTCGAGCAGCCCGCCGGGGTTGCTGCGCAGGTCCACCACATAGCCGGCCGGCTTGCCGCCGGTCGCCTTGTCGATGGCGACCATAGCCGCCCGCGTCGCTTCGCCGGTATTGGCGGCAAAGGTGTTGATGTTGATGACGCCGATGCCGTCCTTGACCTCCCACTTGACGGGACGCAGCTGGATCCGTTCGCGCACGAGCGCGACGTCGAACGGCTTGTCGCGGCCCGGGCGCACGATCGTCAGCTTGACGGCGCTGCCCGGCGTGCCGCGCATCTTCTCGACCGCCTCGTCCAGCTTGAGGCCATAGGAAAGTTCGCCATTGATGTGGGTGATGTAGTCGCCGGCCTTGATGCCCGCGCGCCATGCCGGGGTATCCTCGGTCGGGGTGACCACCTTCACCGCGCCGTCCTCCATCGACACGGTGATCCCCAGCCCGCCGTAATTGCCGTCGGTCGTGGTCCTCAGGGTCTGGAAATCCGAGGCTTCGAGGTAGGAGGAGTGCGGGTCGAGCGCGGCGAGCATGCCGTCGATCGCGCCCTTGATGAGGGTGTGGTCGTCGACCGGGTCGACATAATTGGCCTTGACCCGCTCATAGACGCTCATGAACGTCTCGAGCTCCTTGTAATTGACGACGTCGGCGGCAGCCAGCGAGCTGGTCGTCACCGGCACGAGGGCAAGCGCTCCCACCAGTGCCAGCGGCGGAAGCAGTTTGCGGGTCATGGGCATGGCTCTCGGGTCCTGTTCGGCGGCAGGAATCGTTTTAGCCGCCTTTGGGGTTCTTTGACAGGCTTTGAGATGAACCTGCGATGAGAGCGGGCGACCAGTGCTGCCCGCGGTGCGACAGTTCGACGCCGAGCGGTCCCAGCGCGCGCCCGAGCGGGTCGCCGGAGCGCACCCGGGCACCGACCGCGACGCGCGGGGCGACGTTGACGATGAGGCTCATCCAGCCGCCCCGATGCTCGATGATCACCACCCCGTCCTGGTCGCGGAATGGGCCGGCGAAACGGACGACGCCGTCGGCCGGCACGCTCACCGCGACGCCGCGCGGAGTGGCAAGCGTGATGCCGCGCGAGCGCACCCCGCTGGGGCTGATCTCGCCCATTCCGTCGGTCACCCGGGCGCTGGCCGGCAGGCGATAGGCGAAGGGCGGCGCGGGCGCGGCCGTGCGGTCGCGATGCGGCGGGGATGGCGCCGGGCCGAGCCTGGCCAGCTCGCGCGCGACCTTTGCCGCCTCGCGCCGGGCCGCGGCCTCCCCCGCCAGCCGCTCGGCGCGTTCGCCGGAGGCGAGCGCGACGTCGCCGGCGCCGAGCGCCGCGCCGCTGCTCTCGGCCGCGGCGGCCAGCACCTGCGCCTCGAGGGCCGCGAAGTTGCGCCGGCGCTGTGCGAGATCGTCGCGGCCGCGGGCCATCGCCTGCGCCGCCGCCGCCGCCGATTGCTCGAGCCGGGCGATCCGCTCGACCTCGCCCGCCAGTGCGGCGGTGCGGGCGCGGATCACCGGCAGCGTCGAGTCGAGCAGCAGCCGGACGCGGACGAAGTCGTCGCTGTCGCCGCCGGCAAGCGCCAGCAGGGGCGGTCGCCGCGCCATCAGCGCCGCGCCGGCGAGCAGCGAAGCGGCCGGGCGCTGCCGCTCGGCCAGCCGGCGCCGCGCCTCGGCCAGCCGCTCGCCGAGCAGGCGCTGCTCGGCCTCGACGGCGCTGATCTGCGCCTCGGCGGCGGCAAGGGCCTCGGCCGCGGCCGCCTGGCGCGCGCGCAGCCGGGCGGCAGCATCGCGGGCGGCGTCGGCCTCGCGCTCGAGGCGCTGCGCCGAAGCCTCGGCCGCCGCCGCCTCGGCCCGCGCCCGCTGCAGTGCGGCGTCGGCCGGCTCGGCCGCCTCGCCGGCCGGCGCGCTCGCCGCCGTCAGCAGCGGCATTACGATCAGCAGCGGCAGCAGGCGGCGCAATGCTCAGCCTTCGCGGTGATAGGGGTGGTTGGCAAGGATCGCGGTGGCGCGGAACAATTGCTCGGCCAGCATCGCCCGCACCAGCAGGTGCGGCCAGGTGGCAGGGCCGAACGACAGCAGGAGGTCGGCGTCGGCGCGGGCCGCTTCGCCGTGGCCGTCGGCGGCGCCGATCAGGAAGCGCGCCTCGCGCCGGCCGTCGTCCCGCCAGGCTTCGAGCCTGCGCGCCAGCGCCAGCGAGCCGAGCGCCTGACCCTTCTCATCGAGCGCGATGGTGATGCCGCCCGCCGGCGCGGGTGGAACAGTCCCGCCGCGGTCGGGAAGCTCGGTGACCCTGGTCGGCCAGGCGATGCGCTTGAGGTAGCGTTCGACCAGCTCGGCTTCGGGGGAGCGGCCGATCTTGCCGCGCGCGACGATGTGCAGCAGCACCCGCTCAGCCGGCGGGCGCGGCGCCCGCGCTTCGGGCCGGCCGTTCGGCCTCGTCGCCGAATGCCCACATGCGCTCCAGATTGTAGAAGCTGCGCACTTCGGGCCGGAACAAATGGACGATCACGTCCTCGGCGTCGATCAGCACCCAGTCGGCGGCGGGCAGCCCCTCGATGCGGGGCGTCCGCCCGACCTCCTGCTTGATCCGGTCGGCGAGCTTGGTCGCCATCGACGCCACCTGGCGGGTGGAGCGGCCCGAGGCGATCACCATATGGTCGGCGATGCTCGACTTGCCGGTCAGCGGGATGGAGACCACCTCCTGCGCCTGGTCGTCGTCGAGCGACTGCAGCACGAGCCGGTGAAGGTCTTCGACGGCGATCGGGGTGCGGCCGGTGCCGGCGCTGTCATCGGGTCGGTCGGGCAAGGGCTCTCCTGGAGGGCACGGTTGCGGCCGCCGCGGGATGCGACTGCCGTTGATCATGCCAATTGGGGTCGAGCGCGCGCAAGGCGGTAGCGGAGGTGGGGTCGGGCGGCAGGCGAAGCAGTAGAATCGCCGGTGTACTCCACTCCGTCCATTGTCTCGCCTGGCGGGAAGGACGGACGAACCTTCTCAGCCAGCCCATTGCGCGCGCCGCTCGGGCGTGCCCATCATAGCCCGGGCGCGAAAGCACCGCAATCGGCACCGTCCGGGCAACGTCGCGCCAGCGCCGCCAGTGATGGAATTGGGCCACAGTGTCGGCGCCCATCAGCCAGATGAAGCGGGTCCGGGCGTGGCGCCGGGTCAGCTTGCCCAGCGTGTCTGCGGTGAAGCGCGTGCCGGCGCGAAGCTCGAAATCGCTGACCCGGATCGGGGCGCGGCGCGCCATCGCGCGGGCCGAGGCCAGGCGCGCGGCGAATGGCGCCATGTCTCTGGCGCCCGCCTTCAGCGGGTTGCCGGGTGAGACCAGCCACCACACCTCGTCGAGCCCGAGCGCGTCGATCGCGGCCAGGCTGATCCGCCGGTGGCCGCGGTGGGCGGGGTTGAACGAACCGCCAAGCAGGCCGATGCGCTTCATTACGGCGCCGCTAGCATGACCCGGCCAAGCCGCCTATTGCTGGTGCCGGGCAGGGGAGGGGCATGGCCACCACGGACAGCAGCGCGGCGCCGCGCGAGGGGCACACGCAGGAACGCGCCTGCCTCAATTGCGGCTGCTCCCTGCGCGGCGACTATTGCCACTGCTGCGGCCAGAAGGCTCATGTTCACCGCACGCTCGGCGCCTTCTGGCACGATTTGCTGCACGGCGTGCTCCACTTCGAGGGCAAGACCTGGCGCACCCTGGCGATGCTGGTGCTGCGCCCCGGCACGCTGACGCGGCGCTATGTGGACGGGGAGCGGGCGCGCTTCGTCTCGCCGCTCGCAATGTTCCTGTTCACCGCCTTCGTGATGTTCACCGTGGTCAACGTCGCAACGCCCCTCGGCGCGCCCGGCTTTTCGGTCAGCGAGAGCATCGAGCGAGGCATCGCCGATGAACGCCAGAGGCTGCGGCAGCTCGAGGCGCGGCGCGCGACCGCCGGTGGCCAGCAAGCGCGTGAGCTCGACAAACAGATCGCCGAGCGCCGGGACGACCTCGCCGACCTCGAACAGCTTCGCCGGCAGGGCGGCAGTACGGCCAAGGCCGCCAGCGACCCCCTGAGGGGCGGGAAATGGTTCAACCGGGCGTTCAACAAGGCGCAGGAGAACCCCGAGCTTCTGGTCTACAAGCTCAAGACCAACGCCTACAAGTTCAGCTGGGCCTTGATCCCGATCTCGGTGCCGTTCCTGTGGCTTTTGTTCCCGTTCAGCCGCCGCTTCGGCCTGTACGACCATGCGGTGTTCGTCACTTATTCGCTGTCGTTCATGACCCTGCTGGTGGTGGTCGGGGTGCTGCTCATGGCGGCGGGGATGGGCACGCTCGCCAGCCTCGCCTGGCTGGTGCCGCCGTTCCACATGTACGCGCAGCTCAGGGGCGCCTACGGGCTTAGCCGGCCGGGAGCGCTGTGGCGCACCGTCTTGCTGGTGATCTTCGCCAATGTCGTCGTCGGGCTGTTCGCCAGCCTGCTGATCTGGCTCGGAGCCCTCGGCTAGGTCAGGGTTGCTCGGGTGAGCGCGCCAGGCCGCCGGCGGGCGCGGCGCCGCCGATGCCGGCGCTCGGCCGCTTGGCCTTGGGAATGGACGAGCCGGCGGCGGGAATGGTCGGCTTGTGGCCCGAGCCGCGGTCGATGGTGCCGCCGTCGAGGATCGTCTTGATCTCGTCGCCCGTCAGCGTCTCATATTCGAGCAGGGCCTTGGCGAGCGTGTGCAACTGTTCCTCATTTTCGGTCAGCACGGTCTTGGCGCGCTCGTAGCCTTGCTCGACGATGCGGCGGATCTCGCTGTCGATCGCCTGCGCCGTCTCGTTCGACATGTTCTTCTGGCGATTGACCGAATAGCCGAGGAACACTTCCTCGTCGGCCTCGGCATATTGCAGCGGTCCGAGCTTGTCGGACATGCCCCAGCGGGTGACCATGTCGCGGGCAAGGCCGGTCGCGTAGCTGATGTCGGACGAGGCGCCCGAGCTCACCTTGTCGTAGCCGAAGATCACTTCCTCGGCGACTCGGCCGCCCATGGCGACGGCGAGGTTCGCGTACATCTTGTCGCGGTGGTAGGAATAATTGTCCCGCTCCGGCAGGCGCATGACCATGCCCAGGGCGCGGCCGCGCGGGATGATGGTCGCCTTGTGGATCGGGTCGGACGCGGGCTCGTGCAGAGCGACGATCGCGTGGCCGGCCTCGTGATAGGCGGTCATGCGCTTCTCGTCCTCGGTCATGACCATCGAGCGGCGCTCGGTGCCCATCATGACCTTGTCCTTGGCCTCCTCGAACTCCTGCATGGCGACCAGGCGCTTGCCCTTGCGGGCGGCGAGCAAGGCCGCCTCGTTGACGAGGTTGGCGAGATCGGCGCCCGAGAATCCCGGCGTGCCGCGGGCAATCACGCGCGCGTCGACGTCGGGCGCCAGCGGCACCTTCTTCATGTGGACGCCGAGGATCTGCTCGCGCCCCTCGATGTCCGGCCGCGGCACGACCACCTGGCGGTCGAAGCGGCCGGGGCGAAGCAGCGCCGGGTCGAGCACGTCGGGACGGTTGGTCGCGGCGATGATGATGATGCCCTCGTTGGCCTCGAAGCCGTCCATCTCGACCAGCAGCTGGTTAAGT
>DATLFV010000084.1:0-2688 GCA_035540875.1 Sphingomicrobium sp. | reverse complement strand
ATGCCGCACTGCTGATGGTTGCGGAGGAAAACTGAAGCGGCGCTACTTGCTTGAAAACAGAACGCGAATTGCAGGGCCCCGCTTTTATGTTACGCTCTGGTGACAAAGGCGAGTCTCGGGGGAGCAGGGGCATGGGCAAGGCACGGACGGCATATCTGGCGACGACCGCCACGGCGGCACTTCTGCTTGGCGCTCCCGCTCACGGCCAGACCGTCCAGCCCCGGCAGGACACCACCCAGGAGGCGCCGACCCCGACCGGCGCCGAAACGCCGCGCACACCCGCCGATACATCGACTCGGGCGGAGCCCACAGGCGACATCATCGTCACCGGATCGCGCATTCGGCGCGACCCCAACCAGAGCGCGCTGCCGCTGCAGATCGTTACCACGCGGGAGCTGGAGCGCACCGGCATCACCACGCCCGAACAATTGGTGTCCTATCTTCCGTCCAACGGCACCGGCGCCGACAATCTCGCCAGCAATGCCGATGTCGTCAGCGGCCAGCAGCGCGGCAACAACGGCGCCTCCTTCGCCAATCTGCGCGGGCAGGGATCGCAGGCGACCCTGGTCCTGCTCAATGGCCGACGCGTCGCGGCGCACGGGCTCCAGGGCTCGGCGGTCGACGTCAACCAGATCCCGTTCGCGGCGATCGAGCGGGTCGAGGTGCTGAAGGAGGGCGCATCGGCGATCTACGGCACCGACGCCATCGGCGGAGTCCTCAACTTCATCCTGCGCAAGAATTACCAGGGCTTCGGGGTCCAGGGCTTCTCCGACCTCACCAGCCGCGGTGACCACACCAACTTCCGCACCTCGGCGATCGCCGGCTATGGCGATCTCGGCGCCAATGGCTTCAACGTCATGGGCGCCGTTGCCTACAGCAAAATCCCCGAGCTGCGGGGCGACGAGCGCGACTTCGTCAACACTTTCCAGGTCAACCGCGGGCTTTCACCCGACACGCGCGGCACGCCGTTCGCGACGATCTTCCCGCTCGCCGGCACCTTCTTCCCGGATGCGAACTCGACGCCGGTGATCCCGGGCACCACTAATACGCGCGCGAGTGGAGGGCTCAACGTCCTCGACCTGCCCGGCGCGGAAGGCTGCGGGGTCATTGCCGGCCAAGGCGCGTACGATCATCTGCTGTGGAACACGCCAACCGCCGCGCTCGCCTGCGCCTGGGACACCGGCCGGGCGGCCGTGCTGCAGCAGCCGCTGAAGACCCTGACCTGGTACGGCCGCGGAGTCGCGCAGTTCGGGGACCACGAAGTGTTCACCGAAGCCGTGGGTTCGGACGCGACGGCGATGAAGCGCTTTTCCAACCTCCAGATCACGCCGAACACGACGACCCAGCGCTATATGCATCCGGTCGGCGCCCCCGGCTGGTCGACGGTCTACAACCGTCTCATCCAGGCCTTTCCGAGGCTGGCGACCGAACCTCAGAGAGGCTTCGCCTATCGCTGGCGCTGCATCGAATGCGGCCGCCGCGAAATCGTCACCGACACCAAGACCTCGCGCTATGCGCTCGGGGCCGACGGGCCGATTTTCGCGGGCTGGGACTATCGCACGGGCCTGTCCTACGCGCAGAGCCAGTCCAAGTCGGAGCTGGGCTCCGGCTATTATTTCCGTGGTACGCTCGCCAACGGCACGCCGGATCCGAATGCGCCGCTGGTTCCGGGCACCAACTTTCGCGGCATCATCGGCCTGCTGAACAGCGGGCTGATCAATCCCTTCCTGCTGCCGGGAGAGTCGCAATCGGCGGCCGGGCTTGCTGCGCTGCAGGCAGTGTCGGCGGAAGGCACCATTCTCTACGGCGGCAAATATTCGGTGGGGCAGATCGACGCCTCGGTGTCGGGGCCTTTGTTCAGCCTTCCGGGCGGCGAGGTCCGGGCGGCAATCGGCGCCGACCTGCGCAAGGAGAAATACCGATTCAACGGCGACGTTCGCGAGGTCGCGGCGCGGCCCGTGATCATCGCCGCGCCCTTCGATGACCAGAATGCGCTGCAAGGCGTGTCACGCACCATCAGGGCCGGCTTTGCCGAGGTGCTGCTGCCGATCCTCGACAATCTCGAAGTGACCGCCGCCGGGCGGATCGACCGTTATTCGGGGTTCGGCTCGACCACCAATCCGATGGTCAACTTCAAGTACCGGCCGATCCAGCAGCTGATGTTCCGCGGCAATTACAATACCGGTTTCAGGGTGCCGACCTTCAATCAGCTGTTCAACGGCCAGATCGAGGCTCTGTTCACCGGCGCGGACATCGCCGACCCGGCGAAATGCCCTGGCGGAGTGCCCAACGACAGGGTTCCGGGCTGCGAATCGCTGGCTCGGTCGATCGACATCATCAGCGGCGGCAATCCCGACCTCGAGCCGGAGACCGCGAAGATGTTCAGCCTTGGCACGGTGCTCGATCTGTCGCCCAGCTTCAGCGCCGCGGTGGACTTCTTCAGCATCAAGCGCGAGGGCACCATTCAGGTGCTGTCGCGGCGTCAGCTCGTCGACAATTTCCAGCTGTTCACCGACCGCTTCATTCGCAATGCGTCCGGTACCCTGGTGGCCCTCGACCAAAGGTGGATCAACACCGGCGGCTCCACGACGCGTGGCCTCGACATCGCGCTGCGCGGCGGCGTCGATGCGCTGGGCGGCCGGTTCACGGGCGGAGTCGACGGCACCCGCCTGCTCAAGAAGACCGAGC
>DATLFV010000083.1:0-5731 GCA_035540875.1 Sphingomicrobium sp. | reverse complement strand
GCCCCGCGAGGACGAGGAGGTGTCCGCGTTCATCGCCGATGCGTTGCGGGCAGAGGGCGTGAGCGTCCTGACGGAGCACGAAGCCGTGCGCTGCGAAGGCAGGTCGCTGGTCGTCCGCTCGCACCAGGGTGAAACCGCTATTGCATTCGACGAGATCATCGTCGCCGTCGGGCGCAGGGCACGGCTTACCGGCTACGGGCTCGAGGAACTCGGGATCGACACCGACCGGACGATCTGCACCAACGATTTTCTCGAAACCCTGTACCCGAACATCTTCGCGACCGGCGACGTCGCCGGGCCTTATCAGTTCACCCACTTTGCGGCGCATCAGGCCTGGTATGCGGCAGTGAACGCCTTGTTCGGGGGATTGCGCAAGTTTCGTGCCGATTATTCGGTGGTGCCGTGGGTGACCTACACCGACCCCGAGGTAGCCCATGTCGGCCTCGGCGAGGCAACGGCCACAGAGCAGGGCACGCCTTACGAGATCGTCCGCTACGACCTCGGCCATCTCGACCGCGCCGTGACGGAGAGCGCCAACCGCGGCTTCGTCAAGCTGCTCGTCGCGCCGGGCACGGACCGCATCCTCGGCGCTACCATTGTCGCCCACAATGCCGGCGAGATGCTCGCCGAATATGTGCTGGCGATGAAGCATGGCCTCGGCCTCAACAAGGTGCTGGGCACGATCCACGCCTATCCCACCATGGCCGAAGCCAACAAATATGCCGCCGGCGAATGGAAGAAGGCGCACAAGCCCGAGCGGCTGCTCGCCTTGGCCAAGCGCTATCACGACTGGCGGCGGGGATGAGGGCGACGCGGATCGTGATCTTCGCCAAGGCGCCGGTGCCGGGCAGGGTAAAGACGCGCCTGGTCCCGGCCCTCGGCGAGGCCGGCGCTGCGCATCTTGCCCACCGGATGCTGCTGGCGACCGTGGCGGAAGCTGAAGCGGCCCGCCTTGCGACACCGGAGCTCTGCGCAAGCCCGCACCCCCAGCACCCGGACTGGCGCCCGTTCCTGCCGAGGGCGAACTTGCTTCACTCCAGCCAGGGAGAGGGTGACCTGGGTGAGCGCCTATCCAGGGCGGCTGCGCGCGTCCTGGGCGGGGAACAAAACATCCTGCTGATAGGCACGGACTGCCCGGCGATCGACCGCCGCAAACTGCGCGAAGCGGCCGCAGCGCTGACGGCCAGCGACGCCGTCATTCATCCGACGCTCGACGGCGGCTATGCCTTGCTCGGCCTGCGGCGCTTCGACGCCTCGTTGTTCGAGCGCATCGCCTGGAGCGGGCCGAGCGTCGCGGCGGACACCATCAGCCGGATCGAGGCGCTTGGCTGGTCCGTCTCCATTGGCGAGACTCTGCGGGACATTGACGAACCCGAGGATCTCGAGGTCGCGGGAGAGTATATGTGATCGGGCTGCTTCTTCTCGCCGCCGCCGCGGAGCCTGTCTGGGTGGGGCGTTTCACCGGCAGCGGCGCGCTCCCGGCCCCTTGGCGGGTGGTCCAGATCAGCCGCAAGGTGCCGCCGACCAGCTACCGTAACGCCACGGTCGCGGGCGTGCAGGCGGTCGAAGCGCGGTCGGAGCGAAGCATGGCGTTGCTGGCCCGGCCGATCTCGGTCGACCTTGCCGCCACGCCGGTGCTGTGCTGGCGATGGCTGGTCGACGCACCCGTGGCAAAGGCCGACATGACCAGGAAAAGCGGCGACGATTATGCGGCCCGCCTCTATGTCTCCTTCGATCTGCCCGACACGGCGATCAGTGCCGGCGCGCGCCTCAGGCTGAAGCTCGCGCGCTCGCTGTTCGGCAGCGACGTGCCGGATGCGGCGCTCAACTATGTCTGGGACAATCGCTTCCCCGTGGGCACCAGCCGCAGAAGCGCCTACACCGACCGCGCCCAGCTGATCGTCGCCGAGACTGGTGCCGCTCGGGCGGGGCAATGGGTGAACGAGCGCGCCGACGTGGCGCTCGACTTTGCGAGGGCCTTCGGCGGAACCGCGCGGCCCATTCAGCTCGCGGTCGCGTCGGATACCGACAACAGCGGAGGCACGGCTCGGGCGGCCTTCGCGGACATCCATTTCGTCGCGCGTTCGGAGCGCTGCCGCCTCTAGTCCCGACCTCGGCCTACGCGCTCAAACCTCCAGCAGCGCGTACGGGCGCCCAAACTTCTCCTTCAGCACGAACTGGGCGACGTTGTAGACCGGGATGCCGCCGCGCGTCCGGCCTTCGTAGGCGCCATGGTGCGCGTGGCCATGCACCACCGCCTTGACGTGATCGAAGCGGTCGATCGCGTCGGCTAGGCGGGCGCTGCCGAGATATTGGTAGATTTCGATCGGCTCGCCCTCCAAGGTGTCAGAGACCGGTGAATAATGCAGCACCGCGACCGAGCGCTCGGTGCGCAGCGAGCGTAAGCCATTCTCCAGCTTGCGTGCCTCGTTGACGGCGATGTCGACGAACGCCTTGACCTCGGGCTCGCCGAACGGCGCCAGCTCGCCGCGACCAAAGCCGCCGATGAAGCCCTTGACCCCGGCAAAGCCGACGCCGTCGATCTCGACCGCCTGCTCGTCGAGGATGGTCATCCCCGCCTGGTGCAGGATCTCGGCGACCCTGTCCGGCTGCCCGCATTCGAAATCGTGATTGCCGAGCACGCCGAGGACCGGGATGCTGCAGGCGCGCAGGTCCTCGGCCAGGATCTCGGCCTCATGGGTCTTGCCGAAATTGGTGAGGTCGCCGCACAGCACCAGCACATCGGCTTCGCGGGCGATGTCGGTGAAGAGTTCGCGGTATGGGGAGACCGATTCCTCGGTCACGTGGAGGTCGCCGATCGCCGCGACCCTCATTGGTTCAGGAGGTTTGGGCATATTCCTCTTCAAGGTTGCCGACGGCTTCAGAATAGCCCCACGCGCTGACGTCGATCAGATAGTCGCGAGGCGAGAAGATGCGCCCGCGACAGACCTTCATCTCCGGAGTGGGCATGTCGAGCTGCGCATTGAGGCGTTCGAGCAGTTCGTCGATCAGCCAGCGCGGCACATGGTCGCGCTCGCTCGGGTAGATGAAGCGGAAGTTGAGCAGCGCCACCAGCAGCACTTCCCAATAGAGCTCCATGTGCTTGAGCAACTGGTGCCAGTCGATCTCCTCGTGCCGCTTCAGGATCATGTGGGCGACGTCGGCGCCGTCGTAACGGTAGCGGTCCTGGACGAAGATCTTCGACCAGACGAACTCGGTCGGCGGCACCAGCCGCACGTTGGTGTCGAACAATTGCGCACGCGGCGCACGGTCGAACCAGTCGTCGGTTACGTGGATCGACGCGGTCGGCATGTTGAAGATGACGTCCATGAACAGTTCGCCGCGGACGATCCTCGCCAGCCAGCGCTCGTCCACGACTTGCACGTCGAAGCCGTGATTCTTGAAATAGGACAGGATCTTCAGCGCGTCGCCGGCCTTGGCGAACACATCCACATCCTTGGTCGGCCGGCTAATGCCCGTGTAGCAGGCGAGCGCGTAGGTTCCCGACAGCAGGAACGGGATCTCCGACTCGGCCAGCATTCGGACGCACTGCGAATAGAAGTCCTCGGCCGCAGGCGGCGGTGCCAGCAGCGGCGAGTCGGGGGGCGTCAGATGCTGGGTCATCGTGCCCGCCACCAACGGGACGGGTCACGGCCGGTTCCGCACTGGGGCTCGTAAAGAGAGGCTCAGGCGACCGCGCGCAGCTTGTTCTTGCGTCCCGGGGCGTAGCAGACGACCCCCAGCTCTTCCTGGAGCCGGTCGAGCTCGCGCTCGCGGCCTTCCTTGTAAGCCTCGGCGTAGCGGCGCTCGCACTCGGCCTCTTCCTCGGTCAGCTCGCGGAAAAAGGCGATCGACAGCTTGCGGCCGAACACGTCGTCCCCGCGCAGCCGCAATTCCGCTTCCGCGTCATCGGGAAGGCTGTCGCGCAACGCTTTGAGGCTGGCGATCAGCTCGTCGAGCGACGCATGGTCCTCGATGTCGATGAAATCCTTGACCCGTCTCGTCATTTCATCACCCTCCCCGGTCGTGGGGTAAATAGTTGAGCCGGGAATCCCCGTGCAACTTCTAATCTGGGTTTATCCCCAGCGAAGTTGCGCTCCTGTGAATTGTTCTGAAATCCGAGGTGCAGAAAATGGATGAATTCGATCTCCTTTTGTTGTTGGCCGGTCGGCTGAGCCTGCAGCTAAGCCCCTCGGTGGGCGGGGGGATTTTTGCGTTCGTCTGGGAAGATCAGGGACGTCGCACGAATTTGTTGCGGCAGTGCAACGGTTCGGGGAAAAATGTGCTGGAGCTCGGCAATTTCCCGCTGGTCCCGTTCGTCAACCGGATTCGGGGCGGTCGCTTCACCTTCCGCGGACGCGAAGTGCGGCTTCGGCCCAACATGCCCGGCGACGTCAGCCCGTTGCACGGGCAGGGCTGGCTGGCGCCGTGGACCGTGGAAAGCTCGGACGAGTCGCAGGCGGAGCTGAGCTTCACGCACGCGGCGGGCGAGTGGCCGTGGGACTATGAGGCGCGGCAGAGCTTCGCGCTCGACGAGCAGGGGCTGTCGCTGCGGCTCGCCTGCCGCAACCTGTCGAACGCACCGATGCCGTGCGGCCTCGGCCAGCATCCCTATTTCCCCTGCGGCCCGGCGACCCGCCTCGACACCAGGGTCGAGCATGTCTGGACCATCGACGAGCACGTCCTGCCGGTCGAGAAGGTGCCGGCGACGGGGCACTTCGACCTTAAAGATCGGGCCGTGTGCGGGCAGGGCCTCGATCACGGCTTCGGCGGCTGGGGCGGCTGGGCACGCATGAGCGATCCCGATTGGCCGTGCGATCTGGAACTCTCCTCGCCCGACGCCCGCTTCTTCCAGCTCTATTCGCCGGCCAGCGGCGGCATCTTCGTGGCCGAGCCGGTAAGCCACGCCAACGCCGCGCTCAACGCGCCGGAGGATGAGTGGGCGGAGCTCGGCATGCAGGTTCTGGAGCCGGGGGAAGGGATGGCGCTCGACATCCGCCTCGAGGTGCGGCCCAAGTGACGCGCTGCGGTTGAACCGGGCTCGAGCCCCCTATATAGCCGCGCTTCGCTGCGATCCGGAGACGTGGGTGAGTGGCTGAAACCAGCGGTTTGCTAAACCGCCGTACGGGGGATTCCCGTACCGAGGGTTCGAATCCCTCCGTCTCCGCCAGTGCTGCAGCGAAATGGCCGCTTTTCCGCGCTGGCAGAGCAGGCGTTCGCAAGCCGTTCCCCTGAAGAGGCCCCTTTGCGCGCCGGCGTCTGAGCAGCAAGAGACATGTGCCACCGTGGCACTCCGACGGGGACGCGCGCGTTCAGAGGAGGTGACCGACCAGCAGGCTCAGACGCCGTCGCGCACGGATCTCGCCGAAGATCGCACGATCTTGGCGAACGAGCGCACTTTCGCCGGCTGGATGCGCACGTCCTTGGCCTCTGTTGCCATCGGGGTCGGGTTCCACGCTCTGTTCACGAAGTTGCAGCCGCCATGGGTGCCAAAAGCGATCGCGACAGGGTTCCTCCTGCTTGCCGTGGTGGTGATTGCATCAGCCGAGCGCCGGGCCTCGGCGGTAATGGAACGGCTGAGCGCTAATGTCGTGGTCTCCGCAAAGGCCATGAACCTGAAACTGTTTGCCTTCGCAATCACCGCGGGCGCGGCGGCCCTGATCGCGGCGATCTGGCTGATGGAGATCGACTAGCTGCCATGTCAGCGCGACCATTCGGCCAGTGTCTCTCT
>DATLFV010000082.1:0-6295 GCA_035540875.1 Sphingomicrobium sp. | reverse complement strand
AGCTGAGGTTGGTCAGCGCGCCCTCGCCGAGCAGGGTCGAGAAATAGCCGTAGAACAACTGGCTGATCTGGTAGACGCCGGCGGCCGCGGTCGCGGGGAGGATCAGCACGATCAGCTCGCGCACCGCCGGAGTGATGCGCGGGCGGCCGAAGTGCAGGCGGATTCCGGCGCGGCGCACCGCGACCCAGCACAAGGCGAATTGCAGGATGCCGCCGACGAGCACGGCAATCGCCATGGTGCGGACGGTGGCGACATTGCCCGGCGGCGCCACCAGCAAGGCGACGATCAGGGCAATGTTGAGCAAAGCGGGCGCGAAGGCGGCGACGGCGAAGCGGGTCAGCGAATTGAGCACACCCGCGAGCAAGGCGACCAGGCTGATGAACAGCAGATAGGGGAAGGTCCACATGGTCAGGTGGACGGCCAGTTCGAACTTGCCGGGCGTGTCCTTGTAGCCGGCGGCGACCAAGGCAAGGATGCCCGGCATAAAGATCTCGAAAATCACGGTGATGACCAGCAGCGCCGGCATGAACACGGCGAGGATCTCGTTGGAGAATTGCTGCGCGTCCTGGTGACCGCCCGAGGCGAGGCGGCGGCTGAACAAGGGCACGAAGCCGGCCGAGAACGCCCCTTCCGCGAACAAGCGGCGGAAGATGTTGGGCAGCAGGAAGGCGAGGTTGAAGGCGTCGTTGGCGTGGCTGGCGCCGAGGATTCGTGAGCCGATCATGTCGCGCGCGAAGCCGAGCACGCGGCTGACCATGGTCAGCCCGCCGATCGTGCCGGTCGCCTTGAGGAGGTTCACGCCGGTCCGGCCGCGGCGAGCCGCCTCACGCCTGGTTGGGGTCGGGGGTCGGCGCTTCGCCGCCGCCGTTCTGCTGCTGCTGCTGCTGCTGGGCCTCGAGCTGCGCCATGTAGGCGGCGCCGAAGTCGATCGGGTCGAGCATCAGCGGCGGGAAACCCGTGTTCTGCGAGGCGTCGGCGACGATCTGGCGGACGAACGGGAACAACAGGCGCGGCGCCTCCACCAGCAGGAAGGCGCCGAGCGCCTCCTCGGGAATGTTGCGCAGGCCGTAGAGGCCGGCATAGCTGAGGTCGATCAGGAAGTGGACGCCATTCTCCGACCGGGCGGCGATTTCCAGCTTCAGAACGACCTCGTGGACCTCGTCGGCGACGCCGTTGACGTTGATGTTGAACTGGACGTCGAGCTGCGGCTGCACCTGCCACTGGAAGCTTTGCGGCGCGCTCGGGCTCTCGACCGACAAGTCCTTGATATATTGAGCGATAGTGGCGACCTGCGGCTGGTCGGCGCCCTCGTCGGAGCCGTTGCCGCGGGTGATCGGTTCCTGTTCGGCCATGGTCGTTCAGTCCTCTGGGGGCAGTCGTTCGATGCACGTTGCGCAAGGGCTCGCGCGTCGCCGCGGCGCCTAGCAGCCGCGCAAATGGGGCGCAATGGCGCGGGCAAGTGTTGAGAGGCTGCAGGGAGGTCTTTGAATCTCGGCCGCCCGCGCATTATGTTGGAGTGAAGTTTCGTAACCGGAAAGTTCCGCGCTTGACCGTCATCGTCATCCTCGCGCTCGTCGCCTTGTTCATCGGCCTGCGCCTCTACAGCGTGCTGGGCGAACGCACCGGCCACGAGCAGCAGCAGCCAATATTGAAGCCCGCCGATCCCGACGCGGTGGTGGAGGCGCGCACCCGCGCCCCCTCCGCGACTCCGGCGGCGGCCCCCGATGCCGGCGACATGGCCTATCTGCCGACGGCGGGGCCGGGGGTTCGGGCGATCCTCGCCGCCGACCCGAGCTTCGACGTCGCCCGCTTCCTGGAGGGCGCCAAGGCCGCGTACCGGCTGATCCTGGAGAGCTACTGGACGGGCGACCTCGACGCGATGCGGCCGCACGTCGACAACCATGTCTTCGAGACATTCGCCAGCGCCGTCGAGCAAAGGGCGAGCGCCGGGCTCAAGCTCGACAACCGGCTGGTCGCGATCGAGCAGGCGCTTATCGCGCAGGCGACGCTGGAGCGGACGGTGGCGATCGTCACCGTTCGGTTCGAGGCGGATATCGCCGCCGTCACCCGCAACCTGGAGGGGGAGGTGGTCGCCGGGTCGCTCAGCGACGCGGTCCAGACCCGCGACCTGTGGACGTTCCGCCGCGATCTCGCCTCCAGCGATCCTAACTGGCTCCTCATCGAGACCGACGAGGAAGAGTGAGGCCGCTGCTGAGAGCGCTTGCGCTCGCCTCCCTGACCACCCTGGCCGCCTGCGCAAGCCAGCCGCGCCCGGCGCCGCCGGCGCCAGCCCCGGCACCAGCGCCGGTGGTGACGCCGCCGCCGGTCGCCGCCCCGGCGCCGCAGCCGACGCCGCCGACCGGGCCGATGCCGGCCAACGGCCGCGCCGCAGGCGTCACGCTGGCGGCTGCCAAGGTCCTGCCGGCCGCCGAGGCGGCGCGGGCGCTTGCCGCGTTCCGGACCAGCTGCTCGCACGCCACGCGCCGCAACGACGTGTCGGGGCTGACCGTGCCGGAAGACTGGCGCGGCGTTTGCGCGGAAGCGGCCAGCCTGGCGCCGGAACATGCGGCGAGCTTCTTCTACCACCGCTTCGACTGGGTGCAGGTCGGCGACGGCAAGGCATTCGCGACCGGCTATTACGAGCCCGAGCTCGCCGGATCGCGGGTGCGCGCGCCGGGCTACGAGGTGCCGATCTACCGCACGCCGCCCGACCTCATCCGCTGCACCCGCGCCGATGGCGGCACCGGGCGCGGCCGGATCGATCCCCGCACCGGGCAGTGCGTGCTCTATTTCACGCGGGCGGAAATCGAGGACGGAGCGCTGGCCGGCCGCGGGCTCGAGCTTGCCTGGGCGGCCGACCCGATCGACCTGTTCTTCCTCCAGATCCAGGGATCGGGGCGGCTGAAACTGCCGGACGGCGGCGTGATGCGCATCGGCTACGACAACCAAACCGGCCGCGAATATGTCGCCATCGGCCGGCTGCTGCGCGAGCGCGGCATCCTGCCCGCCGGCGGGGCCCGGATGCAGGACATCGTCGAGTGGATGCGTGCCAACCCCGAGCAGGGGCGGGCGCTGATGCGCGAGAACCCCTCCTATGTCTTCTTCAAGGAGCTTTCGGGTCCGCCGCTCGGCTCGCTCGGCCTGCCGGTCGCCGAACGCGCGACCGTGGCAGTCGACCCGCGCTTCGTTCCCTATGGCGCGCCGGTGTTCCTGACCCTCGACCGGCCGGAGGCCAACGGCATCTGGGTCGCGCAGGACACGGGCGGGGCGATCAAGGGCCCCAACCGCTTCGACACCTTCTGGGGCGCGGGCGAACAGGCGACGCAGATTGCCGGCGGCATGTCGGCCTCGGGACAGGCCTTGGTCCTGCTGCCCAGGGGCGTCGCGGCGCGTGCGCTCGCTCAGCCCTGACGAGACCGAGCTGTGGGCGCGGGTGACCGCCAGCATCCGCCCGCTTTCCCGCGATCCGCTGCCAACGCCTGCCGAGTCCCCTCCCAAGCCGCCCCTGCCGCCGCCGCCGGTTGCCCGCGTCGCCAGGGGCCCGGCTCCGCGCCGGGCGCCGCCGCCGCCTGAACCGCCGCGCCCGGGGGCGACGCTCGACGGCACCTGGGACCGCAGGCTGCGCTCGGGCAGCGTGATGCCCGACCGGGTGCTCGACCTCCACGGCCACGATCTCGATTCCGCCTGGAGCGCGATCGATCGCGCGCTCGAGCAGGCGGTCGAGCGCGGCGAGCGCGTGCTGTTGCTGGTCACCGGCCACGCGCGCCGGGGCGACCCGCCGGTGCAGCGCGGCAAGATCCGCGCCGCGGTCCACGACTGGCTGGCCGTGTCGCGCCATGCCCGGCACATCGCCGCGGTACGCGGCGCGCATCCCCGCCACGGCGGCGGCGGCAGCCTCTACATCATCCTCAGGCGAAATGAGGCGCGGCGCTGAAGCCGCACTCCATCCTTTCTTAACCCTCGCCCCCTAACGCTGCGGAATGGCGGTAAAGCCGCTGACGGGACGCATTCGCGAGCGATGAAAGAAGGCACCGCCCAGAAGGTCAGCAACGCGATCCTGTCGGTCGCGGCAGGCTTCGCGTCATTCGTCTTTTCGCTGATCACCTTCCTCTACCTGACCCAGCTTGACCAGCAGATCGTTGCCTCGCTCGTCGCCGGCGCATTCTGCCTGCTGATCAGCTATGTCGCCGCCGAGCGCCCCAACAGCGAAAGCGCCCGCGCCCATGCCGCGCTCGCCGATCGCCTGCTCGCCGTTGAAGAGGGCGACCTGATCTCGCCGGCGCCGCCCGTCCTGCGCCGGGCGCTGCCCGAGGTCGCGGCCGCCGTCGACACCCTGTTCACCGAAGTCCGCGCCTCGATCGAGAACGCCCATGCGCTCGGCATGTACGACCCGGTCACTTCGCTCCCCAACCGGCTGCACTTCCGCTCCGAAGCCGACAAGCTGCTCGGCGCGTCGGGCAGCGGGACCGCTTCGGCGATGCTGTTCATCGACCTCGACCGGTTCAAGGCGGTCAACGACAGTCTCGGCCATGCGCGCGGGGACCAGCTGCTGGTGATGGTCGCGAACCGCCTGCGGGTGGTCGTCACCGCCGAGTTCACCGAAGCGCAGCATCGCCGGCCGCTTCTCGCCCGCCTTGCCGGCGACGAGTTCACTTTGTTCTTCCCCCGCGTCCCGTCCATTGCCGAAATCGAGCGCCTGTCGCGCCGTGTCGCGCAGGCGATCGGCGAGCCGTTCGAGCTCGGCGGCCACAGCGTCGAGATCGGCGCGTCGGTCGGCGTCGCCATCTGCCCCGACCATGGCGGCACCGTCGAGGCGCTGATGCGCGCCGCCGACATCGCCATGTACCAGGCCAAGGAACGCGGCGGCGGTCAGCACTGCCTGTTCAGCGAAGAGCTTGCCGCCGCTCACCTGCAGAAGGTCGAGACCGAAAAAGCGCTGACCGAAGCCGTGCAGAGGGGCGAGTTCCTGCTCGCCTTCCAGCCCCAGCTCAGCCTCGTCACCGGCGAGATCGCCGGGGCCGAGGCGCTGCTGCGCTGGAACCACCCGCGCGACGGCCTGCGGCCTCCAGACAGCTTCGTGCCCGTCGCCGAAAGCACCGGGGTGATCTCCGACATTGGGGAATGGGTGATCACCGAGGTCGCGGCGCTGCTCGCGAGCTGGCAGCAGCAGGGGGCGGCGATGCGGCTGGCGTTCAACGTCAGCCCGCGCCAGCTCGACCGCTCCGACTTCTTCGCGCGCCTGCGCCAGGCGTTCGCCGACGCCGGCGTGCCGCTGTCGCTGGTCGAGCTCGAGTTCAGCGAGACGGCGGCGATGGACGCCAGCAATGGTGCGCTTGGCGAGATTGCGGCGCTGCGGGCCGATGGCGCCAGAATAGCGATCGACGATTTCGGGACAGGGTTTTCGAACATCGCCCGGCTGCGGTCGATGCCGCTCGACCGAGTCAAGCTCGACCCCAGCCTGATCGCGGACATCGAGCATTGCGAGAAGGCACGGCTGGTGGTCCAGGCGGTGATGCACCTGATCAAGGGCGTCGGCTGCGAGATCGTCGCCGAGGCGGTGGAGACCGTCGCCCAGGCCGACATACTGCGCGCCATGGGTTGCGACACGGTGCAGGGCTTCATCTTCGCCCAGCCGATGTTCGAGGACGAATATCTCGCCTGGGTGACCAACGCCGGCCGCGAAGCACGCCATTCAGCCGCCTGAGGGGGCATTGCCGATCATCTCGCGACCCGTCAGGGTGCTCGCCGGAGGCAAGCGCCCATGGGCAAGCTCAGTCAGGAAGAATATGAGCGGCTGCTGCGGCCGCTGACCAGGGAATTGAGCGCCATGGCGCGCTGGGTTGCCGAGACCAAGCAGCGCATCGTCATTCTCTTCGAAGGCCGCGACACCGCCGGCAAGGGCGGCGCCATCGACATGATTGCGCGCGTCCTCAACCCGCGCCAGTGCCACGTCGTCGCATTGTCGACGCCGAGCGCCCGCGAGCGCGATCAATGGTATTTCCAGCGCTTCGTGACGCACCTGCCGCCACGGGGCGAGATGACCCTGTTCGACCGCAGCTGGTACAATCGCGCCGGCGTCGAACGGGTGATGGGCTATTGCAGCGAGGAGGAGAGCGAGAACTTCCTGCGCGCGGCGCCGGAGTTCGAGCGGCATCTGGTCGAGGACGGCATCATGCTGTTCAAATATTGGCTGTGCTGCGACCAGGACAGGCAGGAGGAGCGCTTTCTCAACCGGCTGCACAACCCGCTCAAGCGCTGGAAGCTGTCGCCGATCGATCTCGAGGCGCGCACCAAA
>DATLFV010000081.1:0-7473 GCA_035540875.1 Sphingomicrobium sp. | reverse complement strand
GGGCGCGATCGGCACCACCACGTGAATGCCCTTGCCGCCGCTCAGCATGGCAAAGCTTCGCAGGCCGATGACCTCGAAGCCACGCCGCAGGCGAGCCGCGGCGGAGCGCACCACATCGAAGCCGAGCTCGACGTCCGGGTCCAGGTCGATCACCACGCGGTCGGGCCGCTCGACGGCGCCGGCGCGGCTGCCCCAGCCGTGGAACTCGACGCTGCCCGCGTCGGCACAGGCGGCGACGCCCTGCGCGTCGAGCACGTACAGATACTCCTCGATGCGGCCATTCTTCTGCCGCAGCGGCACGAAACGAACCGGTTCTCGGAACAGATCGCCGGACGGCGGATGATTGCGGTTGCGCTGAAAGAAGCAGCGCCCGCCGCTGCAGCGGAACAGGTTGAGCAGGCGCCCTTCGACGAACGGCAGCATCAATGGCGCGACAATCCGGTAGTAGATGCCGATCGCCTCGACGCTGATGTCGGGCTTGGGATAGGTCGGCTCGGCCATGCCGCAGCTCAACGCGGCTGCTGCACCGCGTGCTCCGCCGCGGCGATGAACTCGTCGACCGCGTGGTTGAACGCAACCGGCTGCTCGATGTTCGCGAGGTGGCCTGCCCCGGGAATGAGCTGCAGCCTGGCCGCAGGTACCAATGCGGCGAGCTCGCGCGACAGCTCGGGCGGCGTCACCTTGTCCACTTCGCCGCACAGCACCAGCGTCGGGACGGTGATCCGCGCCGCGCGGTCGCGCTGGTCGGCGAGCCACACCGCCTCGGCGCCCAGCCGATAGGCGCCGGCTTCGATGGACGCCATGGTGTCGATGACTTCGCGGTACAGCGCCGCCCTGGCGCCTGGGGCAAGCAGCGCCCCGGCGCGCGCCTCAGCGAGCTCGCGCATGCTTGCAGCCCGGCTCGCCGCGACGGATCGCTCGTAGATCGCCCGTCCCTCGGGGTGGACCGCGAAGCTGTCGGCGAGGACCAAGGATGCGCAGCGCTCCGGCGCCTGGTCGTGCATGGCAATGGCGATCACGCCTCCCAGCGACAGGCCGCAGACATGCGCCCGCTCGATGCCGAGCGCGCTCAACGCCGCGAGCACCGACGCGGCGAAATCCTCGCGCGTCGCTGCGGGCAGCGGATCGCTTTCGCCATAGCCGGGATAGTCGAACGCAAGCGCTCGGCGCGATCGACCGAAAAAATCGATCTGCGAGTCCCACACGCGCTTGGTCGAGCCGACGCCATGCAGGAACAGGATCGGTGTTCCCGCGCCGCCGCCCGCTTCGGCAACGCCGATCCTCATGCCGCTGCCGATCGTCACCCGCCCCATCGCGACGATGATGGCGTTGGCGGCGGCCGATGCAAGCGCTAGTCACGTTCCATGACGCGGATGACGGTCAACGGTGAACCGGTCCACTACCGGCTCGAGCCGCGCACGCCCTTGCTGTGGGCGCTGCGCGACGCCTCCAACCTGACCGGCACCAAGCATGGCTGCGAGGATGGATCTTGCGGCGCCTGCACGGTGATGGTCGACGGGCGCGCGCTCGCCAGCTGCAGCATCAGCATCGCCGCACTCGAAGGCGCCGAGGTGACGACCATCGAGGGGCTGAGCGCGGCGGGGCCGCATCCCGTCCAACAGGCCTGGGCGGCCGAGCAGGTCAGCCAGTGCGGCTATTGCGAGCCCGGGTTCATCATGGCGATCGCGGCTTTGCTGCGGGCGTCCCCCGCGCCGGCGGCCGAGGCGGTCGCGGCCTTGCCCAACATTTGCAGGTGCGGCGCCTATCCGCGCATCCGCCGGGCGCTCGCCCGCGCCGCCGCGGCAGCGACGCCGCGCCCGCCGAGCCGGCCCCAAGGCGAGCCCAACGGCGGTTAAGCCGCCGCTCATCGACGCCGCAAGCAAATGCTGCCAGAATCTTGCTGGTAGACATGGCGCGTCGCTCCGTCGAAGGAGCATTGCCCATTCGTTCCGCCAGCATCTTCGCCCATCAAGACCTTTTTCACGCCGGGAACATCCATGCCAGCAATGCTCCGCACGCTCGTCCTCTCGACCTCCGTGGCCGCCCTCGCCGCCTGCGCCACCAGGCCGGCGCCCGCGCCGATCGCCGCGCCCGCGGTGGCCGAGGCTACGGCCATGCCCATGGTGGCCGAGAAGAGCGCCCACGATCGCCTGTTCGAATTGTTCAAGGCGAGCGACGAGGCGAGCCTGCAGCGCAACCCGATCAGCGCTTTGGCGCGCGGCGACCTGCGCTACGCCGACCGGCTCGGCAACCAGCTGACCGACGAATATTACAACGCCGAGCGCGCCGCCGGCGAGGCCGACCTGGCGGCCCTGCGTGCCATCCCGCGGGAGCAGCTCAACGCCACCGACCAGGTCGCCTATGACGTGTTCCGTTTCTCGACCGAACAGAGCCTGCGCAGCCTTCAGCCCGAGCGGCTCGCACTGACCATGGTGCGGCCGCTCAACCATTTCTTCGGTTTCCACAATTCCTACCCGACCTTCGCCAGCGGCAAGGGCACGGCGCCGTTCAAGACGCTCGAGGATTACGAGAACAATCTGAAGCGCCACGCGCAGTTCGTCGGCTTCATCGACCGCGCGATCGCCCGCTTTCGCGAGGGCCAGCAAAGCGGGGTCGTCGAGACCAAGCTGACGGTGCGCAACATGATCGAGCAGCTCGACAGCCAGCTCAAGCTCAAGCCCGAGGACTCGCCTTATTACGGGCCGGTCAGGGATTTCCCCGCGGCCATTGGCGCCGAGGATCGGGCGCGCCTGACGCAGCAGTATCGCGCGACGATCACCGGACAGCTCTATCCCGCGCTCGGACGGCTTCGCCAGTTCCTCAGGACCGAATACCTCCCCAGCGCACGCGAGGGCGTCGGCCTCATGTACATGAAGGGCGGCGAGGGGCTGTACCAGCAGCTGATCCAGTCCACGACCACGCTCCCGCTGCAAGCCGACGAGATCCACCAGCTTGGCCTGAGCGAAGTCGCGCGCATCATCGCCGAGATGGAAAAGGTCCGCCAAGAGGTCGGGTTCAAGGGGTCGCTGCAGGCCTTCTTCGACCATCTGCGCACCTCGCCGAAGTACAAGATGAAGTCGCGCGAGGCGCTGACCCAGCGCTATTACGAGATCGGCAAGGCGGTCGATGCCAAGATGCCGCAATATTTCTCGACCATGCCGCGAACGCCGCTCGAGATTCGCCCCTACGAGCCGTTCCGCGAGAAATTCCAGGCCGGCGGCAGCTATTCGCAGGGCAACCCCGACGGCAGCCGTCCGGGCATCTTCTATTTCAACGCCTACGACCTGCCGTCGCGCACGACGCCGGGCATGACCACGCTCTACCTGCACGAAGGCGCGCCGGGGCACCATTTCCAGATCAGCCTGGCGCAGGAGAATGAGGCGCTGCCGCCGTTCATGCGCTTTGGCGGCAATACGGCGTTCGTCGAAGGCTGGGCGCTCTATGCCGAGACGCTCGGCTACGAAATGGGCTTCTACGACGACCCGATCCAGCGCTTCGGCACCCTGTCGGACGAGATGCTGCGCGCGATGCGGCTGGTCGTCGATACCGGCATCCATTCCAAGGGCTGGACCCGCGAGCAGGCGATCAAGTACATGCTCGACCACTCGGACATGGGAAAGACCGACGCCACCGCCGAGGTCGAGCGCTACATCGCGATTCCGACGCAGGCGCTCGCTTACAAGATCGGTGCGCTGAAGATCCAGGAACTGCGCAAGAAGGCCGAAACCGAACTCGGCCCGAGGTTCGATATCCGCGACTTCCACGCCCAAGTGCTGATGACCGGCGCGCTGCCGCTGACCATCCTGGAGCAGAAGATCGACAGGTGGATCGCGGAGAAGAAGGCGAGCTAGGGGTCGCCGCGCGGGTCGCGGCATTCCTTGTCTTAAGCTCAGCCGCCGCGAATGTTCACAATGTTCGCGCTGACGGTGCGAGATTTGCGGTTGATAAAGATCGTCGCGGCAGCGCCGCAGCGGCAGAGCTGCGCAAGCGAAACCCTATTGTGCAAGCGTGTCGAGATGGGGCGAATGTCTGCTTTCGACGCAATTCAGACATTCCGCGTCAGGCGCTGAACTGCCGGGCGAAGCTCATTGCGAACCCCGCGCCGTTCTGTGCATGGGCGGTCGGTATGGAACCTGACAGCTTGCAAATGCGCGACCTGGTCGACGCGTGCGATTGGGGGAGAACCCCACTTGGCAGCAGAGCCCAATGGTCAGCTTCCCTGGAAACAATCTTGCAGGTTGTTCTTAGCTCCCCGTTCCCGATGTTCATCGTGTGGGGCAATGAGCGCACGCTGATTTACAATGATTCCTACATACAAATACTCGGGGACTTACATCCAGCTGCTTTGGGACAGCCGTTTTTCGAGGTGTGGCCGACTGTTCGGGAAGCGGTGGAACCGATCATTGCAGACGCGCTGTCGGGTCGTGGAAGCTACTTCGAGAATCTTCGAGTCGAATTGCGGCGTTTCGGTCGACTCGACGAGGCTTGGTTCACCTTCTCTTACGGTCCGATCTACGAGGACAGCGGCAGTATCCCCGGTGCACTTTGCGTGTGCGTGGAGACCACCGCACAGGTCCGGGCAGAGCAAAGGCTGAGTGGCGAAAGGGAACGCCTCCGGCAGATGTTCGATCAAGCTCCGGGATTCATTGCCGTGCTCGATGGCCCCGATCACGTGTTCGCGATGGCGAACGCAGCCTACTTCGATTTGGTTGGCCGCGACGACGTGATCGGGAAAGCGGTCGCTGAGGCGCTCCCCGAGGTGGCTGAACAGGGCTTCATCGACCTCCTGGACAGCGTGTACGGTTCGGGAGAACCGTTCGTTGGCCGCGCGATGCCGGTGCGCCTCGTCCGATCCGGTGCTCCGATGGAGCAGCGGTTCGTCGACTTCGTCTTCCAACCAATGATCGGGCAGAACGGCAGAGTTTCCGGCATTTTTGTGCAGGGGCATGATGTGACGGAGCGAAAACGCTTCGAGACGCGTCAGCAACTGCTGGTGGGGGAACTCAATCACCGGGTTAAGAACACACTGGCGATCGTCCAAAGTCTCGCACATCAGACCTTCAGGCGGAGCGCATCGCCCGCAGATGCGATTGTCCATTACGAGGGGCGGCTGGAGGCTCTCGCTACCGCCCACAATCTCCTGACTCGAGAGAGCTGGACCTCGGCTTCGATCCAGGAAGTTCTTAGCCAGGCGCTTGAACCATTCTGTCAGCCGCACCGCTGTGAACTTCAGGGACCAGATGTGCGGCTACCTCCCCAAACCGCCGTCGGTTTGACTCTTGCTGTCCACGAGCTTGCCACCAACGCTTCCAAGTACGGCGCTTTCTCGAACGATACCGGCAAATTGTCTGTGCTTTGGAAGGTGAATTCTGGAGACCTCGACCTGGTCTGGCGTGAGCAGGGTGGACCTGCGGTTGCGCCGCCCACCCGGGAGGGATTTGGGACACGCATGATCAAGCGCAGCCTCGCGGCCGAGTTCAAAGGGAAGGTTGAGCTGCACTTCGAGCCCAGCGGCGTTATCTGCCGAGTGAGCGCTCCCCTGCCGCAGGTCTCGGAAGGCTCTCCTCCCGAACTCTGCTGACGTCCGCTTCCAGCCTTCCGCGCACTTGCGGTCTAACATCTGCTTTCGACCCATTGCGGACATCAGCGACCGACGCATAGTCTCGGCCAGTGAGGACAGGCTTTGCGCTACTGGTATGCGTCGCTCTCGGATCGTGCGGTGAGGGTGTCCCGCAGGACTGTGACGTAGCCGATGCGCAAGGCGTCAAATGCCTGGAGCGCTACGAGGGCAAGAGTGATCGCCAGATGCTTCTTCGCTGTTTCCCCTTCTCGCCGCCCGAGCGAATTGAAGGGGCCTGGGTTCGCGGCTTTGAGACGAATGAGTTTTACGAAGGAGAAAGGGCCTCGCGCCAACTCATCAACAAGGATGTCGGCGGCACACAGCTGGACCTGGAGGACGAGGAGCAACTCGGTGCGACTCCGAGGATCTTTCAAATAGACTTCGTCGGGAGGCGCTCCCGGTGTGACATGGGTTTTCCAAGGAACGTAATCGTCATTGAGCGCATCGACTCTCGCAAAGAGATTGCCGGCCCTTGAGACTAATGTCCGCTCTCCACCCAGAGCGGACATCCGCGGGCGATCATCGGCAGGCAGGCTGTGTGAGCCCGATCGCGAAGCCTAAAGCGGCGCCAGCGCCTCGGCGATCAGGCGGCGGCTGTTGTCGATGCCGTACAGGGCGATGAAGCTGCCCATGCGCGGACCCTGCGAGGAGCCGAGCAGGGTCTCGTAGAGCACGCCGAACCAGTCGCGCAGCCGCTCCTTGCCGTAGTGGCGCTTGCCGACCTCGAACACGCGGTTCTGGATCTCGTCGCCCGGCGTGCGCGGGTCGAGCGGAGCAAGCTCGGAGTCCAG
The DNA here is from genome assembly GCA_035540875.1 of Sphingomicrobium sp. Classification (GTDB taxonomy): domain Bacteria; phylum Pseudomonadota; class Alphaproteobacteria; order Sphingomonadales; family Sphingomonadaceae; genus Sphingomicrobium. Next base: position 1,062 of record DATLFV010000081.1, on the reverse strand, counting down.
ATCGCGCAGCGCCTCGGCCTCCTCGGCGGTGGGCGCGCGCCGCTGCAACGTCGGCGCGACGAAATCACGCGCGTAATTGACCGCCAGCCCGATCAGCGCGTCGAGCTCCGCGTCGGCCTCGGGCGATGTTCCCGGGGCGTAACGCTGGACGAACTTCCACGCCGTCTCCTTGTCGCCGACGCCCGGCAGGCTGGCGAGGTTGAGCAGCAGGCCGTAGCTCAGCGGCAGGGTCGCGTCAGGGACGTTGCCGGCGTGGATGTGGTGGACCGGATTGCCGAGCTTCTGCTCGATCGGCTGCTCGGCATAGCGCTCGCGGAACTGCAGATATTCGTCGACGGCGCGCGGGATCACGCCGAGGTGCAGGCTCTTGGCCTTCTTGGGCTCGCGGTAGATGTAGAAGGCCAGGCTCTCCTCGCTGCCGTAGCGCAGCCATTCCTCGAGGCTGAGACCATTGCCCTTGGACTTGGAGATCTTCTCACCCTTCTCGTCGAGGAACATCTCATAGTTGAAGCCCTCGGGCGGGCGGCCGCCGAGCACGCGGGCGATCCTGCTCGACTGGACAACGCTGTCGATCAGATCCTTGCCGGCCATTTCATAGTCGACGCCGAGCGCCACCCAGCGCGCCGCCCAGTCGACCTTCCACTGCAATTTGGCCATGCCGCCGAGCGCCGATTGCTCGACTTGGCTGCCGTCCTCGTCGGTGAAGCGGATCGTGCCGCCTTCCGCGTCGACGACCTCGACAGGGACCTGCAGCACGCGGCCCGACGACGGTGACACCGGCAGCACCGGCGAATAGGTCTGCCGCCGTTCCTCGCGCAGCGTCGGCAGCATCACGCCCATCACGCCGTCCCAGTTGCGCAGCACCTGGCGGATGACTTCGTCGAAGCGGCCCGACGCATAGCAGTCGCTCGCCGACAGGAATTCATAGTCGAAGCCGAAGCGGTCGAGGAAATGCCGCAGCATGGCATTGTTGTGATGCGCGAAGCTTTGGTGGCTTCCGAACGGGTCGGGGATGCGGGTCAGCGGCTTGCCGAGATGCTCGGTGAGCATCGCCTGATTGGG
>DATLFV010000080.1:0-12848 GCA_035540875.1 Sphingomicrobium sp. | reverse complement strand
GGCTCGAGCCCGGCGGCGCGGACCTGCTCGACGCCGAGCGCGCCGAGCCGCTTCGACAACTTGCCCTCGGCGGCGACCAGCAGGGCCTCGTGCGCGAACTCGGGCGGGCGGGCGCCGAGCGCATCGAACATCTGCAGCTGGACGGCGCTGTTGGAGACATGGTCCTCGCCGCGCACGACATGGGTGACGTTGAGGTCGGCATCGTCGATGACGCTGGGCAGCAGATAAAGCCAGCTGCCGTCCTCACGGCGGACCACGGGATCGGACAATAGCTTCGGGTCGAAGCTCTGCGGCCCGCGGACGAGGTCGGTCCAGCCGATCGGCCGGCCGTGGTCGAGCCTGAAGCGCCAGTGCGGCGTGCGGCCTTCCGGCACCGGCGCGTCCTCGGGCTTGCGCTCGTAGACCGGCGGCAGGCCGCGGCCGAGCAGCACCTTGCGGCGGACGTCGAGTTCCTCGGGCGTTTCGTAGCAGGCATAGACCCGCCCCGTGGCCACGAGCCGTTCGAACTCGCGTTCGTAGAGGGCAAAGCGCTCGGACTGGCGAACCATGAGGTTCGGGTGGAGACCAAGCCAGGAGAGGTCGTCCTGGATCGCCTGGTCGAACTCGGCGGTCGAGCGCTCGCGGTCGGTGTCGTCGATCCTGAGGACGAACCTGCCGCCGTGGCGGCGTGCGAACAGGAAATTATGCAAAGCGGTGCGGATGTTGCCGACGTGCAGCCGGCCCGTCGGCGAGGGCGCGAAACGCGTGACGACGTTCATCGCGGCAGCTTCACCTGCGGGCCGGTGTGGAAGAAATTGCTGATCGGATAGCGGCGGTCGCGGCCGAAGTTGCGGGCGCCGATCTTCACGCCGGGAGGCGTCTGGCGGCGCTTGTACTCGGCCTTGAGCACCAGTTTTTCCAGGTTGGCGACGAGCGCCTCGTCGGCGCCCGTGGCGGTTGCGGTCTCGCGCACCGACAGCTCCTTTTCGACCAGAGCCTCGAGGATGCGGTCGAGCAAAGAATAAGGCGGCAGGCTGTCCTCGTCCTTCTGATCCGGGCGAAGCTCGGCGGTGGGCGGCTTGGTGATGACACGCGCCGGCATCACCGGCCCGTCGGGGCCGAGCGCGCCTTCCGGCTTCACGCGGTTGCGCCAGCGCGACAGCGCGAACACCGTGGTCTTGTAGGCGTCCTTGAGCACCGAATAGCCGCCGGCCATGTCGCCGTAGAGGGTCGCATAGCCGACGCTCATCTCGCTCTTGTTGCCGGTGGTGAGCAGCATGTGGCCGTGGGCGTTGCTGAGCGCCATCAGCGTGACCATCCGGAGCCGCGCCTGGATGTTCTCGGCGGCCAGGCCCTTAAGGTCGGGGAGCATCTCGTCGAGCGCGGCGACGGCCGGAACGATCGGCACGACCTCATGGCGGCAGCCGAGCAGGCGCGCGCACTCGCTGGCGTCCTCGAGGCTCTCGCTGCCGGTATACTTCGAGGGCATCATTACCCCCCACACCTTGTCTGGGCCGAGCGCGTCGACGGCGACTGCCGCCGACAGCGCGCTGTCGATGCCGCCGGACAGGCCGAGGATGATTCCGGGAAAGCCGTTGCGGGTCACATAGTCGGACAGGCCGACCATCATCGCCCGATAGATGTCCTCCGGATAGCGATCGAGCTGGTGCTGGTCGCGAGTCTGGCAACGCCAGCCGTCGCTCTCGCGCGTCCAGTCGGTGATCAGCAATTGCTCCTCCCAGTCGCACATCTGGACCGGCCGCTCGCCGTCGGGATGCATGACGAAGGAGGAACCGTCGAACACCAGTTCGTCCTGGCCGCCGACCCGGTTTAGGTAGACCAAAGGCAAACCGGCAGCGATCACGCGCGAGCGCACCAGCTTCTCGCGAAGCTCGTCCTTGTCGAGCTCATAGGGGCTGCCGTTGGGCGACAGCAGGATCTCGGCCCCGGCGGCGGCGAGGTGGGCGACCACCGTTTCCTGCCATATGTCCTCGCAGATCGGCACGCCGATCCTGACCCCACGAAAGTCGATCGGCTCGGGCAGCGGGCCGTGCGCGAACACGCGTTTCTCGTCGAAGGTGCCGTAATTGGGCAGCTCGCGCTTCAGCGTGCGGGCGAGGACGCGCCCGCCCTCGGCGAGGATCGCGGCATTATAGTTGAGCCCGCCTTCGTGGATGATGGTGCCGAACAGCAAAGCGGGGCCCGGGGATGCGGTGGCGTCGACCAGCCGCTCCGCCGCTTCCATGGTGCGGCGCACGAATTCGGGCTTGAGCACCAGATCCTCGGGCGGGTAGCCGGTCAGCTGCAGCTCCGGCACCAGCAGCAGATCGGCCCCGGCGGCGCGCTGGCGCATCGCCAGCATCGCCTCGGCATTGCCGGCGAGGTCGCCGATGCGCTGGTTCATCTGGGCAAGGGCGATGGTCAGGCGGTCGGTCATGCAAGCCGCTTTAGCGCGGGAGGGGCGACCGGCAATCCTTCGACGGGCTCATGACGAACGAAACTCCGTTCGTTCGCCTTTACGGGGTGGCCGCGCGCTGGCTAAGGCGGGTTCACCGCTGGGGATGGGGCCGCTTGCCATGAAACTGCTCGCCGGGAACAGCAACCTGCCGCTGGCGCGGTCGATTTCCGACTATCTGGAAATGCCGCTGACGCGGGCGAGCGTGCGCCGCTTCGCCGACGAAGAGATCTTCGTCGAGATCAATGAGAACGTGCGCGGCGAGGACGTGTTCGTCATCCAGTCGACCAGCTATCCGGCCAACGACAACCTCATGGAGCTCTTGATCTGCATCGACGCGCTGCGGCGCGCGTCGGCCAAGCGGATCACCGCGGTGCTCCCCTATTTCGGCTATGCGCGGCAGGATCGGAAGCCCGGTCCGCGCACCCCGATTTCGGCCAAACTGGTGGCCAACCTGATCACTGTCGCGGGGGCCAGCCGAGTGCTGTCGATCGACCTCCACGCCGGGCAGATCCAGGGCTTCTTCGACATTCCAACCGACAATCTGTTCGCCTCCCCGGTGATCGCCGCCGACATCCAGGCGCGCTATTCCAATCGCGAGCTGACCGTGGTGTCGCCCGACGTCGGCGGCGTGGTCCGCGCCCGCAGCCTCGCCAAGAGGCTCAATAATTCGCCGCTGGCGATCGTCGACAAGCGCCGCGAGAAGGCCGGCGAATCCGAGGTGATGAACATCATTGGCGAGGTCGACGGGCGCACCTGCATCCTCATCGACGACATCGTCGATTCGGCCGGCACTTTGTGCAATGCGGCCGCGGCGCTGAAGCAGCAGGGCGCGAGCGAGGTGTACGCTTATTCGAGCCACGGCGTGCTGTCGGGCGGCGCTGCGGCGCGGGTCGGCGCATCGGAGCTGAGCGAGCTGGTGGTGACCGACACCATCTCGAGCGGGGAGCCCGATCCCAAGGGCGCCAAGATCCGCCGGCTGACGGTGGCGCCGCTGCTCGCCGAGGCGATCCGCCGGATCGCCGACGAATCGAGCGTGTCGAGCCTGTTCGACTGACAGGCTCGTCGTCCCGGCGAATGCCGGGACCTCAGGGCGGACTTGCACCTTTATGTCGCTGAGATCCCAGCTTTCGCTGGGGTGACGGAGCTTGAGCCATGCCATCAGTCATCATTACCGGCGCCAACCGCGGCATCGGCCTGGAGTTCGCGCGGCAATATGCGGCGAACGGGTGGGACGTTGTCGCGACCGCGCGGCAGTCGAGCAACGAGCTGGACGCGCTCGGCGTGCGTGTCGAGCGGCTCGACCTGCACGATCTGGAGGCGGTGGCGGGGTTCGGGAGCCGCGTGGACGGCGCGCTCGACCTGCTGGTCGCCAATGCCGGGACCTGGATTCCGGAGACCAGCGAGAGCGCAGAAGACGGGCGGCAGTGGGCCGAGATGATGGTCGCCAACTGCATCGCGCCCTGTCTGCTGGCGAGGGCGCTTGCGCCCCTTATGCCGGCGGGCGGCAAGCTGGTGGCCTTGTCGAGCGGCATGGGATCGATCGCCCAGGCGAGCTCACCGGGCTACATCCCCTACCGCACGTCCAAGGCGGCGCTCAACATGGGCTGGCGGGCGCTTGCCATCGAGCTTCGCGGGCAGGGGCTGATCACCGCCGCGCTGGATCCCGGCTGGGTCAAGACGCGGATGGGGGGTCCCAATGCGCAGCTCGATCCGGCCGAGAGCGTGCGTCCGATGCGCGACACCATCGATCGGCTCGGGAAAGCCGAGAGCGGCGGCTATTACAACCGCCACGGGGAGCCGATCCCCTGGTGACTTGCCAGTTTGCGCCCCCGCCTCTATAGGCGCCCACGCTTTTCCAGATCGTTGGAAGACCAGCCGGGCCGGCCAGTGAGGGCTGCCGTGTCAGGTTGAAAACGTCGTTTCCGCTGCGGCGGAAGCACATGAGGAGACGAAAATGCCCAAGCTCAAGACCAAGAGCGGCGTCAAGAAACGCTTCAAGCTCACGGCGACGGGCAAGGTCAAGCATGGTGTCGCGGGCAAGCGCCACCGGCTGATCAGCCACAACGCCAAATATATCCGCCAGAACCGCGGCACCGAAGTGCTTGCCGACGCCGATACGGCGCGGGTCAAGCTCTGGGCGCCATACGGCCTCAAGTAAGGAGTAGCGGACAATGGCACGCATCAAGCGCGGCGTTACCACGCGCGCCAAGCACAAGAGGATCCTGGAGCAGGCGAAGGGCTATTACGGCCGGCGCAAGAACACGATCCGAATCGCCCGCCAGGCCGTCGAGAAGGCCGGGCAATATGCCTATCGCGACCGCAAGGTGAAGAAGCGCAGCTTCCGCGCCCTGTGGATCCAGCGCATCAACGCCGCGGTCCGCGCCGAAGGGCTGACCTATGGCCAGTTCATGCACGCGCTGAAGCTGAGCGGGGTCGATCTCGACCGAAAGGTCCTGGCCGACATGGCGATGCACGAAGGCGACGCCTTCCGCTCGCTGATCGGGCAGGTCCGCGGCAAGGTCGGAGAGCAGCAGCCGGCCGCCTGAGGCACGATCAAGCGACACAAGAGGGCGCCCGGGGAGACCCGCGGCGCCCTTTTTCGTGTCTCGCGGGGCTGACCCTTTGCATAAGGTGCAGCAGCGCGGCTAGAGCGCGCGTCGCCATGACCGACGCCGAGACCATGCTCGACCGCATCGCCGCCGCCGACAGCTTGGCGTCACTCGACGCCGTACGCGTTGCCGCGCTCGGCAAGCAGGGCGAGATCACGGCTTTGCTCAAGTCGCTGGGCAAGATGGACGCGGAGACGCGGGCGGCGGAGGCGCCGAAGATCCACGCGCTGCGCGAACAGGTGACCAGCGCCATCGCCGATCGCAAGGCGGCGCTGGAGACTGCCGAGCTGGAGAAGCGGCTCGCCACCGAGCGCATCGACCTTTCACTGCCGGCGGCCGAGACGCCGCAAGGCACGGTGCACCCGGTCAGCCAGGTTATGGACGAGCTCGCGGAAATCTTCGCCGACCTCGGCTTTGCCGTCGCCGAGGGACCGGAGATCGAGACGCAATGGTATAATTTCACCGCGCTCAACATGCCCGAAAGCCATCCCGCGCGGGCGATGCACGACACCTTCTACCTCGAGCGGCAGGGGGGCGAGGAGGAAGCACGGGTGCTTCGCACCCACACGTCGCCGGTGCAGATAAGGGCGATGGAGGCGAGGGGCGCGCCGATCCGGGTGATCGCGCCGGGCCGCGTCTACCGGTCGGACAGCGACGCCACGCACACGCCGATGTTTCATCAGGTCGAAGGGCTGGTGATCGACCGCGCGATCCACCTCGGCCACCTCAAGTGGACGCTGGAGACCTTCCTCAAGGCCTTTTTCGAGCGCGACGACATCGTCCTTCGCTTGCGGCCGAGCTATTTCCCCTTCACCGAGCCTTCGGCCGAGGTCGACGTCGGCTATACGATGCGCGGCGGTCGCCGCGTGCTCGGCGGCACCGAGAAGTGGATGGAACTGCTCGGCTCCGGCATGGTCCATCCGCGGGTGATCGCCGCCGTCGGCCTCGATCCCGACGAGTGGCAGGGCTTCGCCTTCGGCTGCGGAATCGACCGGCTGGCGATGCTCAAATATGGCATGGACGACCTGCGCGCCTTCTTCGACGGCGATATGCGCTGGCTTCGGCATTACGGCTTCCGGGCGCTCGACGTGCCAACCTTGTCGGCGGGGGTCGGGGGATGACGTTCACGAGTCCTTCGATGCGGGGCCCACGAGCGTGGTCCCGGGCACGAAAGGGTGGCCGATGAAGTTCACCCTTTCGTGGCTTCGCGACCATCTCGACACCCAGGCGTCGGTCGACGAGATCGCCGAGCGGCTGACCGCGATCGGCCTCGAGGTCGAGGAGGTCGGCAATCCGGCGGCGGCGCTGGCGCCGTTCAAGGTGGCGCGCGTGCTGACCGCCGAGCGCCATCCCCGGGCCGACAAGCTGCAGGTGCTGACCGTCGATGCGGGGGACGGAGCGGTGCAGGTGGTGTGCGGCGCCCCCAACGCGCGCGCCGGGATGCTCGGCGTGTTCGGCGCGCCGGGCGCCTATGTCCCGGGAAGCGACCTGACGCTGAAGGTTGCGGCGATCCGCGGGGTCGAAAGCCACGGCATGATGTGCTCGGTGCGCGAGCTCCAGCTCGGCGACGAGCATGACGGCATCATCGAGCTGCCCGGCGACGCCCCGGTCGGGGCCAGTTTCCTCGTCTATGCCGGCCTCGACGATCCCGTCTTCGACGTGGCAGTCACGCCCAACCGGCCCGACTGCCTGGGCGTGCGCGGCATTGCCCGCGACCTTGCCGCCGCCGGGCTTGGCACGCTCAGGCCGCAAAGCTTCGCGCCCATCGCTGGCCGCGGCGCCAACCCTGTGCCGATCCGGGTCGAGGAGGGGTCGGGCTGCGAGGCGTTCGCCGCGCGGCTGATCCGCGGCGTGCGCAACGGGCCAAGCCCGGAGTGGCTGCAGAAGCGGCTCAAGGCGGTCGGGTTGCGGCCGATCTCGGCGCTGGTCGACATCACCAACTTCTTCTCGGTCGACCAGGCGCGGCCGCTGCATGTCTATGACGTCGCCAGGCTGTCGGGGGGGCTGACGGCGCGACGCGGGCGCGAGGGCGAGCGCTTCATGGCGCTCAACGACAAGGAATATGCGGCCACGCCCGAGGATTGCGTGATAGCCGACGATGCCGCGGTGCAGGGCTTCGGCGGCGTCATCGGCGGCGAGGCAAGCGGCGTGTCCGACGGCACCAGCGACGTGCTGCTGGAATGCGCCTGGTTCGACCCGGAGCGCATCGGCGCAACCGGGCGGCGGCACATGATCAACACCGACGCACGCTCCCGCTTCGAGCGCGGGGTCGACCCGGTGGCGCTGGAGGCGATGGTCGAGGCGGCGACGGCGATGATCGTCGAACTGTGCGGCGGCGAGCCGTCGGAGGTGACGCTGGCGACCACCGCGGCCTGGGCGCGCATCACCGCCCCGCGCGCGATCACGCTGCGGCCGGAGCGGGTGAAGGGGCTGGCCGGGCTCGATTTGCCCGAGGACGAGCAAAGGGCGATCCTCGAGCGGCTCGGCTTCGCGGTCGGCGCCAGCGGCGTCACGCCGCCGCCGTGGCGCCCCGACATCGACGGCGAGGCCGACCTGGTCGAGGAGATTGCGCGCGTCCACGGCTATGACCTCGTGCCGGCGACGCCGCTCGAGCGGGCGGCAGGAGTCGCCAAGGCGACGGCGACGCGCTCCCAGATCGTCGAGCGGCGGGTGCGCCGCACCGCCGCGGCCCGGGGTCTCAACGAAGCCGTCACCTGGAGCTTCATCTCGGACCCCGAGGCGGAGGCATTCGGCGGCGCGCCATGGCGGCTCGCCAATCCGATCAGCGAGGAAATGAAGGCGATGCGCCCCTCGCTACTGCCGGGGCTGATCGCCGCGGCGCGGCGCAACCTCGACCGCGGCGCGGCGAGCGTGCGGCTGTTCGAGATCGGCCGCCGCTATCTCGAAGATGCCGAGCGGCAGACCGCCGCGGTGCTGCTCGCCGGGGAACGGCGCAGCCGGTCGTGGCAGGAGGGCAAGGCGCGAGGCTTCGACGCCTTCGACGCCAAGGCCGAGGCGCTGGCGTTGCTCGAGGCGGCAGGCGCTCCGGTCGCCAGCCTCCAGGTCGTCCCCGATGCCGGACCGACCTGGCATCCTGGACGCTCGGCGACGCTGCGGCTCGGGCCCAAGACGGTGCTTGCGGCCTTCGGCGAGCTGCACCCGCGGCTCTGCACGCTGCTCGACGCGCCCGCCGGCGCGGTGGCGACCGAAATCTATCTCGACGCCGTGCCGCCGGCCCGCGACGGCGGCCGCACGCGGCCCGCCTTCTCGCCTCCGGCGCTGCAGGCGATCAGCCGCGACTTTGCCTTCATCGTGCCCGCCGAGCTGACCGCCGAGGCGCTCGTGCGGGCGGTGCGCGGGGCCGACAAGGCCGCCATCGTCGCGGCGCGGCTGTTCGACCGGTTCGAGACGGCCGACGGGCTGAGCCTGGCGGTCGAAGTGACGATGCAGCCGCAGGACAAGAGCTTCACCGACGAGCAGATCGGCGAAATCTCCCGCCGGATCGTTGCCGCGGCGGAGAAGCTAGGCGCGCGCCTTCGCAGCTGAATCTTCGAGCGCGTTGATGGCGGCGTGGACCCGCGCCTCGATCTCGTCGCGCTTGAGCCCGGGCGGAATGGCCTCCCCGATCCGGAAGGTCACCGTGCCCGGCTTCTTGAGCAATCCCCGCCCCCACAGCCGGCCGCTGTCGACGGCGATGGGCACCACCGGCAGGCCGAGCGCCCGGTAGAGGCCGGCGAAGCCGGGGCGCAGCGGCGGCGTCTCGCCGGGCGCGACCCGCGTGCCTTCCGGGAAGATCACGATCGGCCGGCCGGAGGCGGTGGCGGCGCGGGCCTGGACGAGCATGTCGCGAAGCGCCTTCGCCCCGGCTTCGCGATCGACAGGGATGACGCCATAACGCCGCGTCACCCAGCCGAACAAAGGCAGATAGGCGAGCTCGCGCTTGAGCACGACCACGGGCGTGTCGGCGAGCCGGAAGATCTCCAGCGTCTCGAACATCGCCTGGTGCTTGACCGCGATCAGGTGCACGCCCGGCGGCAGCGTGCCTTCAACCCGGGAGCGAATGCCGAGCAAGCCGCCGGCGAGGGCGGCGTGGAAATCTGCCCAGGCATGCACCACCGCGCGCACCGGCGCGGTGCCGAAGGGGCTGACGGCCATTGACGCCAGCACGAAGACCAAGGTGCCGGGGTAGAACAAAGCGGCGAACAGCAGCGAGCCGAGCAAAGGCATCAGATGTCGAGCCAGACAGCGAGGCGGCGCAGGACCAGCTTGTTGTACTCGGCGAAGAGCGTGAGGAAGCTCGGCTCCGTCTTCACGGCGTCGGGCGTGACTTCGAAACCGTCGCCAAGCGCCTTGCGGAATTCGTAGCGCGCCCGGCGCATGTGCCAGTCGCTGGTGATCAGCCGCAAGGAGGTGTAGCCGCGCTGCTCCAGCCAGCGGCGGGTGTCCTCGGCATTGGTCCTTGTGTCGACCGGGGAGCTGTCGAGATCGACGCAGCAGCGCACGAGCCGCTCGCGCCCGGGCATGAGACGGGCGAGGTCCGCCTTGGTCACCACGGGATCGGCGCCGGAGACGAGCAGCCGGCGGGCCTTCCCGTCGCGAATCACGTTGAACCCCTGCTCGAGCCGACCGGGACCGCCGGTGAGGACGACGACGGCATGGGTCGCGGGGGCATCGGCCCGCGCCGGCTGGGCCAAGGTGACCGAGAAAAGCACGAAGCCGAGCGCGTAAAGGATCAGCAGCAAGGAGGCAGCGCGCAGGATCATGGGCTCCGCCGCAATGCCGCGAGGACGGCGGTTCTCGCAACCCATGTGGCAAGCCCGGCGATGACAAAAGGCAGCAGAGCGAGCAGCAGCAGGTCGCGAGAGCCCAGCGGCGGCCGGCCGGCGAGTTCGGCGACGGCGGCGCCGCCGCCGAGCAATACCAGCACCAGCGCAGCGGCCGCGCCGCCCGAGATGCTTCCGGTCAGCGCGTCGAGGGCGATCTTGCGCTGGAACAGCCGGGTGACCTGAAGGTCGGTGGCGCCGATCCCGTGCATGATCTCGATGGTCGCACGGTGGGTGTCGAGCGCGCCGCGGGCGGCGAGCACGACCGCCGCGGAGGTGGCGATCGTCATCAGTGCGACGAGCCCCAGTGCCAGCCACTTGAGTGCCCCCAGTGAGCGCAGCAGCGGCCCCAGCGCCTCGCCATGGGCAAGGAAGCGGGCTCCGGGCACCTGTTGCGCGATGCGCCGGCCGATGGCGGCCGCGTCCGCGCCGGGCGCCAGATCAAGGGTGAGCAAGGCGGGCACCGGCAGGTCGCCGGCGGCGCCGGCGGGGCCGAGCCACTGCTCGAGGGTTCGGCGCATCTCGGCTTCGGGAACGGCCTCGACGTCACGGACGCCGGGAACGGCGCGCGCCCTGGCCAGGGCTGCGGCGAGCGGCGCGCCGGGCGGCAACTGCACCGTGTAGCGGTGCTCGATCCCCGAGCGGACGACCGCAGCGGCGTTGGCAAGAGCAAGCCCGGCGGCAGTGACGATCAGGATCACGAAGGTCATGATTGCGATAACGAAGGGGGTCGGCCCGCTGAAGCGGCCGCCGGGCAGCAGCCGGCGCTCGGGCGGGGAGGCGAACAGCCACCCCAGCATCATGGCCGCACCGGCGGATTGCGCAGCGCACCGGTGGGGTCGACCAGCGCGCCCTGCTCGAGGCGGACGAGCTGCGCGCCGGGGGTGGCGCCAATCAGCCCGAGATCGTGGGTCGCGACCAGCACCGTCGTGCCGAGCCGGTTGAGGGCGGTGAACAGGTGCAGCAGCCGCTGCGCCATTTCCGCGTCGACGTTGCCGGTCGGCTCGTCGGCGACCAGCAGCTCGGGCTGGCTGATCACCGCGCGGGCAATGGCGACCCTCTGCTGCTCGCCGCCCGACAAGGTCGGCGGGCGGGCGCCGGCGCGATCCGAAAGGCCAACCCAGGCGAGCATCTCGCGCACCGGCCCTTCGATCTCGGCCTCGCTGCGGCCGGCGATGCGCAGCGGCAAGGCGACATTGTCAAAGGCGGAAAGATGGCGGACCAGCCGGAAATCCTGGAAGACCACGCCGATCCGCCGCCGAAAGGCCGGCAGAGCGTCGCGCGGAGCCTCGGACAATTCCTCCCCGAACAGGCGGATCCGGCCGCGTGTCGGCCGCTGCGCCAGGTAAAGCAGCTTGAGGAGCGAGGTCTTGCCCGCGCCGGAGGGGCCGGTGAGGAAGTAGAAGTTGCCCCGGCCAAGCCGGAAGTCGAGGTCGCGCAGCACCTCGGCGCCGGTGCCGTAGCGCAGGCCGACGCTGTCGAATTCGACGATAGACGACGGCTTTTCCATGCTCTCCCGCGCTGCGGGGGCTTGTCGCACAGCGCCCGCCGCCTTGCCAATGGGCGCGCATTCGGGTTTACCGACCGCATATCCCCTCTGACGGGCTAGATGCGCCGATGATCCTCACCTGCCCCGCCTGCGGAACGCAATATGTGGTGAAGGACGGCGCCATCCCGCCGGGCGGGCGGCAGGTGCGCTGTGCCGGGTGCAAGCATAGCTGGCACCAGGATCCTGAAATCGAGGAGCCCCAAGCCGACGCCGGGCCCCAGGCGAGCGAGCCCGCCGAGCCGCCGCCGCCCTTCCCGCCGCCCGAGGACGGCGCGGTACCGGCGCCTGCCGAGGAGGAGCCGCTGCCGGGAGTCCCGGACATACAGTGGAGGATCGACCCCGCGCCCGCGGCGGTCCCCGACGAGCAGGTGGAAGAAGCCGAATACGAGCCGATCGCCGAACCCCACGGCCACGATGCCGACGCGGGGGAGACCACCCGCTCGGCGGTGCTCGAGCCCGACGAGGCGCCGTCCTGGCAGCCGCCGGTCGGCGGCGAGGACGAGAGCTTCAGCCCGTTCGCCTATGGCGAGGAGGAGGAGGAGCCGCGGCGGCGCTGGCCGGCGGTGCTGCTCGGGCTGCTGCTGATCGGCGCGCTGGCCGCCGCCTTCTGGTTCCTTGCCCCACCGCAGTGGAAGCAGAGACTGGGGATCGGAACCGCCGCCGATACGCCCTTGCAGCTGATGATGACCCATTCCGACCGGCAGAAGCTGGCCAGCGGCAATGAGCTGCTGGCGGTCAGCGGCAGGGTGATCAATCCGACCGACGAGCGCCAGGACGTCCCGCCGATCCAGGCCCAGCTGCGCAGCCGCGACGGTGATCTGGTCTATAGCTGGACGATCGCCCCGCCGGCGCGGACGCTGCCGCCGCGCGCGAGCGCGACGTTCAACAGCGCCGAGGTGAACGTGCCTTCGGGCGGTGACGAGCTGACGATCACGCTCGGCAATCCCAAGACCTGAAGACGCTTATTCGAACTCCACCAGGCGAGCCGGCTGCAACGCGCCGTCGCCCGCCCGGATCATGCGCTGGTGGAAAAGCTGCGGCCGCTCGCGCTCGAGCTCGGCGAAGCGCAGCACCACCCCCTGCTCGATGCGCACCGTCACCCTAGCCTGCGCCCGAGGGAGAACCGGGGCCTCCGACTGAAGCGAAGTCACGGCAGCGGCGAGGAACAGCAGCATGACGCCTTGCTAACGCGCGCGGCCACCAATGGTAAAGAACCTCTTAAGGTATCGTCCCGCAGCGGGACGGATCGGGCCTCGACGTGGCGCATTGCGCGGCTCGGCGCTTTTCGCTAGAGGCCGCGCCTTGCCAGCCAGGCGGCTGTTCCAGGCCGCCTTTCATGACGTGCGGTCGTGGCGGAACTGGTAGACGCGCAGCGTTGAGGTCGCTGTGGCCGAAAGGCCGTGGAAGTTCGAGTCTTCTCGACCGCACCA
>DATLFV010000079.1:0-5015 GCA_035540875.1 Sphingomicrobium sp. | reverse complement strand
TCGATCGGTTCGGGGTCCACGACAAGCCGGGCGCTGAACAGGCACCCGCCGGCCACTGAGGAGACACGCGTCGTGAAGCTACTCGCCTGCATCGATTTGTCCCAGTACGCGGCCAGCGTCTGTGATCATGCTGCCTGGGTCGCGACGCGCCTCGGCGGCGCCGTCGAACTGCTCCACGTCATCCAGCGCAAGGATGCCATGGCTGCCCGCCAGGACTTGAGCGGCGCGCTCGGTCTCGGTGCCAAGTCGACGCTGATGGAGGAGCTGGTCAGCATCGAGGAAGCCGAGGCGAAGCTCGCCAGGGAACAGGGGCGGGCCCTGCTCGCCGCATCCGAGGAGCGGCTGAGAAGTGCCGGGGTCCAGGACATCACCCGCGTGCACCGGCATGGCGGCATCGTCGAGACGGTGATCGAGCGCGAAGCCGACGCCGATCTCGTCGTCATCGGCAAGCGCGGTGCGTCGGCCGACTTCGCCAGGGGCCATCTCGGCAGCAAGGTGGAGCGGGTTGTCCGCCAGAGCCTCAAGCCGGTGCTGGCGGCCAATCGCGCCTTCCGGCCCATCAACCGTGCACTCATCGCCTTCGACGGGGCCCAGAGCGCCCGCAAGGCCGTAAGCTTCGTCGCCACCTCCTCCTTGTTCGCTGGGGTGGAAGTGCATCTGGTGACGGTCGGCGCCGAGAACAACGACAAGACCCGCGACTCCCTGCGCTGGGCGGTCGAGGTTCTGGGGGAGCGCTGCAAGCGGGCCGAGATCGTGCCTGGCGAGGTGGATGGGGCGCTGAAGGCCCAGGCCGAGCAGGCAGCGGCGGACATGCTGGTGATGGGCGCCTACGGTCACTCTCCCCTGCGCAGCATGATCGTCGGCAGTACCACCACGGCAATGATCAGGCGTCTGACCCTGCCGGTTCTCCTGTTCCGCTAGGAGGATCCTCGACGCGACGAGGTCACGGCCAGGGGGCTGTCCTACAGGGCCTCTCCCGTGCCATTGTTGCCCTCGCGCCTCATGCGCCGGCTCTTTCTTGTCGTCGAACCCACCCGCTTTGGTCCGGCCCACGCGCTAAAGTCACAACAATGGCGCTGTTCTACGGGACATTAGGGACCGTAAGCTCCCGCTAGTCGGCCCGCGCCGCCTTGCGGATCTTGACCGCCGGCTCCAGCATCTGGCCCTTCATCGGCCCTTCGCCTTTGGTGGCCGACACCGGCGCGGCGAGGATCGCCTCGACCACCTCCATGCCTTCGACCACCTTGCCGAACGGCGCGAAATATTCGTCGAACGACGGCACGTCGGCGGTGAGGATGAAGAAGTCGGAGCGCGCCTCGCCCGGCGCGGTCGCGGCCATCGACACGGTGCCGGCACTGTGGCGCAGCCCGGTCTTGCTCGGCGGCTCGTGGGCGATGGGCTTGCCCAGCTTGCGCGCGTCGCTGGTGATGCCGCCCTGGACCAGCCCGCCCTTGGTCAGCGGCATGGCGCGGTAGAAGCTCTCGCCATTGAACTTGCCGGCATCGACATAGGCCAGGAAGTTGCCGGCGGTGACCGGCGCCCGCCCGCGGTCGAGCGCGAGCACGATGCGGCCCTTGTCGGTGTCGAGCGCGACGCGGACGAGATCCTCGGGCGCGCCGGCGGTCTGCGCAGCTGCGGGAGCAAGTGCAAAGGCGCTGAGAACGCACGCGATTCGCATCATCATGGCGCCTTTCTACCCCGCCGGCGGTCTGGGTCCAGTCCAGCGCCGGCAGCGGGTTTCACCGGAGCGCGAACCTCCCTATATCGCGCGGCGAGTCATGACCGTCTCCGCCGCCACAACGCCTGCCCTGCCCGCCGACTGGCGCGACCTGTTCGCGCTGACCAAGCCGCGGGTGATGAGCCTGGTCGTCTTCACCGCTTTGTGCGGGATGCTCGCCGCGCCGGTGCTGCCGCCGCTGGTGATCGGCTTTACCGCCATCCTGTGCATCGCGCTCGCCGCCGGCGCGGCCGGGGCGCTCAACCAATGGTATGAGGCCGACCTCGACGCCAGGATGCGCCGGACCGCGGGCCGCCCGCTGCCGTCCGGACGCCTCGACCGGCAGACGGCGCTGCATTTCGGCGTCGGCCTCGGCGCCTTCTCCGTGGTGCTGATGGACCTCGCCACCAACCATCTCGCCGCCGCTTTGCTGGCCGCCTCGATCCTGTTCTACGTCCTGGTCTACACCGTCTGGCTGAAGCCGCGGACGCCGCAGAACATCGTCATCGGCGGCGCCGCCGGCGCCTTCCCGCCGCTGATCGGCTGGGTCGCCGCGACCGGCGAGGTGAGCGCCCTGCCGCTGCTGCTGTTCGCGATCATCTTCCTGTGGACGCCGCCGCATTTCTGGGCGCTGTCGCTGTTCGTCCGCTCCGACTATGCCGCCGCCAACATCCCCATGCTGCCGGTGACCGCCGGCCTCGCCGCGACCCGCCGCCAGATCTTCGGCTACAGCCTGGTGATGGCGGCCGCGGCCGTCGCCCCGTGGCCGCTCGGCCTGACCGGTGCGCTTTACGGCATCGCCGCCGCCGTGCTCAGCGCCGGCTTCGTTGCGCTGAGCCTGCCGGTGCTCGCCAACCGCGCGACCGAGCCCGCCGCGATGCAGCCTGAAAAAAGGCTGTTCGGCTTTTCGATCCTCTATCTGTTCGTCTTGTTCGCGGCGCTGGTTGCCGACCGGATGCTCAGCGCATGATCCCGGAGGAGGAAGTCGTGCGGCGGCAGCGCGATCGGGCCCGGATCATGGCCTGGCTGCTCGGTGCCTTCGTGGTGCTCATGTTCCTGATCACCATGGCCAAGGTGGGGCTCAACAAGTGAGCGTCCTGGCGCAGAAGAATGCCCGCACCGCGGGGCTCGCGGCGCTGCTCGTCGCGGCCATGGTTGCGCTCGCCTTCGCCTCGGTGCCGCTCTACCGCCTGTTCTGCCAGGTGACCGGTTTCGGCGGCACGCCGATGCGCGCGGACGCGGCGCCGGGCGCGATTGCCGGCGAACTCGGCGTGCGCTTCGACGCCAACATCAACCCGGCGCTGCCGTGGCGGTTCGAGCCGGTGCAGCGCACGGTGCGCGTGCAGCCCGGCGCGCGCATGCAGGTGGCGTACCGCGCCACCAACCTCACGGCGCGAACCACGACCGGCACCGCGGTGTTCAACGTCACCCCCGCCAAGGCCGGGCAATATTTCAGCAAGATCCAGTGCTTCTGCTTCACCGAGCAGACGCTCAAGGGCGGCGAGAGCGTGGAGATGCCGGTGATCTTCTTCGTCGACCCGGCGATCGCCAAGGACCCCGATGCGCGCGACATCGACGAGATCACTTTGAGCTACACCTTTTACCCGGTGGAAAGTCCGGGCACGGGCGGCTAGAGCCGCTCACCTGACGCAAAGAGGACCCGATGGCGGCGACCAAGAACCACGACTATCACATCCTGGATCCGGATCCCTGGCCGATCATCGGCGCCTTCGCCGCGCTGGCGCTGACCGGCGGCGCGGTCATGTGGATGCACGACAATCCCTACGGGATGTTCATCACGCTTGCCGGCCTCGCCGCGGTCCTGGTGACGATGGCGAGCTGGTGGGCGAACACCATCCGCGAGGCGCACGAGGGCCACCACACGCCCGTCGTTTCGCTGCACCTGCGCTACGGCATGATCCTGTTCATCGCTTCGGAGGTGATGTTCTTCCTCGCCTGGTTCTGGGCCTTCTTCAACGCCGCTCTGTTCCCCTCGGCGGTCGAGGCGGTCGGCGCGCAATGGCCGCCCAAGGGCATCGAAGTGCTCGACCCCTGGGGCTACCCTCTGCTCAACACGTTGATCCTCCTGTGCTCGGGCACGACCGTGACATGGGCGCACCATTCGCTGATCAACGGTGATCGCAAGGGGCTGAAGCTCGGGCTGCTGCTGACCATCATCCTCGGCGTGCTGTTCAGCTTCATCCAGGCCTACGAGTACATCCACGCGCCCTTCGACTTCAAAGGCAATATCTACGGCGCGACCTTCTTCATGGCGACCGGCTTCCACGGCTTCCACGTGATCGTCGGCACCATCTTCCTGACCGTCTGCCTGATCCGCGCCAATCGGGGGGATTTCACCCCGCGCCAGCATTTCGGCTTCGAGGCGGCGGCCTGGTACTGGCATTTCGTCGACGTCGTCTGGCTGTTCCTGTTCGTGTCCATCTACATCTGGGGCGGCTGGGGCGCGCCGGTCCACGGGTGACCGCGTTCGACACGGGCCCGGCTGGCGGGATGATCCGTCAGCTTCCGCTCGTCCCGACGCTGATCGTCGCTGCCGCTGTGGCGGTGATGATCGGGCTCGGCATCTGGCAGATCGGGCGCGCCCAGGAGAAGGACGCGCTGCTGGCGCAATATCGCGCCGCCCAGGGCTTGCCGCCGATCGCCTTTCCGACAACCCCGCTCGGGGACGACCAGCTGCCCTTGTTCCGTCATGCGACGGCGATGTGCCTGCAGCCCGTCGCCAAGCGCGCCACCGCCGGGCGCAATCGCGCGGGCGAATCCGGCTATGTCCACATCGTCGATTGCCGCACCGGCTTCGAAGGTCCCGGTGTCAGCGTCGAGCTCGGCTGGTCGCGGGATCCTAATGCAAAGGTGAGCTGGCCGGGCGGGCCGGTCAGCGGAATCATTGCACCCGACCGCCAGAGCCGCATGCGCCTGGTCGCTGCGAGCGCGCCCCCGGGCCTTGCTCCAAGCGCCACGCCGGCGCTCGACACGATCCCCAACAACCACCGTTCCTACGCCGTGCAGTGGTTCGCGTTCGCTTTTCTCGCCGTGGCGATTTACGGGCTCGCGGTGCGGCAGCGCCTGAAGCGGCAGGACCCGCCGCAATGAGCGGGGTGACGACGCTCGCCAACGGCGTGCAAGTGGTCAGCCGGCCGATGCCCGGTGTCGAGACCGCCTCCGTCGGCCTGTTCGCCGACTGCGGGTCGCGTCACGAGCCGGCCGAACTCAATGGCCTCGCGCATCTCTTCGAGCATATGGTGTTCAAGGGTGCCGGCGGGCGCTCGGCACGCGAGCT
>DATLFV010000078.1:0-14255 GCA_035540875.1 Sphingomicrobium sp. | reverse complement strand
ACCCGTATCCCCGCACTGGCGCAGGATGCGGTGCGGCTGGAAAGCGAACATCGGCAGCTCGGCGATCGAGCCATCGACCACCGCCTCGACATAATCGTCCTCGTGCTCCTGGATCTCGAGGATGCGCATCGCCAACGCCATGGACGGCTGCGCCATCGCCTTGCCGGGCTCCGAGACGATCTGGCGCACCGAAGGCAGCGCGGCCTTCACCCGTTCCACGGCGCGAGCAAACCTGCTCTCGTCGGCCGAGTGCCAGTCGTCGGGGAACCAGCCGCCGCCCATGTCGAGGATCTCGATGGTGCGTCCGGTCAGCTTCTCGATCGAAGCGCACCACTTCAGCATCGATTCGAACAGGTGCCACCATTGGGCGACGCCGATGTTGGAGCTCGCCATGTGGAAGTGCACGCCAAATGCGCTGTCGCGCGGCAGGCGACCGGTGGCGTCGACAAGCTTCCGGAAGGTCGCGGGGCTGTCCAGCGGGATGCCGAAGCGCGAGGTCACGTTGGGCGTGCGGATGCGAATGCCGACGTGCCGCGACGACAGATCGCCGCGGTCGATCGCCTCGACGCAGCGCTCAAGGTCGGCAATGCTGTCGCAGAACACTGCGTGCAGCCGCTCCTTGGGCATCAGCCCCTCCGGCCACCACTTGCCTGGGCCGTTGAGGATCACCTGGTCGGGGCGGAAGCCGACTTCCAGCGCCTTTTGCACTTCCAGCAGGCTGATCGCCTCGGCCATGAAGCCATTGTCGAGCGCGAGGCGGATCAGCCGCTCGTCCGGGTTGGTCTTGATGGAATAACCGCTGACAACCTGAACCGTCTCGGTGCTCAGCCGCTGCGCCCGGTCCGAAGCGCGGGCGAACAGCTGCTCAGCGGTAGAGCCCATGTACAGGAACCGGGGCGTTTCGACCTCGGCCATGTCATAAGCGGCAATGTCGGCCAGGAAGCTGTCCGGGACCTCCGCCGCGCTGTCCTGCGGGCCGCGATCATCGTCTTCGGCCTCCATCCAGGCGGGGCTCGACTTGTGCAGTCGCTCGGCAAGCGAGGTCAGCCCGGACGGGTGCTTCATCGAATGTCCGACGGCGCCGGCGAATGGCTCGGGGAGCGGCGGGAGCGGAAACTCGTCGCGAACGGGTACTTCGAGCACCACGCGCGTGAACTCGCTCGCTTCGGCCTTCGCCTTTCGCGCACTGACCCCCGCCGCCGCCTCGACGAGCAGCGCAGGAAGATTGTGGCCGGCAATGGTTGCACCGTGCACCCAGGCCGGGAACCGCGGGTTCATTTCCAGCAGCCAGAGCTGCCCGGCGGCGTCGCGGACCATTTCGATCTCGCCGCCGCCCGTCCAGTTGAGATCCCGAACCATGCGCCGCAGCGGCGCTTCGAACTCGGGGTCGACCTGCGACACGTCGCCCGCCCAGGTCTTGCCTTCGGGCGTGATGTCGCGCTTGCGCATGCTGACGCAGTCGAGGAGCTCGCCCTGGTAGGCGGCAAGCATGACCGACTCCTCATAACCGGTGACATGAGCCTGCAGGAACAGTCTGTCGGTCGACCAGACCTTGGTCAGCGCGGCCCGGGCAGCGATGAAGCTGTCCCAGGTCGGCGTACGCGCGGCATCATAATAAGGACCCTTGAGCCACACGCGCCAATTATGCTGGCGGCAGAAGGCGTGCAGCTCCCAGTCGGGCAGGTCGGTCGAAATGAAGGTCGGAACTTCGACCGGAAGGCCGCGATGGGCCTCGACCGCCGGCTTGCCGATGCGCTTCAATGCCGCGGCCGGAGGCGCAAGCAGGTTCGGGTGCCCGTCGGGAAAAACGCTTCCGAGCCACATGGCCTCAAGGTCGCTGCCGGAAATCCACAGGCCGCCGTCATCGAGCACCGCGCGGACCTTCGCCGCATAGACGTCGAGGTCGAGCTCGTCCCACGGGCGCTGGATCCAAAGGTCGTCGAAGTCGCTCCAGTGAATACCGGAAACACGATTGGTATATTCAACGCCGACGAGCGTCGCGAAGGGAAAGCCCTGCCGCAAGGACCGGACAATACCGACGCCGGGTTGAGGATTGCCTCCACAATAGAGGCCGCTCACATATATTTTCATTTTGCTCCAGGCAGGTCGGATTGTACGCCGAGTGGCGCAGGTTATCGTGAGGCGGCAGGCAGCCGGGCTATGGCTTAGCGCGGGAAGCGCATGTAATACTTATGGGAATTATGGTATTGATACAGGTTAGACTTCGCCACTTTATTTATAAAAGAACCCCGCTTCGCGGCTGCGGTTCCGCGATGGCCTGCCCGTCGTGAACAGCGGCGGCCTGTATCCGTCCTACAAGGACCTCGATCCGTTCATCGACGTCGATCGGCTGAAAGGTCTGGATGGCTACGTCCGGGAGCGGCTGGAACGCCGCTTGTCGGCGGAGCGCGACCTGCAATTCTACACTGGCCCCTTCACCCTTGAAGGCGACAAGCCCAAGCTGCCCGGCTCGCGCATGGTCTGCCTCGCGGACTCCGCTTTGCCCGAAAATTATTATGACCTCGACCGGCCGTCCCTCTGGCGCCGGAGCGCAGAGGCCGAGGAATTCTCCGAGCTGATGGACTTCATCGATACCCTGCCGTTCGCCGCGACGGCGCGCATGCTGATCATGTATGATCCCGAAGGGCGCGCCGTCACCGCCCACCGCGATCATGACAGCATCGAACTCTGCCATGAGTTCATCTGGTTTCGCACCAACCTCGACAAGCCGTTCTACATGCTCGATCCGGCCAGCGGGGAGAAAAGCTACGTCGCCGGCTATTCGGCGTGGTTCGACACGGTGAACCAGTATCACGGCGGCGACGCGTCGGGCGAACTCGCGTGGAGCATAAGGGTCGACGGCCGCTTCACCGACGATTTCCGCGCGTTGATGCCTGCCGCTGCCGATAATGCCGCGAGCCGCCCCGCGCTCTGGGCTGCGCGGGAAGCGCGCTCCCGCAGGCCTTCGTCGCTCGAAAGCACCGGCTGACCGTCGACTTCCGTCTTCGGCGCACTTCCAATCCGCACCCCCGCCATGCTAGCCGCCGGCCCAAGCACGGGAGTATCGCTAGTGGCCGAATTTCGCCTTCCCAAGAACAGCCGCATCACCAGGGGGCGCACCCACCCCGCGGAAACGGGCAAGCGCCTGAAGTCCTTCAAGATCTACCGCTACAATCCCGACAGCGGCGCCAATCCGCGCTACGACACCTACACCATCGACCTTGAGAAGACCGGGCCGATGGTCCTGGACGCGCTGATCCGCATCAAGAACGAGATCGATCCCACCCTGACCTTCCGCCGCTCGTGCCGGGAGGGCATCTGCGGCTCCTGCTCGATGAACATGGGCGGCCGCAATGGCCTCGCCTGCACCACGGCGATCGAGGACATCAAGGGCGAGGTGCGGATCACTCCGCTGCCGCACATGGAGGTGGTCAAGGACCTCGTGCCCGATCTCACTCATGCCTATGCGCAATATGCGGCGATCCAGCCGTGGCTGAAGTCGGCGACGCCCGAGCCCTCGGGCAAGGAGCGGCTGCAGTCGCCAGCCGATCGCGCCAAGCTCGACGGGCTCTACGAGTGCATCCTGTGCTTCTGCTGCACGACCAGCTGCCCGAGCTACTGGTGGAACGGCAGCAAGTTCCTCGGCCCGGCGATCCTGCTTCAGGCCTATCGCTGGCTGGCCGACAGCCGCGACGAGATGACGGGTGAGCGCCTCGACCAGCTCGAGGACCCGTTCCGCCTCTACCGCTGCCATACGATCATGAACTGCGCAAACGTCTGCCCGAAGGGCCTCAACCCGGCCAAGGCGATCGCCGAAACCAAGAAGATGATCGCGGAGCGAGCGGCTTGAGCGATGTTCCCGAGCTCCCCACCGGAGCGAAGGAAGACCCCGAGCACCCTGGCTGGTACAGCTGGGGGGATTTCCCGCGCGGCTCGTTCGCCGCGGCGACCGGAAAGCTGCTGTTCAAGCCGAGCGGGCCTGGCCGCGGGCTGGTGCGCATGTTCGTCGAAGCCGGGCACCTCAACATTGGCGGCTCGATCCATGGCGGCGCGGTGATGAGCTTCA
Organism: Sphingomicrobium sp.; assembly: GCA_035540875.1. GTDB lineage: Bacteria > Pseudomonadota > Alphaproteobacteria > Sphingomonadales > Sphingomonadaceae > Sphingomicrobium. Next base: position 10,189 of record DATLFV010000078.1, on the reverse strand, counting down.
TCGACATGAGCCTGTTCGCCGGCGGCCGCTGCGCCGGCATGGCCGAGGGCCACTACGTCACGCTCGACATGACCACTCATTTCATCGGCCGCGGCGAGGCCGGCAAGCCGCTCGACGCCCAAGTCCAGCTGGTCAGACAGACGCGGAGCCTCGTGTTCCTGCAGGGCATCTGCACGCAGGACGGCGAGCCACGCTACAGCTTCACCGGCACCTTGAAGCGCGTCGCCGCGCGGGCATGACCGCGGCCGTCGGCGCTGCTTATGCCGAGCTGGTCCGCTCGGGTCAGCTGCGGCCCGATCCGGCGCAGCAGCGCGCAGTCGCGGCGCTCGACCGGATGCAGGCTGCGCTGCGGCCGGCTGGATTGCTGTCGCGGCTGGTGGGGAAGCGGCGCGGCGGCGCCAGCGGCGTATACCTGTGGGGCGGAGTCGGGCGCGGCAAGTCGATGCTGATGGACCTCGCCTTTGACCATCTCGAGGTGACGCCCAAGCGCCGCGTCCACTTCCACGCTTTCATGCTCGAAACCCATCAGCGGCTGCGCGAGGCGCGGGCCGGCGCCGGTGGCGATCCCGTCGATCAGGTCGCGGAGCGGATCGCCGGGGAGGCACGGCTGCTCGCGTTCGACGAGATGGTGGTCAACAACCCGCCCGACGCGATGATCCTGTCACGGTTGTTCGACAAATTGCTCGCGCGGGGCGTCAAGGTCGTCACCACGTCCAACCGGCCGCCCCACGACCTCTACAAGCACGGCCTCAACCGCGAACTGTTCCTGCCCTTCATCGCGCTGGTCGAGCGCTGCATGGAAGTGGTCGAGGTCAACGGTCCTACTGACTATCGGCTCGATCGCCTGGCGGGGGTCCAGGTCTGGCACGTGCCCAACGGACCTGAAGCGACGGCGGCCCTGTCGCGCGCCTTCTTCCAGCTCACCGACTTTGCGGTGGAGGACCGCGCCCGGGTGCCGAGCGAAGAGCTCGAGGTCGGCGGCGGCCGAACCCTGCACGTGCCCAAGAGCCTCAAGGGCGTCGCCGTCTTCTCCTTCAAGCGCCTGTGTGGCGAGCCGCGCGGCGCCGCCGACTATTTGGCGATTGCCCAGCGTTTCCACACGGTGATCATCGTCGGCATCCCGGTGCTAAGCCGTGAGATGCGCAACGAGGCGGCGCGTTTCGTCACCCTTGTCGACACGCTTTACGAGCACAAGGTGAAGCTGCTCGCCGCCGCCGACGCCGAGCCCGCCAGCCTTTATCCACAAGGCGACGGCGCCTTCGAGTTCCAGCGCACCGCCAGCCGGCTCGAGGAAATGCGCAGTGCCGAATATCTTGCCGCCGGCCACGGGCTGCAGCAGCCTGCCACTCAAGCTTCCGGAGTCTGATCGATGCGCCGTTTCGCCGTCCTCGCCCTGGCCCTTTGCGCCACCGCCGCGACCGCAGCGCCCAATCCCGTCGCGCAGAAGACCCAGCTCGACCAGGCCTGGCAGGCGCGCACCCGCACTCTGTTTGCAAAGGCCATCGAGATCCCGACGGTCGCCAATCGCGGGCAGATGCCACGCATGGCCGAGTTGATCGCCAGCGAGCTTCGCGCCGGCGGCATCCCCGCCGCCGATATTCGCATCATGCCGCACGACGGGCTTCCGGGTGACAGGACGGTCTCGCTGATCGCCCGCTGGCGCGCCGACCAGCCGACCAAGAAGCCGATGCTGGTCCTCGGTCACATGGACGTGGTCGAGGCCAAGCGCGAGGACTGGAGCTTCGACCCATTCATGTTCCGCGAGGAGAACGGCTATTTCCTCGGCCGCGGCACTTCCGACATGAAGAACGGCATCGTCGCCACGACCCTGGCGCTGCTCAAGCTCAAGCAATCCGGGTTCAAGCCCAGCCGAGACATCATCCTGTTCTTCACCGGCGACGAAGAGACCGCGCAGAACGGCGCCCGTCTCGGCACGACCGAATGGCGGCAGTGGACCGATGCCGAGTTCGCGCTGAACGCGGACGCGGGAGGCGGCGCCTATACCCGCGACTTCAAGCCGCTCGGCTTCGGCATCCAGACCGCCGAAAAAACCTACCAGACCTATTTCTTCACCGCGAGGAACCGCGGCGGCCACAGCTCCCGGCCGCGCGCCGACAATGCCATCTATGACCTTGCCGACGCGCTGAAGCGGCTGCAGGCGCACCGCTTCGCGCCCATGCTCAACGAGACCACGCGCGCTTACTTCACCGTCCGCGCTCGGCAGGAGGGCAACAGCGCCCTCGGTGAGGCCATGCGGCGCTGGCTGGCCAACCCGGCCGATGGCGCCGCGGCCGACGCCGTCGAAGCGAGCGAACTCGAAGTCGGCCAGACTCGCACCCGCTGCGTGGCGACGAAGCTTGAGGGCGGCCACGCCGACAATGCCTTGCCGCAGTCCGCGCGCGCCACGGTCAACTGCCGGATCATGCCGGGCGTCGAGCCCAGGATCATCGAGGCGGAGCTGAAGCGGGTCGCCGGTCCCGGCATAGAGGTGATCCCCGACCCGAGCTTCGCCGGCACGCCAACCCCTGTGTCGCCGCTGCGCGCGGACGTGGTGAACGCCTATCGCGCCGCAGTTCGCCGCTTCCACGGTCCCGGCATGGACGTCATGCCCATCATGAGCACCGGCGCGACGGACGGCAGCTTCTTCCGCGCCGCCGGCATACCGGTCTACGGCACTGATGCCGCCTGGGGCATCTCCCCCGACGACGAGCGTGCCCACGGCTTGGACGAGCGGATCCCGGTGCGCGCCATGTACGACGGCGTGCTGCACTGGGAGATGATGCTGCGGGCGCTGGCGGCGCGTTAGCTCAGGCCGTGACAAGCTCCCGTGCCGCCGCCAGCACTTCCGCGGCGTGGCCGGGCACCTTGACCTTGCGCCAGGCGCCCAGCACCCGCCCGTCGCCGCTGATCAGGAAGGTGGCACGCTCCATGCCCATATATTTGCGGCCGTACATCGACTTTTCGACCCAGGTACCGAATGCGTCGGAGACGCGCCCGTCCTCGTCCGAGGCGAGCGCCACGCTGAGCCCATATTTGTCGATGAACTTCTGGTGCTTCGTCATCGGGTCGCGGGAAACACCGACGATGCGAACGCGGGCCTTTGCGAACTCGCTGGCCAATGCCGTGAAATCCTGCGCCTCCCGGGTGCAGCCGGACGTGTCGTCCTTGGGGTAGAAATAGAGCACCAGCGGCTGCCCGGGCGACCGCAGATCGGTCTCGACCCCGTCGCTTGCCTTGACCGTCAGGCTCGGCGCCTGCTCCCCCTCGTTCATTGCACGCTCTCCTTCACCCGCTGCCATGCGGCCGCGATGGCGGCGCGCGCGCGGTCATGCTCCTCGCGCAGTGCGTCGAAGTCGGCCGCGCCGCAAGCCGTCGCGACCAGCTGCCAGCTGTCCGCCGCCGGCTTGACGTCGGCCGGAGCGACCAGGCGCATCAGCACCAGCATTCTCGTTAGCAACTGTTGTGCAGTGATGATGTTTGCCTCGAGCAATCCTTCCGCGACGAGCGCCTCCAGTGCGCGGTCAAGGCGGGGGTCGAGCCCGGTGCCCCGCGTAAGCTGCAGCACGTGCACGCAGAACTCGAGGTCGACGAGCCCACCGCTTCCGAGCTTGACGTCGAGCGCGCTGGCAGCCGGCTTGTGGCGTTCGATCTCGGCGCGCATCTCGATCGCGTCGCCAAGCGTCTTGGCCGCCTCGCGGGGCTGGCGAAGGATTTCGCTGATCAGCCCTGCCACGCGCCTGCGGGCCGGCGCCGATCCAAACACAGGACGAGCGCGGGTCAGCGCCATGTGCTCCCAGGTCCACGCCTCTTCGCGCTGGTAGCGGGCGAAGCCGTCGAGCGACACCGCCAGCATTCCCTGGGCGCCTTGCGGGCGAAGCCGGGTGTCGACGTCGTAAAGCGGCCCGGCGGCCGTCGGCACGCTTAGCGCCGCGGTGACCCTGCTGGCGAGGCGGTTGAAGTAGTCGGCGGGGCCGAGCGGCTTGCGCCCGTCGGACGGGCCGTCGCCAGTGTAGAGATATACGAGGTCGAGGTCGGACGCGGCGGTCAGCGCCTCGCCACCGAGCCGTCCGAGACCGAGGATCACGAGCTCGCCCCCGGCGACGCGCCCGTGAACGGCCTCGAACTCGCGCACTGCGGCACCGGCCAGCGCCACGATTGTACCTTCCGCGACCCGCGAGTAGCCCGCTGCGACGCGCAGCGGATCCTCGCGCTGGTCGATCAGCTGCACGCCGAGCGCGAACCGCCGTTCGTTGACCAGGCGGCGTACTCGGTCGAGCGCCACGTCATAGGGGTGCCCCCCCATCGCCGCCGTCAGCGCTTGCGCGAGCTCGGCCGCGGGCGGTGGCGGATCGAAGCTCGAAGTGTCGAACAGGCCCTCGATCAGCTCGGGGCGGCGGGCGAGCTGGTCCGAAAGGGTCGGCGCGTGGGCGAGCAGGCGGGCGAGCAGCCCGGCAAGCTGCGGCCGCGCCTCGAGCAGCCGGAACAGGTTCACGCCGCTCGACAGACGCTCGACAATGTCGCTGAGCCGGTTGAGCGCGTGGTCCGGGTCGGCGCCGGCGGCAATCGCGCGCAGCAGTTCGGGGAGCATGGCCTCGAACGCCTGCTGCGCGGCTGGCGAACGCAATGCGCGGGCCCTCCCCGAGCGCCAGTCGGCGATCCGGCGCGCCGGCGCGTCGGGATCGGCGAAGCCGAGCCCCCGCAGCTCCTGCCGGAGGATATCGGGATCGTTGGACAGCCGCCCGGCGCTATCGGGCGCAAGGCTGTCGAACAAGGCACCGGCGCGTGTGACGTGCGGACGCAGCTCGTTCAGCAAGGCGCGGCCGTCGGCGAGGCCGTGCAGCCGCGCGACATTGTCGAGCGCCGCCGCCTCCGCCGGCAGCAAGTGGGTCTGCGCGTCCTCCACCATCTGCACGCGATGTTCGACGGTACGCAGCAGGCGATAGGCGTCGCCGAGCGCGCGAGCGTCGCCCGGCACCAGCCGCCCGGCGCCGGCCAGCGCGCCGAGGGCGTCGAGCGTCGGCGCGACCCGCAGCGACGGGTCGCGACCGCCGTGGATCATCTGCTGGATCTGGGTGAAGAACTCGACTTCTCGAATCCCCCCGCGGCCGCGCTTGAGATCGAAGCCCGGCCCGAGCCGCGCCCCTTGCGCATAATGATCGCGGATCCGGGACGAGATCTGCCGCACCTCTTCGATCACGCCGAAGTCCAGCGAGCGGCGCCATACGAACGGCTCGATCGCCCGCAGGAAATGACGCCCAAGCGCAACGTCGCCGGCGCAGGCGCGAGCGCGGATGAACGCGGCGCGCTCCCATGGCAGTGCCGACGACTCATAGTGCGAGATGGCCGCGTTGACGGGCAATGCGATCGGCGTCACCTCGGGCGAGGGCCGCAGGCGCAGGTCGACCCGCACCACATAGCCGTCACTGGTGCGCTTCTGCAGCAGCTCGATCATCCGGCGGCCGATGCGCACTGCCGCCTCGCCGGCGTCGTCGCGGCCGCGCCGCGGCAGGCGCTCGGGGTCGAACAGCAGCAGCAGGTCGACATCGGAGGAATAATTGAGCTCGCGGCTGCCGAGCTTGCCGAGCGCGATTACCGCCATGCCATCGACGGGTGCTCCGGGGACCCGCTCCGCAACGGCGCTTGCCAGCGCCTCGTGAAGCGCGCCGTCGGCAAAGACCGACAGCAGCGCCGTCACCTCCTCGAGGGCCAGCTCACCCGCCAGATCCCCGAGCGCCACCGTCAACGCCAGGCCGCTGCGCCGCCGGCGAAGGCGCGTCGCAACGTCGTCATGCTGTTCGTCGAGCGCCATCGCCACCGCGGCAGACGCGCCATTTTCGAGGAAGCCGGCGACGAGGTCGGGGCGAGCCAGCATCGCCGCCCTCAGGAAAGGCGAATGCGCTTCCGCCCGCGCGAGGGCAGCACGGCGCCCGGGAACTGCCGAAGCTCTGGTCATTTGCCCTTTTTCGCAGCCACTCTGCCACTTGCCACGAAACTTACCGGCTGACCCATCGTTTTCCTGCCAAATGAGCTCAGAGCGTCACATGACCGCGCCGGAACTGAACATGGATCGCCGAATCATCCGCGTGGACATTCCGCCTGCCCATGCCGGCATCACGGCTGCGCTGCGCCGCGCCTTCGAGGCGGCGGCGTCGGAGCCGAGCGACCGCGACTTCGCCGAGCTGTTGCGCAAGCTGAACTGAGCGCGTGCGTCTCATCCCGGCGCAGGCCAGGATCCCCATCGATCGAACCCTGAATACCTAGAGCATACCGCCTAATGGTCGCGGCTGAGGTCGTCGACTTCGCCCATGATGGTCTGAAGCGCCGATTTGTCGGGATCGGTCTTGTGCTGGCGACGGGACGGCAGCTTGCCGCTCGACAGCAGGCTTTCGAGCGCAACCCGGCCCCGCGCCACCCGGCTCTTGATCGTGCCGACGGCGCAACCGCAGATTTCGGCTGCTTCCTCATAAGCAAAGCCGCCGGCGCCGACAAGGATCAGCGCCTCGCGCTGCGGCTGCGGCAAGTGCATCAGCGCGCGCTGCATGTCGCCAAGCTCGATGTGCCGGTCCTGACTGGCGGGCGCGGCGAGGATCTTGGAGGCGGTGATGTCGTCCCACTCGCCCTTGAAGCGGGCACGCCGCATCTGGCTGAGAAACAGGTTGCGCAGGATGATGAAGGTCCAGGCTCGCATATTGGTGCCGGCCTGGAAGCGCTTGCGGGCTGCCCAGGCCTTGAGAAGCGTCTCCTGCACCAAATCGTCAGCGAGATCCCGGCTGCCGGACAGCGAACGGCCGAAGGCGCGCAGGTGCGGGATCACCGCGCCCAGCTGTTCCTTGAACTCCGGATCGGAAAGCGGAACCGGCTCAGGCGCCGCCGCCTCCGTCGTCCCGTCGAGTTCGTCTTCGTCCACTAACCCGCCCCTAAGGTGCCGTCTGCAACAGCAGCGGCGCAATCATAACATCTACGGAGATTATGACAGAATCTCGCGGTCAGCCTGCCACCAGCAAGATGATAGCGAAGGCCACGATAACAAGCCCCGTGCCGATCACGAGCACGTAGCGGGCCATGTGCGGAGTAGACCCCGCACGGGCTTCGGTCGTGGTCACATGTTCCGGAACGTCGTCGGCCATCTATCTCTCGTCCAGGTCTCGTTTTGGTCGGGCAACGCGTCCGCGGACGGCAATGTTCCCCGTCGCCCCGGCTCAGGCAGCGGGGACGGTCGCGGCGTCGAAGAACAAAGCCTGGGCGATCGCCGCCTTCACCGTCGAGCGCTGGAACGGCTTGGTGATGAGGAAGGTCGGCTCGGGTCGGGTCCCGGTCAGCAAGCGTTCGGGGAAGGCGGTGATGAAGATCACCGGCACCGAAAATTCGGCGAGGATGTCCTTGACCGCGTCGATGCCGCTGGAATCGTCGGCAAGCTGGATGTCGGCGAGCACCAGTCCCGGCGGGTGCTGACGCGCCTGCGCCACTGCCTCGTCGCGAGTGACGGCCACTCCGGTGACGTTGTGGCCAAGGTCACGCACGATGGTCTCGATGTCCATGGCGATGATCGGCTCGTCCTCGATGATCAGAACGTCGGCGAGCGTCTGGCGCTCGATCTCTGCCAGCGCTTCGGCGACCAGGCTGTCGACATCCTGCGGGCTGGCGCTGATCAGATAGCCGGCGTCCTGCGAGGAAAAGCCCTCCAGCGAGGTCAGCAGCAGCGCCTGGCGCGACAAGGGCGTGATCCGCGACAGACGCGCCTGGGCGATTCCCTCCGCCCCCGAATAGTCTCGGGTCGGCTCCTCGCCCTCCTCGACATTGGCGGTCGACCAGATGGCGTGGAATGTGCGGTAGAGGCCCAGCCGCGGGTCGACGTCGCGCGGAAACTCGTCCGGCTGGGCGACGATCGCCTCAAGGGTGGCGCGGACGAATGCGTCGCCATGCGCCTGGCTACCGGTCAGGGCACGCGCATAGCGGCGCAGGAATGGCAGATGCGGGGCGAGTTCCTGGCCTAGCGACATAAGTGAAGGCTCTCCATGAGTGGTTCGCGCCCCCCTTTGCGGGCGCATGATGTCAGTTGCAACCCTCGAAGGCCGCCGCACAAGCGCGGCCACACTGCCCCCCGAAGATGTGAACGGCCACTGGAACAAAGGAGCAGCCATTTGGTTTCCGCAACCGGGCAGGGACAAGTCGCACCGATCGCGGCCGACCGCGTACGCCCGGAACGGGTGCCTCAGTGACGCTCTTTGTCGCGGCGCGACACAATGATTGTCGCGCAGGACGAGTTTTCGATATGAGGCGCGCGTGCACCCGCGCCGAGGGGGACGAGAGGTTGAGTGAAGGTCACGACGGCGAGTCGCACGGTGGCGGGAACGGCAAGGAAAACCGCACCGCGCCTGCTCCGGGCACCGAGTCCCGGCTCCCGGAAAAGAACAAGAAGAAGCCCAAGGCGAGCGAGGTCGGTCGCGCGCTTCGCTCCGTCTATGACGATACGTTGCGCGAAGCCGTTCCTGACGATTTTACGGATCTGCTTGGCAAGCTCAGCTGATCGCGCTCAGCTCAGGACGAGTTCGTGAGAAGCGCCGCCGCTCGGCGCTTCGCGGCGCTTCCGACTGCCGCCAAGCTGCTGCTCATCCTGACCCTCGCGCTGCTGCCGATCGGGCTGGCGCTGATGTGGGTCGCGCAGACAAGCATCCGTGAAGCCAATGACGCGCTTCGCAGCCGAACCACCGAACAGGCCGGCTCCGCATCGCGCGCCGTCGAAAGCCTGATCGCCCGCAATGCCCTGGCGCTGCGCGTCGCCGCCAACGGGGCGCTTGCCGGCGGTCCCGCCGAAGCCTGCCAGCGCGCGCAGCGATCGCTCGCCATTGCCCCGGCTGTTGCGCAGCATTTTCGGCTCGACGGAGTCGACGGCGAGCCGCTTTGCAATGTGGGCCTGGCCGCGACCGGGCTCGATCTGCCGCTGGTGGCGCCGGGAGCCATTCACGTTCGGATCGATCCCGCCGAACAGGCGCTGATCCTGCGCGTCGGCGTGGTGGGCGGCATCGCCACGGCGCCGCTATCGGCGGCTGATCTGCGGACCGCCGCCCTCCAGCACTCGGCCGACCTGCAATCTCTTTCCCTGCGGGATCGTGAGCAGGAGCTGGAAATCTTTAGAAGGGCCGCCGATACCCGGGGGGAGCCTGCGCTTGAATTCACCGACTGGCCGATCGCGAAGGGGCAGTTGGTTGCCCGTGCCGGAGCCTCCGTGCGGCGACTCGCAGCGGTCGACCGGCTGGTGCTGTGGTTGCCGCTGCTGATGTGGGTGATGGCGGCGCTGATCAGCTGGCTGCTCGTCACCCGCCTGCTGATCCGGCCGCTCCGTGTCCTCGAAGGCGCGGTCCGGGGCATCGAGCCGGGCCAGGGCCTTGCCCTGCCCCAGCGGCTGGGCCCGGCCACGGAAATCCAGGAACTGCGCGATGCCTTCGCCCGCAGCCTGGAGCGCATCGACCAGTCGGAAAAGGAGATGGCCGCGGCGCTCGAAGGCCAGCGCCGCCTGGTCCGGGAGGTCCACCACCGGGTCAAGAACAACCTCCAGGTGATCGCCTCGCTGCTCAACATCCACGGCCGCTCTGCCGAGACACCCGAAGCGCGGGCCGCTTATGCGGCGATCGGCCGGCGCGTCGGCGCCCTGTCGATCGTGCACCGCAATCATTTCGCCGAGATGGAGGAGAATCGCGGCATCGCGCTGCGCCCGCTGATCAGCGAACTCGCTGCCGAACTCCGCGCCGGAGCGCCGCACTCGGCCGGGCGAATGGCGATCGATCTGGACGTGGAAGGCGTCAACACCACCCAGGACGTGGCGGTTTCCGCCGCCTTCCTGGTCACGGAGATCGTCGAATATGCGATGCTCCACCAGCCGCGTGAGCCGGTTGAAGTGTCGGTGCGCCGCACGAGCGAACTCACCGCCCGCCTCAGCGTCGGCAGCCCCGTGCTGGTCCCCGACGACAGCAGCAGCGCCGACAAGGCGCAGTTCGAGCGGATCATCGGCGGACTGGCAAAGCAGCTGCGCTCCAACCTCGACCGGCGGCTTGGTCGCTACAGCGTCGATCTTCCGGTTTTCCCTGAAGCCTGAGCTATTTGCCAGATCGTTACGGTGTTGCCGAAAAAAATTCGGCAGGGCCGGAACCGGCTTGGAATTCGCCGCGTTGTACTCTTCGGATAGTGACCT
>DATLFV010000077.1:0-13073 GCA_035540875.1 Sphingomicrobium sp. | reverse complement strand
GAGGCGACCCCGGCACGCGCCTGGACCTTGCTGCGCCACCGGCTGACCGGGCGGCTTTAGCAAAGCAGAGATTGACAGCATCCGCTCCACCGCGGATCATTCCGGCGCCGAATCTCCTGCTTTTCAGGAGTGCCTTGATGTGGCGTTTCCTCGCCGGGGCTGCGGCCTGCTTTCTGATGATGACCGGCGCGTTCCTGCTGTGGCAGGGGCGTGCCGAACAGGCGGCGACGCTGCCGCCGCCGCCGCCGCCGCGGATCGAAGCCGAGCCTGACTCCGAGCCGCTGATCGGGCGAACGGCGCGGCTGAAGGCGCCGGAGGCGAGCCCCAAGACGCGCGAACAGAAGCGCTTCAGCCGGGCCGACAAGGACAAGGACGGCCGCATCACCCGTGCCGAACTGCTCGAGCCGCGGCGCAAGGCGTTCGCCAAGCTCGATACCAACGGCAACGGCACTCTGTCCTTCGAGGAATGGGCGGTGAAGACGATCGACAAGTTCGGCGGGGCGGACAAGGACGGCTCGGGCTGGCTGACGGCGGCCGAATATGCCTCGACCGCGCCGCCGCCGCCCAAGCCCAAACGCTGCGCCTGCTGATTTGCGTTTCGGCCGCGGATTGCTAAACCGGCCGCCATGCTATTGAAATCGCTGACATACACCAGCCTTGCGCGGCTCGACCTCACGGCGGCGGACCTCGAGGACATCCACCGCACCGCGCGCGAGCTCAACGCGCTGGACGCGATCAGCGGGCTGCTGGTGTTCAACGGCACCCATTTCCTGCAGATCATCGAGGGCGCCGAGAGCGCGATCGACGACCTCGTCGAACGGCTGCGCCGCGACCCGCGGCATAGTGGCCTGGAGATTCGCGACCAGCGGATGGTCGAGGAGCGCAGCTTCCCCGGCTGGTCGATGGAGCTGGTGCGAGTCAGCGCCAGCTATTTCGAGGCGCGCGACAGCATCGCCGGGCGCCTGCCGCCCGGAGTGGCGCCGGAAGTCCGCGAGCGGCTGGCGCGCATGACCGAGCTGATCTCGACCGTGGTGTTCGACTAGGCCGGGGTCAGGAGAACGGACTCGGGCAGCTCTGCCAGCCACTCGGCCAGTTTCTGCCGCGCCCGGTCGGTGTAGAGGCGCTTGCGGCCGGCCTTGCGGACCCGCCCGGCGATGGGCGGCATCAGCCCGAAATTGACGTTCATCGGCTGGAAGGTCTCGGCATCGGCGCCGCCGGTGATGTGGCCGAGCAAGGCGCCCAGCGCAGTTTCGGGCGGCGGCGAGGGCAGGGTGTCGCCGGCACGCTCGGCCGCGACGGAGCGCGCGCAGATCAGGCCGATGGCGGCGCTTTCGACATAACCCTCGCAGCCGGTGATCTGGCCGGCGAAGCGGATGTTCGGTTTGGAGCGCAGGCGAAGCTGAGCATCGAGCAGCCGGGGCGAGTTGATGAAGCTGTTGCGGTGGATGCCGCCGAGCCGCGCGAACTCGGCATTCTCAAGGCCGGGGATCATGCGGAAGATGCGGACCTGCTCGCCATGCTTGAGCTTGGTCTGGAAGCCGACCATGTTCCACAAGGTGCCGAGGGCATTGTCCTGGCGGAGCTGGACGACGGCGTGGGGCCAGCGCCCGGTGCGCGGATTGTCGAGCCCGACCGGCTTCATTGGGCCGTGGCGCAGGGTGTCGAGCCCACGCTCGGCCATCACCTCGACCGGCATGCAGCCTTCGAAATAGGGCGTGTCGCGCTCCCATTCCTTGAACTCGGTCTTGTCGCCGGCATTGAGGGCAGCGACGAAGGCCTCATACTGCTCGCGGTCGAGCGGGCAGTTGATGTAGTCCTTGCCGCCCCCCTCGCTTGAACCACGATCCCAGCGTGCCGCCATCCACGCGATGTCCATGTCGATGCTGTCGCGGTGGACGATGGGCGCGATCGCGTCGAAGAAGGCGAGCGCGTCGCTGCCCGTCTCTGCGGCGATGGCCGCGGCGAGCTTCGAGCCGGTCAGCGGGCCGGTGGCGATGATCGCCGGATGATCGGGGAGGGCATCGACCCGCTCGCGGACGAGGTGGATGCGATCATGGCTTTCAACCGCGCGCGTCACCTCCTGCGCGAAGGCGTGGCGGTCGACCGCGAGCGCCGAGCCGGCGGGCACGCGGTGCTTGTCGGCGGCCCGCATCACCAGCGAGCCGAGCGCGCGCATCTCCTGGTGCAGCAGGCCGACGGCATTGTTCTCGGCATCGTCGGAGCGGAAGCTGTTGGAGCAGACCATCTCGGCGAGATGATCGCTGTCGTGCGCCGGCGTGGTGTCGCCGCCGCCGCGCATTTCCGAGAGGCGCACGCGCAGGCCCGCTTCGGCGAGCTGCCAGGCGGCTTCGGAACCCGCAAGCCCGCCGCCGATGATGTGGATGTCGAAGGACATGGTGCCCCTTAACCGCTCGAAGCTGATCCGTCATGCCGGGCTTGACCCGGCACCCGCCTGGTCTTCAAGCCCCGGTCAGAAAGGCAGGCCCCGGATCGAGTCCGGGGTGACGATCAGGGATGCGCATCTTCACCATCGGTTATGAAGCGGCGACGATGGCCGACTTCATCGCGGCACTGGTCGCAGCAGGAGTCGAACGGGTGATCGACGTGCGGGCGCTGCCCCTGTCGCGGCGGCCGGGCTTTTCCAAGTCGCCACTGCGCGCGGCGCTCGCCGAAGCGGGCATCGATTACGTGCACCTGCGCGCGCTCGGCACGCCCGCCGCCGGGCGCGCGGCGGCGCGAGGGGGGCGCACGGCCGAGCTCGAGCGTATCTACGCCGGCCAGCTCGAGCTTCCCGAGGCGATCGCCCAGGGCGCTCAGATGCTCGCGCTGGCGGCGGAAAGGCCGAGCGCCTTGCTGTGTTACGAACGCGATCCCGCCGGCTGCCATCGCTCGCTGCTGCTCAAGGCGGTCGCACCATCCTCCACAGTCGAGCATTTGTACGCCTGAGGGACGCATCGCGGCAGGTGCAACAAGTCGGCGGCAATGACGTTGGGCTACCGAAACAGGGAGGTCCTCATGCACCGTCACGCCGCTTCGCTCGCAACCGCTTTTGCACTCCTTCTCACGGCCGGCTGCAAGAGCGCCGGCGACACGGTGAAAAGCGCCGGCTCGACGCTTGCCAGCGGCGCCCAGGGCCTCGCGAGCAGCGCCGGCTCGCTGATCAACGTCAACCTCAGCAACGTGCTCAACGACCTGGCGGTGGACCTCAAGATCGACAAGGCGAACATACCGATCAATGCGCAGATCCCAATCACCATCGCCGCCAACGTCTGCGGCGTGTCGATCAACATCCTGTCGGTGTCGACGGGCGGGCAGGCGAACTGCACCGCGACCACCAGCTCGCCCGAGCTGGCGCAGGTGGTCCAGCAGCAGATGGCCGCGGGCGGCAATGTCGGCGGCGGCGCGCAGGGCGGCTCGACCTCGACCACCGGCTCGACCACGGCGACGACGGGCACCACCACGACCACCACGCAGGATCCAAAGACGCCGCAGTGACGTCGACATCGCAAAGGGAGGACAAGATGAAGCTCAACAACTGGACAATCGCAGGGATCGCCGCGATCGCCATGGCCGCCGCCGGCTGCCAGACGGCGCAGGAAGGGGGCGATGCCGCCGGCACCGCCGGCACCCAGGGCACCAGCGGGACCAGCACCGGCAGCGGCGGCACGGGCACAAGGATGCCCGGGCTGGTCAGCGTCAACCTCGAGAACGTGCTCAACGATTTGTCGGTCGCGCTGAGCATCGATCGCGCCAACATCCCGGTCAACGCGCAGATCCCGATCGACGTCGCCGCCAACGTCTGCGGCGTGTCGGTCAGCGTGCTGTCGGTGTCGACCGGCGGCACCGCGAGCTGCACCGCCAGGACCGCCACCCCGCAACTGGCTCAGGTCGTCCAGCAGCAGATCGCGGCCGGCGGCAATGTCGGCGGCGGTGACCAGGGCGGGTCGACCGCGAGCACCGGCACGACCAACACCACCGACCCGCGCTAAAGCAGGTCGAACAGCGGCGGCCGGCGGTTCATCGCCGGCCGCCGTCTTCCTGCCGCGGTCCTAGATGCTGGCGGGCGCGGCCGCGGCAGTCTCGCTTTCGATCAGCGCCTCGATGTCGGGCAGCGGCCGGCCGCTCATTTCCTTGTTGATGGTGCAGACGATGCGCCGCTCGACCTCCTTGTGCAGCTCCTTGCGAAGGACCCCCAGCGCCTTGGGGGGAGCGACGATGGCGAGCGCGTCAAAGTCGTTGCGCAAGGCGCGGGTCTTGAGCTCGCTGGCCGCTTCCTTGACCCACTTGTCCTCTTCCTGCTGGTGGTAATCGGTTTCGTCGACGGCGAGGCGGCCGATCCCGCCGGTGTTGTTCTTGGCGCCCTGCGCGTCGGTCTTCATCTCCCGGTCGTAGGCGTCCTCGCGCTGGTCATGCGCCTCGGTGCGCAGGTCGATCTGGTTGGCATCGCCATGATTGCGGAAGAACAGCATCTTGCGCCCGTCGATGACGAGCACCAGGGCGCGGTTGGGAAGCGGCATTCGAGTCTCCTTCACTTGCCTCCAAGCAACGAGGAGCGAGGGATGCCGTTCCTTTATTCGGCGCTCCCCTCGGCCAGGTCCTCGCCAACGACGGCGCCTTCCTCGGGCGCGATCTCGCCGGTCGCCTCGACTTCGACCTCCTCGTCATTCTCGTCGATCTTGGCGACGCTGACGACGTGCTCGCCCTCGGCGACCTTGAAGATGGTGACGCCCATGGTGTTGCGCCCGGCGATGCGGATGTCGCCGACGGTGGTGCGGATCATCTTGGCCTGGTCGGTGACCAGCATCAACTGCTCGCCTTGGCGCGCCGGGAAGCTGGCGACGACGCAGCCGTTGCGGGCGCTGGTGTCGATGTTGGTGATGCCCTGGCCGCCGCGGTTGGTGCGGCGATATTCATAGGCCGAGCTGCGCTTGCCGTAGCCGTTCTCGGTGATGGTGAGGATGAACTGCTCCTTGTCGTGCATCTCGGCGACCCGCTCGGGCGGCAAGGTGCACTCTACGCCCTCGCGGTCGCGCCACGGCGGGCACCTGAGATAGGCCTCGCGCTCCTCCTGCGTGGTGCCGACCCGGCGCAGGATCGACATGGAGATGACCTGGTCGTCCCCGACCAAGCGGATGCCGCGCACACCCATCGATGTGCGGCTCTGGAATTCGCGCACGTCGGTCGAGCGGAAGCGGATCGCCTTGCCGTTGCGGGTGGCGAGCAGGACGTCGTCCTCCTCCGTCAGCAGCGACACGCCGATCAGCCGGTCGGTAGGATCGCCGGCCTCCTCGCCCTCGGCCTCGCCGTCGCTGACCCCGAAGCGCATCGCGATCTTGCCGGCCGTGGGCACGTTGGTGAAGGCGTCCATGCTGTTGCGCCGGACCGTGCCGTGGGCGGTCGCGAACATGATGTGGAGCGCGCCCCAGCTGCTCTCGTCCTCCGGCAGCGGCAGCACGGTCGAGATGGTCTCGCCTTCCGCGAGCGGCAGCAGATTGACCATCGGCCGCCCGCGCGCGGTGGGGCCGCCCTCGGGCAGGCGCCAGACCTTCATGCGATAGACCTTGCCGGCCGAGGAGAAGAACAGCACCGGATTGTGGGTCGAGGTGACGAACAGATTGGTGACCGCGTCCTCGTCCTTGGTCGCCATGCCCGAGCGGCCCTTGCCGCCGCGCTTCTGTTCGCGGAACACGGAGAGGGGCGTGCGCTTGATGTAGCCGGCCATGGTCACCGTCACGACCATGTCCTCGCGCTCGATCAGATCCTCGTCGTCAATGCCGTCGAAGGCGGCGGCGAGCTCGGTGATGCGCGGAGTCGCGAACTCGGCCTCCACCTCGTCGAACTCGTCGCGCATCACTTCGTAGAGGCGGGCGCGGTTGCCAAGGATTTCAAGCAGTTCGCCGATGCTCCTGGCAAGGCCTTGAAGCTCGTTGCCAATCTCGTCGCGGCCAAGGGCGGTAAGCCTGTGGAGGCGAAGCTCGAGGATCGCCTTCACCTGCGGCTCGGACAATCGGTAGGTGTCGCCGGCCGCCTGCGGCTCGACCGCTTCCACGAGGGCGATGTAGGGGCGAATCTGGTCGCCGTCCCACTCGCGCGCGAGCAAGGCCTCGCGCGCCGCCGCCGGGCTTGCCGAGCCGCGGATCAGCCGCACGACCTCGTCGAGGTTGGTGACGGCGACGACCAGGCCGAGCAGGATGTGGGCGCGTTCGCGGGCCTTGAGCAGCTCGTGCTTCGAGCGCCGGGTGATCACCTCCTCGCGGAACTTGACGAAGCTCTCGATGATGTCGCGCAGCGCCAGCGTCTCGGGCCGGCCGCCGCGGATCGCCAGCATGTTGGCAGGGAATGAGGATTGCGCCGGCGTGTGGCGCCACAATTGGTTGAGCACGACTTCGGGCGTGGCGTCGCGCTTCAATTCGATGACGACGCGGACGCCCTCGCGGTTCGATTCGTCGCGGATGTCGCTGACGCCCTCGATGCGCTTGTCCTTGGCGGCTTCGGCGATCTTCTCGACCAGGCCGTTCTTGCCGACCTGGTAGGGAATTGCCGTCAGCACGATCGACTGGCGGTCGCCGCGGCCGGTCTCGACGTGGTGGCGGCTGCGCATCATGATCGAGCCGCGCCCGGTGGTGTAGGCGGCGCGAATGCCGGCGGTACCGAGGATTATCGGCGCGGTCGGGAAATCGGGGCCGAGGACGTGCTCCATCAGCCCTTCCGACGTGATCGCCGGATCGTCGATGAAGGCGCGGCAGGCATTCAGGACCTCGCCGAGGTTATGCGGGGGGATGTTGGTCGCCATGCCGACGGCGATGCCGCCCGCGCCGTTGACGAGGATGTTGGGAAACCGCGCCGGCAGCACCTGCGGCTCGCGCTCGGACGCGTCATAATTGGGCTGGAAGTCGACCGTGTCCTTGTCGATGTCGCCGAGCAGGAAATTGGCGACGCGGGCGAGCCGCGCCTCGGTGTAACGCATGGCCGCGGGCGGATCGGGATCCATCGAGCCGAAATTGCCCTGACCGTCGATCAGCGGCACCCGCATCGACCAGCTCTGGGTCATCCGCGCGAGCGCGTCGTAGATCGCGCTGTCGCCGTGAGGGTGATACTTACCCATGACGTCGCCGACGATGCGGCTCGACTTGCGGTAGGGGCGCCCGGCGACATAGCCCGCCTCCTGGCAGGCATGGAGGATGCGGCGGTGGACGGGCTTCAGGCCGTCGCGCACGTCGGGCAGCGCGCGGCTGACGATGACGCTCATCGCATAATCGAGATATGAGGTCTTCATCTCCTCGACGATGGAGATGGGCGCGATGTGGTCCGAAGGGCGCGGGGTGTCGGCGGCTGGACCGTCCGGCGGCAAGGTGGCCAAGGGTGTATAATCCTGATCTAGGCGGGATACGCGGGCAAGCGAAAGGAACGGCGCCCGAAGGCCCTTCCCCCGCAGCCGCAGGTCTAGTCGATCGGAATGCCGAGCGCCACCCCGCGCACGCGTAGTGCACGCGCGCGAAGCGCTGTGTCGCGTCCGGACGAGCCAGGTCCAGTCGGTGGCCCAGCAGTCGAGCCTGTGCCAAGCGCGATGGAAGCCGCGGCCCAACCGGCGTTTCCTGAACTATCGGGCCCAGCGCCGCGCTTGGCACCGTGCCTGGGCGGCGAGCGCAATCCAATTCAAGCGCGGTTCAGCGCCAAGCCTGGAGTTGCGCTTGGCGGCGCCGTTGCTGGCCGGTAAGAGCAGCAGCAACCGGATTACGGAATTCGAGCCGGTGGCACTGGCGAGCAGGAGATTGGAAATGATCGGGAAAATGATCACGGTCGCGCTGGGCGTGGCGGTTGCGGGCGCGGTCGCCACGCCCGCGCTGGCCCAGTACAGTCAGCCGGAGACGCAGCAGCAGCCCTCTTCTGCGCCCGACACTCGCAGCCCGGCTCCGGCTGCGCGCGCGGTCAATATCTCGCGCGGCGCAGTCAAGGCCATCGGCGAGCTCCAGGCGGCGGTCAACGCCAACGACACGGCCAGCTACTCCGCCAAACTTGCCGCGGCACAGGCCGCCGCCAAAACCCCCGCGGACCGGTTGATGATCGCCCAGCTGCAGCTCAGGGCTGCGACCAACCGGAAGGACGAGCCAGGCATGGCGGCGGCGATCGAGGCGATCATCGCGTCGGGCGGGGTCGCGGCGGCGGACCTGCCCAGGCTCTACACTGCCCAGGCCAAGCTCCACTACAATGCCAAGCAGTTCGACAAGGCGGCGCCGGCCCTCGAGCGGGCGATGGCAAGCAACCCGAACGATTCGGACCTGCTGCTGCTGCTGGCGGAGACCCGCGCCGGCCAGGGCCGCAACGCCGAGGCGGTGAGCCTGTTGCAGCGCGCCATCGATGCTCGCGCGGCCAGCGGCGCCAAGGCCGAGGAGAGCGTCTATCGCCGCGCCGTGGCGCTTGCCCTCAAGGGCGGGCTTCCGACGCTCGACCTGGCCCACAAGTGGGTCGCCGCTTACCCGTCCCCCACCTCGTGGAAGGACGCCATCAGCATCTATCGCAACACGGCCAAGCCCGACGATGCCACCCTGTTCGACGTGCTGAGGCTGGCGCGGGCCACCGGCACGCTGAGCGGTGAGAACGACGTCGCCTTGTACGCTTTCTTCGGGATCGAGAACTGGGCGGCGGCCGATGCGCAGAAGGTCGTCGACGAGGCGATCGCGGCCGGCACGTTCAACGCCTCCGCCCCCAAGAACCGCGAGCTGCTGGTGGCCTTGAAGACCGCCAAGGGCCGTGATTCCGCCTCGCTCGCCGCGTCGGCGCGGGAGGTTGCCGCCGCCCCGACCGGACGCAACGCGCTCAAGGTCGGCGACGGCTTCTATGGCGTCGGCGACTATGCCCGCGCGGTCGAGCTCTACCGGCTGGCGCTGAGCAAGGGCTCGGTCGATGCCAATGTCGTCAACCTGCGCATCGGCGCGGCGCTGGCGCGCGCGGGCGACAAGGCCGGTGCGACCGCGGCGCTGAAAGCCGTCGGCGGCAAGCAGGCGGAGCTCGCCAAGTTCTGGATGCTCTACCTCGCGACCCGGGCCTGACCGGCCGAGGCGCAAGCCGGGCTTTGACGGGGGCGCCGGAACGGAGCCGACGCCCTCCATTCCGGGCTTAATTCTACTGTCCCAATCCGGGATGGTTAAGGGCCACGGCGTTCCCCGCGCGTACCGATCCGCTTAGTCAGGCCGCCGGGTTGCAAGGCCCGTGATCCGGGAGGCGGGGAAGAGACGGCGTGCGGTTCGACGATCGCCTGACGACGGTGCTGGACCAGCCGGCCGAGCACCCGCGCGACCGCGCCGTGCGCTGGCGTCAGCTGGTCGACCTTGTCGCGCGCGCCGGCGGGCAGAGTGGCAATCCGCTGGTCGCCCGGGCGCTGGAGCTGATCGTCGCCGACCGCAGCGCGGTGGGCGAACCCCTGCGGGCCGCGGCGGCAAGGGCCATTGCCGCGCTTCCGCTGCCGGTCGAGCTGGTGGCGGTGTTCGCTTCCGACAGGCTGGCGGTATCGGCGCCGGTGCTGGCGGCGGCCGAGCTCGACGCCGAGCAGTGGCGCGCGGTTGCCGCGGTCGCCGACGAGGAGACGCTCAGCTTCATCGCCAGCCTCCATCCCGAGGTGCTGGCGCCCGCGCCGGCCGAGCCACAGCCCGAGCCGCCGCGCGAGCCGGAGGTGCCGCTGCCCGCGCCCGCCGCGCCCGCCGAGCGACGCCAGGGCCCGGGTCCGTCGGTCGACAGCCGGCCGGCGCTGTTCCGCTGGGAAGCCGGGCCGTCGGGCGACATCGTCTGGGTCGAAGGCGTGCCGCGCGGTCCCATGATCGGCCGGTCCATCGCCCGCGCAGAGGAAGGCGAAGGGGTTACCGAGGAGGTCGAGCGGGCGTTCGCGCTGCGGGCGCCGTTCCGCGACGCGGCGCTGGTGCTGTCGGGCGAGGGGCCGGTCGCGGGGCAGTGGAAGATCAGCGGCATTCCGGCGTTCGAGCCGACCGACGGCCGCTTCGCGGGTTACCGGGGGATCGCGCTGCGCGAATCCGCCGAGGGGGCCGGCGCGGCGATGATCGGGGCCGAGCCGCTGTCGGACCCCAATTCGCTTCGCGAGCTGGTGCACGAGCTCAAGACGCCGCTCAACGCGATCATGGGCTTTGCCGAGATCATCGACGGCGAATATCTCGGCCCGGCCGACCGCAGCTATCGAACCCGCGCCGCCGAGATCGTCGCCCAGGCGCGGCTGTTGCTGTCGGCCATCGACGATCTCGACTTCGCCGCCAAGCTGCAGGCCGATCGCGGCCGCGGCGGGGCCGGAACCGACCTCGCCCAGCTGCTCGAGCAGGTTGCCGCCGGAATGCGCCAGGGCGCGTCCGGGGAGGCACCGCGGCTGGTCGTCCGGGTCGACACCAGCCGCCGCCGCTGCGCGCTTGAGCCGGCGCTCGCCGAGCGGCTGGTGACGCGTTTCTGCGGCGCCTTGATCGGCAGTGCCGGCGACCGCGAGCAGGTCGAGCTGCATCTCGACAGCCGCCAGGGCCAGTGCCTGCTATGGGCCCGCCGCACGACCGAGCCGAGCCTCAGCCTGCGCCTGGTCGCCGGCCTCGCCAGGATCGCCGGCGGCGACGTCGCCACCGAGGACGGGCGGGTGACCTTGTCGCTCCCCGAGCTGTGACTTGCGCGAGGCCGCGCCGGCCCGCTAACGCTGGCCGGCCGGGCGGGGCCTGTAGCTCAACGGTAGAGCCGGCCGCTCATAACGGCTAGGTTGGGGGTTCGAATCCCTCCGGGCCCACCAGCATTTCCGCCGCAGCATTGACCGGTCGTGCCGGGCCCCGCATCCTTTGGTCGGGAGGGCGGATCGGTGCTGGGCTCGCTGATCATTGTTGCAGCGCAGGCGGCCGCAACGGCCGCGGCGGCGCCACCGCAGGAGAGTTCATCCCCGGGCGGCGAGGGCGGCGAGGTCATCGTCACCGGGGAGCGGGTCGCGCGCACCGTGCGGCGGACGCCGTCGAGCGTCGAGGTGGTCGGCGCGCGCGAGCTCGAGGCGCAGCCCGGCGCCGACCGCCTCGAGACCGTGCTGGAGCTGGTCCCCAACGTCCAGTTCGGCACCGGGGGGCAGGGGCCGACGATCCGCGGCCAGGACAGCGGCGGCGTGCTGCAGGACCTGCCGGCCTTCCTCGGCGGGACTCGCCCGCGCACCACGCTCCAGGTCGACGGGCGCGCGGTGTCGTTCAACGAGTTCCTGTTCGGCGTCGCGCCGCTGTGGGACGTGCGCCAAGTCGAGGTGTTCCGCAGCCCCCAGACCACCACCCAGGGGCGCAACGCGATCGCCGGGGCGATCTTCGTCCATACCAGGGAGCCGACGCAGCATTGGGAAAGCGCGGTGCGGGCGCTGATCGGCGATCATGACACGCGCCAGCTCTCGGCCATGGCGTCGGGGCCTCTGGTCGCCGACCAGCTCGCCTTTCGCATCGCCGGCGACGTGAGGCGCGGGCGGACGTCGAGCCTGATCGCCGACCGAGTCGAGGGAGCGGACCCCAACCGCGACAGATATGGCGTGCTGCGCGCGAAGCTGCTCGCCGAGCCTTCCGCATGGCCGGGAGCGCGCGTCGGGCTGACCTTCACCCACAGCCGCTCGAAGATGCCGCAGATCGAAGGCGTGCGGCCGCCGTTCAAGGCACGCAAGGACCCGATCGACGGCTATGGCACGTTCGAGACGCGGGTCGATGCGCTGACCGCATCCGCCGATCTGCCGCTGTCTGGCGCGGTGAACAGCAGGACCACGCTCAGCCTCGGCGAGGCGCGGGTCCAGCGTTTCGCACCGCGCGGACTCGGCGAGGCGGTCAACGCGATCGCCGACCGTTCGATCGAGACGATCCTTGGCTGGCAAGCGGGTGAACAGCTCGATGTCACCGCCGGGCTCCATCATCTTCGCACCCGGCTCGACCAGGCGATCGACCTGTCGGCGGTGGTCGGGATCGGCGCCTTCGACGATCGCCAGCACAGCCTCGGCCTGTTCGGCGAAGCCACGCTCCGGCCGGCGCCGCGGCTCTCGCTCACCGCCGGGCTGCGCTATCAGGAGGACCGGCAGGACCGCTCGGGCGCCTTCGCCGCGAGCCCTTTCCCGACTGCTATCGATTTCAAGCAGACCTATCGCGCGTGGCTGCCGAAGGCTTCGCTGGCTTACGACCTGAGCAGCACGGCGACCGCCGGCGTGCTGGTGCAGCGGGCCTACAACCCGGGCGGCATATCGTTGCACCTCGACACGGGGCGACAGGTCAGCTTCGATGCCGAACCCTGTGGGCGTACGAACTGTTCGGCCGCGCCGGGCTCGGCCGCCGCCTCAGCCTGTCGTCCAACATCTTCTACAAGAGGTTCAGCGATGCCCAGCGGGCGCAGAGCCGGCTGCTCAGCATCCCGGGCCGCGGGACCGCCACCTGGGCCGTGATCCACAACGTGCCGTCGGCCCAGACCTACGGCGGTGAAGCCGGCGTCGAGTGGAGCCCGCTCGGCCAGCTGCGGCTGCGCGCGAGCGCCGGCCTGCTCCGCACCCGCATCCGGGAGGCGCCGAAGGCCAACCCGCTGTTCGAGGGCAAGGAGTTCCAGCGTTCGCCGCATTTCACCGGGTCGGCGCGGGCCGAATGGACGCCGCGGGCGCGCACCCGGCTGTCGGCGGCGCTTCGCCACAACAGCCGCTATTTCAGCGACGATCTCGAGACGCCTTCGCGGATCGTGGGTGCGGCAACGCGTCTCGATTTGCGTGCCGCGCAGGACATCGGGCGGGTCACCGTCTTCGGCCATGTCCGCAACCTGCTCGACGCCTTCGACATGACCTATCTGTTCTCGCCTACATTCGGCACCGCCGCCGAACCGCGCAAGTTCGCGGTCGGCCTGGAGGCGCGCTTCTAGGGCGGGGCCGCCCGGCGACTGCGGCGATCAGAAGTCGATCAGGAGATGGTCGGCAGATCATCATCGCTTTGGCGCGCCCCGCGGTGATCCTCATCCCGAGATGTGCGGGAGGATGGCATGAGGCGGATTGCGACACGAGCGCTGGTGATGATGGCGGCAGCCGCGGCGCTGACGGGGTGCGGCGGGGG
>DATLFV010000076.1:0-7052 GCA_035540875.1 Sphingomicrobium sp. | reverse complement strand
CTTTAGCAATAACAATCGTAAGTTAACGACCGCAGCTGTCCCGCGAAGATGCAAGCAGCGCTGATCAAGCTAGCCCTGCGACCGCCGCAGCTGTCGCCTGGCGCCTGTCAATGGCAGCCGGCGTGCGGCTGGCCGCCTGGTCCGGCGGCAGGCGGCGGCAGGCGACGGGGCAAGGCAGTTCCCGCTCCTGGACGAGACATGTCGAACTCTGGCCCCGTGGGACGTCCCCACCTAGGCCTGACCACCGCACCTAAGCATAATTAACATGGGGTTTAATCATCGTTTAATCGGCGCTAACAATGGATGATACTGCATCCGTTTCGGCTTTCGCCCGGCGGGTTCGCAGCGGGGGGGGTTTCGTGGGCAGCACCTTCGTCAAGCCGACGCGAGCGGACGGGCACCGATCCGGTGCGGCGGCATGCCCTGGGGCGCAGCCCGCAAACGCGCCCGCGACCGTCATGCCTGATCTTTCGCGTGAAGAAGCGCCAGTTGCAGCCGCTCCGGCGGTCGAACCGCGTACCGCGCGGGCGCAGGCAAGCATGACCGGGCCCGCGGTGAACATCCTGCTCGCTGGCGACCACCCGATGGCGGTCGCTGCGGTCCAGGCACTGCTGCACGACACCGGCTACTGGATCGTGGCGGCGGTCGGCCGGGGATCCGACGTCCTGTCGCACCCGTGGCTGTCGGGTGCGGGCATCGTGATGCTCGACCTGCAGTCGCGGGGCGGCGACGGCATGGACGCGCTGCGGCAGCTGCGCCGCCGCGCCGGCGACCGACGGGTGGTGCTGCTGACCGCCGCCCTCGATGAGGAGGCATTGGCCGAAGCGAAGGCGCTGAAGGTCGAGGGAATCGTCCTCAGGAATTCCGATCCCGCGGCCATGCTCGAGTGCGTCCAGTGCGTGCGCAGCGGCGGCAAGTGGATCGATCCGGCACTGGAGAAACGCGCCAGCCGGCCGGGCTGCGCGTCGAGCGACTCGACGGACCACCCCTCCCTCACCCGCCGCGAGCAGGAGCTGGTCGGCCTGGTGCGCAAGGGGCTTCGCAACCGCGAGATCGCCGAGCGGATCGGAGTCACCGAAGGCACGGTCAAGGTCTATTTGCACGCCTTGTTCGACAAGCTCGGCGTCGGCAACCGCACCGAGCTGGCGATGCACGCCGAGGCGGGAAAATAGCGCTCTCTTGGCAAGCGGCGTTGGGCCGCTCTCGGGCTCACGAACGGCGTCCTCAACCTGTGCCGATCCGGAACATCAACGAGGTTAACTCCTTTTGCTAACTTTCGATAAGTTACCAGAAAATTAATAAGGCGTTACCAAATCCTTACCGCGAGTCGCTCTTTGGGGGGCCCCTTCTGCGGTTAACCACCGAGGAAAGGTTACACTGATGAAAACGATCAAAATCGCCGCCTGCGCGGCGCTTCTCGGCACGTCCGTGCTCACGACGCCAGCGATGGCCACTCCGATCCCGGTTTCGAGCGCGCCTGACATCAATACCGCTCAGGCAGAGTGCGAGCGGCAAGCTCCGCCCACGGCCACAAACAAAGTGGTGGCGCACACTGGCTCGCCCGCGATGGTGACCGGGGCGACCAGCGACACTGGCAATCACACGGACGCCAACCGCCGCGGAGACCCCGCTAGCGACCGCATCTGGTACAGCGGCGCCATGTTGAAGGGGGAGGTCGGTCGTCACGGCGGGAGCCCCAACATGTTCTCCGCGGTCGCCTACGACACCAAGCACTATTCCAATACGCTCGTTGACCGCACCTTCGAGACCACGCGCACCGACACCTACAATTTCGACTGCGAGAAACTGAAGCTGGTGATGCGCGAGATCCACGATGGCGGCAGCAAGGGCAACAACGGCAAGGGCAACTGCGTCGGCGATCCCAGCGTCGTCGTCGACCCGCCGCGCGTCGTCGACCTTCGTGGACCCGGAAAGGGCGCGGAGCGCTCCAACGAGAACAGCGCCTGCAATCGCGGCGGCGTTTCCATCGTGCCGGTGTGGGTCCCGGACGGCGAGTTTCCGATCGCCTTCGCCCACACGGTTCTGGGCAGTCGCGGCCCGGTGGTCACCCGCCTGAACGAGCAGTTCGACGAGCGCGAAGGGCCGTACGACATCTTCACGTCCGTTGTGGTCTGCATCTCGCCGTCCAGCAGCACCAAGAAAGGCAATCCGGGCGAGTGGCGCGCCCAGAACGGCTACAGCGGCGCCAACTGCAACACCGCTTACTACCAGACGGCACCGCAGCTCGAAGGCCGCCGCGTCGACAGCACCAACTCTGTGCCCGCTAGCTAATCCGCGCCAGTCCATCACAGCCTAGCTGTGTTGGCACGGATGCCCTGTCGGGGTTGGCTACCCCCTTCCCCGACAGGGTTTTCTTCAAAAGGGGGTAGCCATTCTCGTGAGGGGGTAGACTCATGATTTCCATTCTCGCACTGGCGCTGGCCACGACCGCGCAGCCCAACGCCACCGCCGCTTTCGCAACCATCGCGCAGCCCAACCTGACCGAGCCGCAAAACGGCAACGTCGCGCCGATGCGCCTCAGCATGGACGATGCCGTCGAAGTCGGCACCGAGCGCAGCTTCCGGCTCCAGCGCAGCGTCCGCAACGAGCGCATGGCTGAACAGCGCGTCGCCGGCACCAGGGCCGGCCTGCTGCCGCGCGTCGACGTCGGCATGGGCGCCGACCAGTCGCAGCGCCACTACGACTTCAAGGGCGATTTCGACTACAACCAGGCCCGCCCTGCCTTCTACGCTGCCGGCAACGCCAACGCGTCCTACGACATCGACATTTCCGGCGTGAAGAAGCGCCAGTTGCAGCAGTCGCGCCTGTCGAAGGAAATGTCCGAGGTCGACCTCAGGCAGGCGACCCTCGACGTCTCGAGCGACATCCGCACCCAATATGTCCAGGCGCTTCGCGCGCAGGAGCAAGTGGCGGCGGATGAAGACTATCTGCGCTCGATCGAGGGGCTGCTCGAGCGCGCCCGCACCAGCCAGCCGTCGGTCGTCAGCTTCCTCGAGACGGAGCGTTCCAACGCCAAGCAGTCGCTGGAAAGCACCAAGCAGAATGCCGATCTGGCATTCTCGAACCTGCGGCAGGGCCTTCGCATCAAGAACGACCAGCCGCTCGAGCTGACCAGCAAATTGTCCAACCCGGTTCCGCTGCCGAGCGCGGACCAGTTGCTCAACATCGCCTACCAGAACCGCAACGACCTCAAGCAGGCCGACATCCGCCTCAAGCAGGCGCGGCTCCAGAAGGTGCAGGCGACCGACTCGCGCAAGCCTTCGCTGCGCGCTTCGGCCAATGCCAGCCAGGCGTTCAACGGCGACTACATCACCCTGCGCGGCAAGAACCACGGCCGTACGCAGCAGGCGGCGGCGCTGCTCAACTTCGCTCTGCCGATCTTCCTCTACGACGGGGGGCAGCTCAACTCGCAGAAGAACATCGCCAACATCCAGGCCGAACAGGCGCTCGCCGACGCCGAGGAGGCGAGGGAACGCGCGGAAAATGAGATCAACCAGGTGATGATCGGTCTCAACCGCGCGCAGCAGCGCCTCAAGTCGCTGCCCGACGCCAACCAGGCGCGGCAGTCGCTGCTGCAGGCGGAGCAGCAGATGCTGGTCGCCTCGCCGACCGAAGCGGCCGGCGTCCTGGCGCAGGTGACGAACGCGCGTCAGAACTGGCGCTCGTCGCTGCTGTCGCGCAACGACGCGCTGACCGACTTCTACTCGAACTTCTACCGGCTCCAGCGCAGTCTCGGCACCGAGGACATCGGGCCGCAGTACGTCGCGATGGCGAGGTAGCTGCCGGGATCACCGCCGGGGGGCGCTTCGCGGGGACTTGCGCAATGGTTCGCCATTGCGCCGGTCCCCGCGCTGCATTCGAGGACGACGGTCAGGATCTCGCCAGGCTGGCTCCCGGCTCCGTCCGCAAGGCCAGGCGCGGCGAGCGCGCGCACGCCGAGCGTTCCGATGTCGCGATCGCCTTTTTCAACTGCGCCTTGTCCTCCGCCGACGGCGTCAGCCCGTCGCGCAGGCCCATCACCAGCCAGGCTTGCGGCTGTTCCTCGGGCAGGGTCCGGCACAGGCTCGCCGGCGCGCCCGACAGCAGCGGCGCCAGGATCATCCTGGGCGCGGCAACCGGCTTGCCGCTGTCCCGCTCCAGCTGCGTCACCAGCCCGAGCGCCGGCTCCCGCGACCTGGCTGCAAGCTCGGAATAGAATCGCGACCTCTTGTCGTAGAATTTGTGGAAGTCGCTGTGCTTGACGAAGTCGCGCAGCGCCGCGGTGAAGCCGGTCAGCTTGGCCCTGCCGCCGATCGCCTTCACCAGCGACGGTGCGGGAGCGGCGCGCGCCGCGAGCTGCGGCGGGTCGGAAAGCAGCATCAGCGTCTCGAGGAAGGCGTCGAGCCCGAAGCCGCTGTCGGACGCGGCCAGCTGGCGGTAGATCTGCACCGCCAGATGCTCGGAGAAATCGGAGAAGTGCTCGCGCACCTGGTCCTCGTAGGGGCTCGGCTGCTCGCCGCGCGGCGGCCTCGCTGCCAGGAACTGGATGATGCTGGCCAGTTCGACGCGCGGATCGGTGGCAAGCACCAGTTCGGTTTTCGGCGCCGTCTCCTCCATCGGCCGGCGCAGCGCCAGCGCGCGAAGCTGGCGCGGGTCCGCCTCCTGGCCGGAGTGGCGCCGCCGGAACGCCGGCGGAGTCCCCCACCATTGCGGCCAGCGATAGAAGATGTGCCTGCCGATCACCGCATTCTTCGACAGGCTGTCGGCCCAGTAGGGCACCACGTAATCGGCATGATAATGGGTCGCGTAGCCCGCCGGCCTGAACACGGCGCCGGCCAGCGCCTCGGCCGCGATCGCGCGCGCCTGCCGCCAGCCTGCCACGCTCGGCGTTCGGCGCAGCGAGCCGTCGCAGGTGAACGAGAACTGGCACCCGGTGGTCCGCGTCGAGCCATGATAGACCACTCCGCACACGCTCGGCACGAAGGCGGGATGCCGCACCCGGTTGAGCACGACCTGAGCCACTGCGCGCTGGCCGTCAAGCGGCTCGGTGGCGGCCTCGTAGTAGACGGCCTCGGCGAGGCATTGCAGCGCCCGCTCGTGGGTAGCGTCGTCGGCGCGCAGCTTGAACGGCCGGGCGGCCGGGTTGGGTTCGGTCGACAAAGGGATGGCGCGATTGATGCTCAGGGCGTCGGCAGGGGCGACGTCGCGCAACAGCAATGGCGGCGGCGCGGGAGGAGCCAGCTCCATGCCGGGACCGGGGCTCGGCGCCTCGGCAGCCGGCGCGTCGCCCCAGCCGACAAAGGCCATCGCCGCCGCCGCCGAGGCAGCGACGACCGCGCCAATGGCAGCGGCGGCCCGCACCTGTTCAACCGCGGGGCGCCGGGAAAGGAGAGCGAAGCTGGACGTCATCTCGACTGCCGCCCCCAACGCCAACTGTTCCGTCACCGTTCCACGCGGGCGTGGGATCGGGCTGCCGAACGTCGGCCGAGCAGGTGCGTGACCCAGTCATCTGGGAGCCGCTGGGACATCCCCGACGGCGACGGGTGCACCCGACCTGTTGGGCGGTCAACATTGCCTGGCACGAACGCCCGCAGCGGCGGATCGCCAGCCATGCGGAGCCGAAGGGGCGGTGGGTGGCTGATTAGGATCGTGTTCCCGGGATTTGCCGGCATTGACGCCCGACACCCACCCGCTCGCACCGCGCCGAGGACGCGGATGTCGGCGAGGCGCTTATCGCCGACGGCATGGCGCGGGACTACGGCAGCGGGCGCCGGGGTGGTGCTGACGGAGCAGTGCCTGCAGTCCGCCCACGCCTATTGCCAGGCAGTGCTTTCGCTGGTTGCTTGTGCACATGGCGAAGGGCATATTTCTCTACAGGGTAGACTCCATCTACGATGATGAGCCGGACAAGTTTTACCGGTTCCCACGCGTATATTTATCCAGAGCCCGAGAGTTCGTCGGCGACTGGGTGATTTACATGGAGCCGGTAAAAGCCGGAACGCGAGGGTATCACGCCGTCGCCAAGGTTCAGCAGATCATTGTCGACCCAGCCAATTCCTCAATGTATCTCGCGCTGATTGAGCCAGGAACCTACCTGCCGCTCGGTAAGGATGTACCTTTCCGAGTGGGTGGCACAGTTGTCGAGCAGGGCGTCCTAAACAACGCTGGAAACATCTCGGGCAGGGCTCAGGCTGCTGTTCGGCCCGTTTCCGAAGCTGACTTCAACCGGATCATCGATTTAGGGCTGGTCGACGACGACGAGCTGCTGCCGCGGGAGGACGAGCATCAGCCCACCGACGCGCTAGTGAGAGAAGATCAGGCGGCTTGGCAGGGTCCGATCGACAGAACGATCGCGCTTGTCAGCCGTAAGGTGCGCGACCGACAGTTCCGTAAGCGCGTCCTCGACGTGTATGATCGTCGTTGCGCTCTGACTGGAATGCAGCTGATCAACGGCGGCGGCAGGGCCGAGGCGCAGGCGGCGCACATCATGAGTGTGGAGGCTGGTGGCCCCGACGTTGTCGCCAACGGCTTGGCTTTGTCAGGCACAGTGCACTGGATGTTTGACCGGGGGCTGATCTCGTTGAGCGACTCCGGCGACATTCTTCTGTCGAACAAGATCAACGACATAGAAGGCGTGGAGAAGCTGATCTACACTGATCGGAAGGCCCGACTTCCTGCCTCGGCAACCCACCGCCCGCACCCTCGATACCTGCAGTGGCATCGGGATGTTTGCTTTCATGGCTGACGGCGATGGTGCTGTATGTCGGGGAAACTTACTCTTGGATACGGGCGGGCAGACAGGTCTCTCCTTTTAGAAGCGATGCGCCGTCTGCTGTAGTGCTGGACAGTCCGCTGTTCTCTCCACCACCCGCTCGGCGCGTAATGTCGCGTACGGAGGTCCGAGCCTCAAAGTCCACCACACCCCCGAGCACACCCTCCGAAGGAAAGCAAACGCCCTAACCCCGGCCCTCTCCGCTTGCGGGAGAGGCAGGTCATTCCGCCGCAACCCCCGCTCTTGCGAACATGTCCTCCTCACCACCCTCGGGCGCATC
>DATLFV010000075.1:0-7225 GCA_035540875.1 Sphingomicrobium sp. | reverse complement strand
CTACAAGCCCGTCGAGGTTTACATCCAAAGCCGTACCGGCGGTGCAGCTTTCGGCAACATCCTCGCGGGCGGCGTGATCGGCGGGGTCATCGACGGAAGCAATGGGGCGTCGAACCATCTTTATCCGGACCCGGTCTACGTTCGCCTGGTGCCTGAGCGTTCCACTGCCGAGCCCATGCTGCTGGACAAGAAGGGCGCGGTCATCAGCACGGTTGCGGCCTACAATGCCAAGGTTGCCGCCGATGTGCTGCAGGGACTCGAAAAGCAAGGGCTCTATGCGAAGGGTCAGGCCGGCAAAGCGACCAGCTCGCGGTAGGATCCGACAAGATGGGAAGCGCCGGCGTTAATGCGCCGGCGCTTTTTTTTTGCCGATAGCCTTTCGGCTGCTTTCGCCGCCAGCTCCTAGAAGCCGAACCTTAGGCCGACCCGCGCGCTGACCTCGTTGCCGGCGTCGCGGCCGACGGTGGTGCTGACCGCGGCGTCGATGCTCATGCCGCCGAACAAGGTGGCGCTGCCGCCGCCCGACAGGCGGCCGTAGGTCTCCTTGGCGCCGGCGATGTCCCAGCGGTTGACGATGCCCGGCGAGGTCGCCTGGGCGAAGCTTATGCTGCGCCCGTCGCCGGTGAAGTCGCGCTCGACCATCGCCGAGACGAACGGCCGAAGCTCGGCGCCGAGGTTGGGCCGGGCCTCGACCCCGAGCGCGCCGGTGACGCTCCTCAGGCGCTGGCGGCCGACGTTCAGGGCCAGCGTCGGGTCGCCGCCTTCGCTGTAGCCGTTGGTCCTGGCGCGGGTGAGGTCGAGCGCCGCGACCGGGCCGGCGTTGAGCCCGCCGAGCGGCACCAGATAGCCGCCCTTGACGCCCGCGGTGAGGTGGTTGCCGTTGGCCCTTGCGCTCATGCCCTCGACCACGCCGAGGCGGCGGATGCGGTGCCGGTCGCGGCCGAAGCCGAGGTGCCCCTGCGCGAAGGCGCCGCCGAAGCTGGCGCCGGCATAGCCGCCGATCTGCACGCTGCGGCCGTCGAGCCGCGACGATTCGTCACCGAAGCGCACCCGCGGGCGGCTGAAGTTGAGCGCGAGGCCGGCAACGCCGCCGGCAAGGCCCATTTCCGCGCCGGCGGTGACGCCCGCGCCGTCGACGTCGAAGGCCTTGTTGTCGTCGCTGTCGCCGACATCGCGCGAGAAGCCGTCGCCGACCACGAACAGCCGCGCGCCGCCGAGCATCTCGCCGCCCGAGCGCACCGCGCTGAGGTCGACCCGGCTCGACAAGGTGCGGCCGAACTGGCGCGCCGTGTCGTGGCCGAGGTCGGACGGCGCCTGCAGCGTCAGCGGCGCGGCAAGCTGGGCGGCGACGTAGCGGGCGATGATCGCCGAGCCCTGCGAGGTCGGGTGCAGCAGGTCGCCGTAGAACAGAAAGCCGGCGCCGGCGTTGACGACGCAGCTGGTGTTCGGGAAGGCCGGGCAGTTGAGCGCGCTGATGCCGTAAGCCGACGGGTTGGCGCGGACCTGCGCCAGCATTGTCGACAAGTCGAGATAATGGACGATGACGCCGTTGGCGGCATAGCCCGCAAGCACGTTCTGGATGCCCTGGTTGAAGGCGTTGGAATAAGCGGTGCGGATCGCCGCGGCGGCGGGGTTGGCGGCAATTTCCGGAAGCTCGCCGGTGTTGCCGGCAAGGAAGCTGATGGTCGGCGCGCCGCGCGCGACGAGGGTGTTGAGCCCGCTGGTCGCGGCGGCGACCGCCGGGGCCGCCGCCGCCGCCGCGCCGGCGACGCTGGCGCCGGGCGCCGAGCCATAGGCGCGCGCGTCATTGCCGCCGATCGACACGGTGACCAGGTCCCGCGGCCCGAAGCTGGGCGTGACGACCGGGAACACGCCGCCGCCGCCGGCGGTGAAGGTGCCGATCTCGAACAGCAGGTCGGGATTGGCGCGGGCGCCGCCGATCGCGAAATTCTGGACCGGCGCGTTCAGCAGCTGCGACAATGTGTCGACATAATTGGTGCCGCCGGTGAAGCGGCCGGTCGGGTAGAGCGGCAGCAGCTGCGCCGGCACCAGCCCGAGCCTGACGGCATTGCCGCTGTCGGCATAGCTGTCGCCGAAGGCGACGATGCGCTCGACCCGCTGCGCGGCGGCCGGCGCGGCCAAAGCGGTCAAGGCCAGGGCGCTGACGCCGAGCAAGGCGCGGCCGAAGATGCGATGGTTCATGGCTTTGGTCCCTCCCGCGCGGCCGGACGGAGGCCGCAAGCTGTTATATGGAACTGCTTTTTTTGCTACTGACAAGGGGGTCAGCCGGATGCGGGAAGGTTGCGGCCGTCGCGCAACACCGCCCCGGCGCGGGTGCGCTGCGCAACGCCGCTGTGCTGCCTTCGGAGCGTCGGCATTGCGGCAGGACGGGGAAAGCTCTCCCCGAGCCGTTCAAGCATTTGTATTCAAACGGAAACAGGCGATCAATCGCGCTTCAGCCCGCGCGCCGGCCGGAGGGCGATCGGGTGTCGCTGCGGCCGATCGGCCAGCGGCCCGGCGGCGGGTCCGCGCCGTCGCCGGCGGTTGCATTCGCACATGCAACGGTTGCGCAGGCCGCTGCACCTTTAACCCCCGCAATTCCTGTGGGCGCAGCCTGCGGGCGGCCCTCGGCAAAGCCAGGCCTGCTGCGGCTCATTCGACGGTGGGCTGGATTTCCATGATGATGTCGCCGGGCTGGAGATGCTGCACCTGCGGGCGCCAGAAGCCGTAGGCGCGGCCGTCCCTGATGATGCGCAGGCCGAGGCTGCTCTCGAGATCGCGGAGCGAGGTGCCGACCTCCTCCGGCCGGACCGGCCGCTCGACCAGGCGCACCCGGCCCTGCATGGTCGCGAGGTCCGCAAGATAATCGGCGATGTGATGGCCCGAATGGGTGGTGGCGAGCAGCAGGCCGGCGAAGTTGAACGGATTGACCACCACGTCGGCGCCCGCCAGCTTGGCCGGAAGCTCGTTGTTGTGGTGGTTGACGGCAACGCTGATCCGCACTTGCGGCGCCAGGTGGCGGGCGGTCAGGCAGACGAGGATCGACGTATCGTCGCGGCCCGCCGAGATGATGACGAGCTTGGCGCGATCGACGCGCAGCGCCCGCAACGTGTCGTCGAGCGTGGCATCGGCCTTGATCACCGTGCAGCCCGCCGCCTTGGCATGGGCGAGCCGTTCCTCGTCGAGGTCGACGACGACGATCTCCTCGGGCTTTGCGCCGAGGTCGATCAGCTCGGCCACGGCGCGCGTGTTCTTGGTGCCGTAGCCGACCACCACGGTATGATCGGACAGGCTGCGCTGGATGCGCTTCATGATGAACCTTTCCCAGGTGCGCTTGGCGACGAACAGATAGGCCGTGCCGATGAAGACCAGCAGGAAGAATATGCGGATCGGGGTGACGACCAGCGCATCGAACATGCGGGTCTTGTCGGTCACCGGCACGATGTCGCCGTAACCGGTGGTGGTCGCGCTGATGAACGTGAAGTAGATTACGTCAAGGAAGCTGACGTGCCCGTCGAGATCGTCCCTCAGTCCCTCGCGTTCGAGCCAGTGGACGAGGATGAGGATGCCGAGCAAAGCCGCCACCGCGGCGACTCGCCAGCCGATTTCATACCAGCCGCTGATCCGCCGCTTGCGGCGCAGCACCAGTAGTTCGCTATCGTCCAGCCTCCCTGGCATCCCCACTTGCTAGGACGACGGCAGGGAACAATCCAGCAGGACCGATGTCCGGCGCCGGCCGCGCGTCGCGGGGGGAAGGGACGGCCGCCGCTTGCGTGCGCGGCGGCCGTCCGGCCGTTCAGGCGAATTGTCCCGGCGTGCTTGCGTGGGTTTCCTGCTCGGCGCGGCGGTTGATCCGCGCTTCGGCGAGCTGGGTCAGCTTCTGGTCGGTCGCCTTTTCCTCCTCGAGCGTGCGGTGGAGGAGCTGCGCGCAATCGTCGCGGCCAAGCTCGCGCGCCCATGCCGACAGGGTGCCATATTGCGCGATCTCATAATGCTCGACCATCTGCGCGGCATGGGTCAAGGCGGCATCCTTGACCTGGTCGTCGGTGACCGCGTTGACCATGGCATTGCCGGCCTTGAGGATGCCGTCGATCCCCGGGCAGGTGCTTTCCCTGGCGTCGCTGCCGTGCATCCGGAACACCTCTTCCAGCCTGGTGTACTGCTCGCGCGTCTCGCGCAGGTGCGTTTCGAAGCCCTGGCGCAGCTCGGGCGCTGTCGCCATCGGGATCATCAGCTCGAGCTGCTCGGCAATCTGGCGCTCGGCATAATAGATCTGCTGCAGGACGCTGACGAACAATTGATCGAACGAATTGGTGTCGCTTGAGAACAGGCCCATGGGTGGTTTCCTCGTGTTTGAGACATTGGTCGGGAATCCGGCGCGCATCGGCGTGTCGAACCCAGGGCAGTCAACGATCCGGCTGCGCCGCCGTTGCCGCGCCGCGGCCGGCGACGGGATGGATGGGTCCGCCCTTGCGGCACGGCGAGCGCGGGCCGCGGGATTGCTGAAATTAACCGAAAGTTAATTGACAGGCACGGCCGCTTATGACCTCCTTCGCCTTCCCGACTCACAAGGGAGAAGAGAGATGATCTCCAGGCGCACCAGCCTTCTGGCACTGAGCGCGGTCATCACCGCGGCGGCCGCTACCCCGGTTCTTTCCCATCCCCACAAGGTCGGCCGGAACGGCCAGGTCATCGCCAACGGGCAGAACCATCCTGCCTTCACGATGAGTGACAGCGGTTTCATTTCCTGCGACACCAACCGGCTGCTGCCCGGCTACGGCCCGGCCTGGTATGGGCTGGAGACGGCGCACCACGGGCCCGACGCCACCGGCAAGGGCAAATCCGACGGCTGCTACCAGATCGAAGGCGGTCTTTCGCCATTGAACCCGGCGTCCGACCGCAACCCGGCCATCGACTGAGGACGAAGCCGGAGCCGGCCGGAAGCGCCGCCGGCTCCGTCTTCGCGCAAGTGCGGCAGCGAAGCCTTCAGATCAGCAGGACGATCGCCAGGCCGATCAGCACCCACAAGGCTGCCGAAGTCCCGACGATGACCAGCGCCCGCGTCCGCAGCGGATAATGATCGTCCCCGGCCGCCCTCGCGGCGGGATCGGCGACAGCCGCCGCCGGCGGCGCGGGCGATTGTCCGGGACTGCGCAGGACCGCAGCCCTGACCACGGCCGCGGGCACCGGCGCCGCGAACTCGCAGCCGTAGAACCGGTCCCGCTGCCACACGACGTTAGCATCGGTAAGGCCGCGCTCGGGGAGGTGGACCTGCAGCCTCTCGCCGTCCGCCAGCTCGGCGTCGCTCTCCATCAGGAAGCCGGTGACCGACAGATTGTGGATCATCACCCGCTCACCGGAAGTGGCAAGGAACGACAGCAGGCGCAGACGCCGCCGCACGGCATAGCGCCTCTCTTCGCGCTGTTCGTCGCTGTGCGCGGACTGAAGATGTGCCTCGATCGCCATCGGATCCTGTCCGTTTCCCCCCGAGAGCAGTGCGACAGGCTAGCAAAAACGGGTTATCAAATCCTGTTTAGCACTTACTGGTCAAGATGGTGCTGACATCTTTGCAGAGACGGGTCCGAAGCGGACCAACGCCGCCGCGAGCTGTCCCAATATGATCGCTGCCGACGGGCTCATCGCCGCGGTGCCGGCGCCGGCTAGCGCCGCTCCGCCGCCAGCCGGCTCATCAGGATCGCGGCGCGCTTGGCCTGGCGCCAGATCGACGGGATGTCGACGCGCTCGCGCTCGCTGTGGCTGCCCTCGCCGGCGGCGCCGAGGCCGACCAGCCCGTCGACGTCGCGCGCCACGAAGCCGATGTCGCCGGCGCCGCGCTTGGCGGGGTCGAGCTCGCCCATCGCCGGCAGGCCGAGGTCGCGGTTGACGAGGTTGAGGCGGGCGAGCAAAGCGCGGCTGCCCGCGGTCGGCGCCATCGGCGGGTAATAATCCTCCTCGAAGCTGATCTCGGCTTTGGCGCCGGTCAGCGATCGCGCGACGATGTCGCGCATCCTGGCGCGCACCCGCTCGGTCTGCTCGAGGCTCAGCGTGCGCAGGTCGCCGCGCGCCTCGGCCTGGCCGGCGATGATGTTGGTCTTGCCGCTCGCCCGCCCCTCGATCTCGTTCGGGTCGACGCTGGCGGTGGTGCCGGCGACCGCCAGGCCGACGTTGAAGGTCAGATGCTGCTCGGGAAGCTCGCGGCGGAACGCCTCGATGATCCGCGCCAGCTCGAACGCCGCGCCGGCGCTGACGCCGGGCATCAAGGCGCCCGCCGAATGGCCGCTCGGGGCGGTGACCTTGAGCGTCCAGCCGGCGACGCTGCGCCGCGCGATCGAGCCCATGTCGGCGCCATTCTCGACCGCCAGGCTCTCGAAGTCGAGCGCGGCATCGGCGCGCTTTCCCTCCGCGATCAGCTCGCGCCGGGCGATGGCGAGCGGGCGGCCGGCATCCTCCTCGTCGCCGGTCAGGACGATGGTGATGTTGGCGTTTTTCAGCGTGCCCGCGGCCTGCATCGCGCGCAGCGCGGCGACCATCACCGCCATCCCGCCCTTGTCGTCGACACTGCCCGGGCCGTGGCCGACATCGCCCTCCTGGCGCCAGCGCTGGAACGGCGAGTCGGGCTCGAACACCGTGTCGAGATGGCCGATCAGCAGCAGCCGCTTGCCGCCGGCGCGGCCGCGCTTGCGGGCGATGAGATGGCCGGCGCGGCCGATCGCGGTCTTGTCGACCCACTCGACCGCAAAGCCCAGCGGCTCGAGCTCGGCGCGCAGCATCCGGCCCATGGCGACATTGCCGGCGATGTTGCGCGACCCGCTGTTCTGGTCGACCCAGCGCACCAGCATCGCCAGGGTCCGCGCCTGCTCGGCATCGACGGTGCGCACCATCGTCTGCTCGGCACGCGTGAGCTGCGCGGCGGCGGGCTCGGGGAGGGCAAGGACTGACAAGGCGGCGAGCAGGGTGAGGAGGCGGGTCATGGCGCGAGACTAGCGCACGAGGCTGCGGGCGCAATCGCCCCCGGCTGAGCGAGCAGCTTTGCCCTGTGTCTGCGTCGGCCCAGGGAGACATGCGACGGCATCCTATCCAGGCGTCGCTAGCGGATCGCCGCAGCACTTATGCCGTGTCGCTGCACTGGACAGGCAGCGCACAGCCCCTCGAGCTGTCCGACCAACCCTTCGGCTCCGCGTGCATCGTCGCAATGTTTGGGTCCTGCCCTGTTCTAGGGCGTTAG
>DATLFV010000074.1:0-7165 GCA_035540875.1 Sphingomicrobium sp. | reverse complement strand
GCCAAGTCGCCGATGGCCTGCAAGGTCAGCTTGAAGCTGCTCGTCGAGAGCCCCTGTCAGCTGCACTTCGTCGACGAGATGCGGATGGAATATGGAATCATGGTGCGGCTGATCCGCCACCCCGACTTCCGCGAGGGCGTGCGCGCCCTGCTGATCGACAAGGACAACCAGCCGAATTGGCAGCCGTCCGAGCCGGGAGCGATCTCCGACGCGGAGGTGGACGCCTTTTTCGAGCCGCTGCCGCAGGACGAGCAGTGGACCCCTTTCGACCTGTGATGGAGCGCAACATGAGCTACGAGACAATCCTGGTCGAGCAGCGCGGCGCGGTGACCCTGGTCACGCTCAATCGGCCGCAGGCGCTGAACGCGCTCAACAGCCAGGTGCTCGGTGAATTGATCGCCGCCTTTTCGGCCTACGACGCCGACACGTCGCAGCGCTGCCTGGTGCTGACCGGCAGCGGCGAGAAAGCCTTCGCCGCCGGCGCCGACATCAAGGAAATGTCGAGCCAAGGTTTTGCCGACATGTATTCGGCCAACTTCTTCGCCGGGTGGGAGCAGGTGACCGCCACCCGCAAGCCGTGGATCGCGGCGGTCAACGGCTTCGCTCTGGGCGGCGGCTGCGAGGTGGCGATGATGGCCGATTTCATCATTGCCGCCGAGACGGCGAAGTTCGGCCAGCCCGAGATAAAGCTGGGCGTGACCCCCGGGATGGGCGGCTCGCAGCGCCTGGCGCTCGCCGTCGGCAAGGCCAAGGCCATGGAGATGTGCCTGACCGGCCGGATGATGGACGCGGCCGAGGCCGAGCGCTCCGGCCTGGTCGCGAAAGTCGTGCCGGCGGCCGACCTGCTCGACGAAGCGCTCAAGGTTGCCGAAGCCATCGCCGGAATGGCCCCGCTGGCGGCGATCGCGACCAAGGAGATGGTCAACGCTGCCTTCGAGATGCCGCTGTCGCAGGGGATCCGCTTCGAGCGCCGGCTGTTCCATGGCCTGTTCGGGACGCAGGACCAGAAGGAGGGCATGGCCGCCTTCGTCGAGAAACGGCCCGGCAAGTGGACCGGGCGCTAGGAGCAGGCTCGCATGGCAAGGATCGCATTTATCGGCCTCGGCCACATGGGCGGCGGCATGGCCCCCAACCTCGCCAAGGCGGGGCACGATGTGCGCGCCTTCGACCTCAGCCAGGACGCGCTTGAACGCGCCGCCGCGCGCGGCTGCACCCCGGCGGGCTCGGCTGCCGAAGCCTGCGGCGACGCGGAGGCGGTGATCACCATGCTGCCGGCCGGCAAGCATGTGGCCGAGGTATTCCGCGGCACGGTCTTCACGGCGGCGCCCAAGAGCGCGATCCTGATCGACTGCTCGACCATAGACGTAGACACCGCCCGGACGCTGAATGACGAGGCCGCGTTTGCCGGCTTTACGATGGTCGACGCGCCGGTGTCCGGTGGGATCGCGGCGGCCGAGGGCGGCACCTTGACCTTCATGGTCGGCGGCAGCGACGAGGCGTTCGAGAAGGCGCGGCCGTTCCTGGAAAACATGGGCAAGGCGGTGATCCATGCCGGCGGCCCTGGTGCCGGGCAGGCCGCCAAGATCTGCAACAACATGCTGCTGGGCGCGACCATGGCCGCGACCTGCGAGGCATTCGTGCTCGCCGAGAAGCTCGGCCTCAAGCCGCAGACGTTTTTCGACATTTCGTCGAAAGCCTCTGGCCAGAGCTGGTCGATGACCAGCTATTGCCCCGTGCCCGGCGTCGGGCCGGAAACACCGGCCGACCGCGGCTATGAGGGAGGCTTCGCGGCAGCCTTGATGCTCAAGGACCTCAAGCTGGCGATGGAAGCCGCGCAGGGCGCCGGCGCCTACACGCCGATGGGCGGCGAGGCCGAGGAACTTTATCAGAGGTTCGTCGATCTCGGCGGCGCCTCGAAGGACTTTTCCGCCATCATCAAGATGATCGACGACAGCTGGAACCCCGCCGAAGCCACGGAGGCCAAATGAAGCATCTTCTTCTCGCCGCGACCGCCCTCAGCCTGCTGACGGCCTGCAGCAACCAGACCGACGGCAATGCCGCGCTGAGCGCGGCCAACGCCAGCGGCAATGAGGCCAGCGCGGCGCTGGAGAATGCCGTCAACCAGTCCGCCGCGACGCCGCTCGAGAAAGAGCAGGCGCTGGCGCTGATGAAGAAGAGGCACGAGGATTACGAGCGCATCGGCAAGGCCATGAGAGCCGCCAAGAAGGGGCTCGACGGCAACGATCTGGGCGCCGTCCGCACCGCCGCCTCGACCATCAACGAGCTTGCGCCGCAGGTGCAGTCCTGGTTCCCGGCCGGCACCGGCCCGGACGTCGGCAAGACCGAGGCCAAGGCCGAGATCTGGCAGAAGCCGGAGGACTTCGCCGCCAAGGCGCGTGACTTCGCGGCCGCGGCGCAGAAGTTCAACGCCGCCGCTCAGGGCAGCGACGTGGCCGCGATCCGCGCCGCCCACGCCGACCTCGGCAAGAGCTGCAAGGCGTGCCACGACCTCTATCGTGAAGAGCATTGACGCAACCGTAGCGCAGGGACGGACGGCCGTTGCCGTCTGGGACCTTCCCACCCGGCTGTTCCACTGGGCCCTTGCGGGGCTGATCGGGTTCAGCTGGTGGACCGCTGAGCAGGACGAGATCGAGCTTCATCTCTATTCCGGCTATGCGGTGACGACCCTGCTGCTGTTCAGGCTCCTGTGGGGACTGTTCGGCAGTTCGACCGCCCGCTTCCGCAATTTCGTGAAAGGACCGGCCGCGGTGCTGGCCTATGTCCGCGACATGCGCGGCTGGCGCGGCATCGGCCATTCGCCGCTCGGCGCGCTTAGCGTCGTCGCTTTGCTCGGCCTGAGCCTGGCGCAGGTCGCCAGCGGCTTGTTCAATGCCGACAACGACGGCCTCTACGAAGGGCCGCTGGCGCGGCTGGCGAGTGACGAGCTGGTCGAAACCGCGCATGACCTCCACGAACTTCTGTTCGACATCCTGCTGGTCTTCATCGCGCTGCACGTCGCCGCGGTGCTGTTCTACCGCCTGTTCCTCGGCAAGAAGCTGGTCGGGCCGATGTTCAGCGGCCGGGCATCGCTCGACCCGGACACCGAGCCGATGCGGCCGGCGCGCGGCTGGCTTGCCATCGCCTGCCTGCTGGCGGCGATCGGGCTCACGCGCTGGATCATCGCCGGCGCGCCGCCGCTCGGGGGTTGATCGCGCCGCGCGGCGCGACCACATCGCCGCCATGCTGATTCACACCGAGCAGACGCCGAATCCTTCGACTCGCAAGTTCCTTCCCGGGCAGACGGTGATGGAAGCCGGCAGCCGCGATTTTCCGGACCCGGAAAGCGCCGAAGCCTCGCCGCTGGCAAGCGCTTTGTTCGACACCGGCATGGTCGAAGGCGTGTTCTTCGGGCGCGACTTCATCTCCGTCACCGCCGCGCCGACGGTGGAATGGGCGCAGCTCGAGCCGGAGGTGGTGGGGATCATGCTCGACCATTTCGTCACCGGCGCGCCTTTGTTCGCGCCGGGCAGCGCCGGCGGCATCCATGTCGCCGCGCCCGAGGAGTTCGACGAGGACCCGGCCGATGCCGAGATCATCGACCAGATCAAGGAGTTGATCGACACCCGGGTCCGGCCTGCCGTCGCCCAGGACGGCGGCGACATCATCTACAAGGGCTATCGCGACGGCCGGCTCTATCTCGCCATGCAGGGCGCGTGCAGCGGCTGCCCCTCGTCGACGGTGACGCTCAAGCATGGCATCGAGAGCCTGATCCGTCACTATGTTCCCGAGGTCGAGACGGTCGAGGCGGTCTAGCCGCTTTTCGCTTGCCAGCCCGGCCACCCTGTGGCCCACTCCTCTGCCTGGGAGGTCGGACCAGTCCCATGATCCTGGCGATCGACACTGCAAGCGCCGCCTGCACCGCCGCTTTGTTCGACGGATCGGGTGCGTGCGTCGGCCGCAGCGACGAGGTCATCGGCCGCGGCCATGCCGAGCGGCTGGTGCCGATGCTTGCCGAGCTTCTCGACGGCCGGCGTGCAAGCCAGGTGCTGGTCGGGGTCGGCCCGGGCAGCTTCACGGGGATAAGGGTCGGCATCGCCGCGGCGCACGGGCTGGCGATCGGCTGGGATGCCGAGCTCGCCGGCTTTTCGTCGCTGGCGCTTCTCGCCCTTGCGGCGCCAGGCGACGGCGAGGTGGCTGCCGCGATGCGCGGCGGGCATGGCGAGCTGTTCGTTCAGCAGTTCGACCGCACGCCGGAGCTCGTGCCGGCCGGCGACCTGCGCAATCTTGCGCCGATTGACGCGGCAGCAGCGATCACCGCCCCGCTGGTCATCGGCTCCGGCGCCGCCGAGCTGGTGGCCGCGCGCGGCCACGGTGAAGCAGTCGATGCGCTGGCGAGCGCGGCCGAGGTGCTGCGCTTGCCCGCCGCGATGCGCAACCTGTTCCCCCGGCCGCTCTACGCGCGGGCGCCCGACGCGCGGGCCCGCGAGGCGGCATGATCGACGCGATCCGCCTTGCCGACGGCACCGCCGAGGACCTCGACAAGGTCATGAGGGTGATGACGGCGGCGTTCGACCCGATGTTCGGCGAAGCCTGGACGCGGTCGCAATGCGCGGGGATCTTGCCGATGACGGGCGTGTCGCTGATGCTGGCGCGCGATGCCGAAGGCGCGGCGCTGGGCTTCGCACTGTTCCGCACCATCGCCGCCGAGGCCGAGCTGCTGCTGCTCGCCGTTGACCCCCAGCACCGCCGGCGCGGAGTCGGGCGCCGCTTGCTCGACGGGTTCATCGAGCGCGCCCGCGATGCCGGGGCGCGGCGCGTCCACCTGGAAGTACGCGACGGCAACCCCGCGGTGGAGATGTACCGGTCCGCCGGCTTTGCCGCCGCGGGGCGCCGGCGCGGATATTACCGCGGCGAGACTGAGCAGTTCGACGCGATCACCTTGGCCCGGACAGTCTAACCGGGACCTTCGTCCTGTTGCGCCAAGAAGAGGCGCGGCGTACACATTGTGCACGCCGTGGTTAGCCATTGCGTAACGCTCTGCTCGGAAAAGGATTGAACGATGGTCGACAATGGTGGCGCCGAAGACGCCCTGCTGACGCTCACGGCTGACATAGTTGCAGCTCACGTTAGCAACAATAGTGTAGCAGTGAACGACTTGCCGAACCTCATCCAGAACGTTCACGGCGCCTTGAGCGGCATTTCCGGCAAGCCCGCCGCGCCGGAACCGCGCCCCGAGCCGAAGGTGGCGGTGCGGTCTTCGATCAAGCCCGACTATATCGTCTGCCTGGAAGACGGGAAAAAGCTGAAGATGCTCAAGCGACATCTGATGACCCATTATCAGATGACGCCCGATCAATATCGGCAGAAGTGGGGCTTGTCGGCGGATTATCCGATGGTTGCCCCCAATTATGCCGAACAGCGCCGGACCCTGGCCAAGTCGATCGGGCTTGGCACCAAGCGCCGCAAGACTCGGGCTGCGAAGTAAACGCCACGTGCCTTTCCGCTTAAACGGCGGGAAGGCGCCAGCACCCTTTGACCCGGGGCGTGCCCACCCCTAGTTTGCCGTCATGCAGCGCAACATCGACATCGAGGCCCTCTGCGCCGACAAGGGCCTGAGGATCACCGAACAGAGGCGGATCATCGCCAGGATCCTGTCGGAGGCCGAGGACCATCCCGACGTCGAGACGCTGCACGAGCGCGCGGCCGCGATCGATCCGCGCATTTCGATAGCGACGGTCTACCGCACCGTGCGCCTGTTCGAGGAAGCGGGAATCCTGTCGCGCCACGAGTTCGGCGACGGGCGGGCACGCTACGAGGCCGCGTCCGACGAGCATCACGACCATTTGATCGATGTCGAGACGGGAAAAGTCATAGAGTTCGTCGACGAAGAGCTCGAGGCGCTGCAGAAGCGCATCGCCGAGAAGCTCGGCTTCCGCCTCGTCGATCACCGGATGGAGCTGTACGGCGTCGCGCTCGACCGCAAGCGCTGATCGGCTGTCGGGCTTGCGCATAGCCGCTCGCCTCACCGGGCTGGCGCTGCTGCTGCTCGCCTGCCTGCCGGCGCACCTGATTGCCCGCCTGTTTGGCCGTTCGCCGGTGCCGCCGCTTTTCCTCGGCTGGTGCGGGTGGATCATCGGCGCGCGCGTGCGCACCGTGGGTGCACCGGTGCGCGCGCCCAGCCTGATCGTCGCCAATCATATCAGCTGGATGGACATATTTGTGCTTGGCGGGGCCTGCCGCTGCGCCTTCGTCTCGAAGGACGATCTTGGCCCCGGAGTCCTGCATTGGCTGGCCGACCAGAACCATACGCTGTACGTGAAGC
This sequence comes from Sphingomicrobium sp., assembly GCA_035540875.1. Classification (GTDB taxonomy): domain Bacteria; phylum Pseudomonadota; class Alphaproteobacteria; order Sphingomonadales; family Sphingomonadaceae; genus Sphingomicrobium. The sequence goes on along the minus strand of DATLFV010000074.1, from coordinate 843 downwards.
GCAGCGACCGTCGCGGCTCCAAGGAGCAGGCGCTCGCCATTGCCCGTGCGCTGGAGGGACCGCAGCCCGTCGCCTTGTTCCCGGAAGGGACGGTCGGCCCTGGCGACGCGCTCCTGCCGTTCCGCCCGACTTTGCTGGAGGCGGCTTCCTTTGCGGGGCCGAAGGTCGAGATCCGGCCGGTCGCGCTCGACTATGCCGATGCGACCGAGATCAGCTGGCATGACGAAGGGGCGCGCGAGAATTTCCTTCGGCTGCTCGGGCGGCGGGGTACGACCAAGGTCACGGTCCACCTGTTGCCGCCGCTGGAGCGCGGCATGAACCGCAAGGCGCTCGCCGCGGCCGCCCATCAGGCAATCGCCGGCGCCCTATCCGCTTCAAGTCCCGCGACATCTCGCTTATATCCGGCGAGCAGATGACCCCCAAGACCTTCCGTATCAAAAGCTTCGGCTGCCAGATGAACGTCTATGACGGTGAGCGCATGGCCGAGTTGCTCGGTGCGCGCGGCATGTCGGCCGTGGGCGACGGGGAGGATGCCGACCTGGTGGTCCTCAATACTTGCCACATCCGCGAGAAGGCCGCCGAAAAGGCCTATTCGGACGTCGGCCGGCTGAAGCGCGAGGACGGCACGCGGCCGATGATCGCGCTTGCCGGCTGCGTGGCCCAGGCGGAAGGTGCGGAGGCGCGCCGCCGCTCGGCGATGATCGACCTGGTGGTGGGACCGCAGGCCTATCACCGGCTGCCCGAGATGGTGGCCGAAGTCACGCGCGGCGCACGGCCGGTCGACACCGACATGCCGGCGATCAGCAAATTCGACGCTTTGCCGGCGCGCCGCCGAGCCGCGCC
>DATLFV010000073.1:0-19303 GCA_035540875.1 Sphingomicrobium sp. | reverse complement strand
GACGGATATCTTCGCGGCTTCTCGGCTCGGGGCCGAGCATTCGCTGGCGGCCGCGAGCTTCCGGTGCTCGGCCGGGTGTCGATGGACCTGGTGGCGCTCGGCTGCGGTCGCGCGCGGGACCTTGGCGAAGGTGATTGGGTCGAAATGGATTACGACTTGCCAAGCGCTGCTGCAGCATCAGGTCTATCGCAATACGAGCTGCTCACGACGCTGGGCCGACGGTTTGAGCGGCGCTGGATCGGCTAACCGGCACGTCCCTTGGACCGGCCTTGCTGTGCCGAGGGCGGAGCAAGGACCTTCGCCTTGTAGCGGCACAGGTCGAGCACGGGGCAGCGCCAGCATTCGGGCGTGCGCGCCCTGCAGGTGTAGCGGCCGTGCAGGATCAGCCAGTGGTGTGCATCGCGCCGGAACGGCTGCGGCGTGACCTTGTCGAGCTTCGCCTCCACTTCGTCCGGCGTCTTGCCGGGCGCCAGGCCGGTGCGGTTGGCGACCCGGAAGACATGGGTGTCGACCGCGAACGTCTCCTCGCCGAAGGCGGTGTTGAGCACGACATTGGCGGTCTTGCGCCCCACGCCGGGCAGCGCCTCCAGCGCTTCGCGGCTACGCGGCACCTCCCCGCCATGGTCGCGGATCAACGCCTGGGAAAGAGCAATGACGTTCTTGGCCTTGGTGTTGAACAGGCCGATCGTCTTGATCTGCTCGCGAACCGCATCCTCGCCGAGCGCCACCATCTGCTCGGGCGTTCGGACTTTGGCGAACAAGGGGCGGGTGGCGATGTTGACGCTGGCGTCGGTCGCCTGCGCCGACAGCACCACCGCCACCAGCAAGGTATAGGGGTTGCTGTACTCGAGTTCGGTCTCCGGCGCCGGGTTGGCTTCAGCCAGGCGGCGGTAGAACTCGAAAACCTGGTCGCGCTTCACAGCGCCTCGATGACGTCACGCATCGCATAAACGCCCGCCGGCCGCCCGACGAGGAAACGCGCGGCAGCAAGCGCACCGCGGGCGAAGATCGCCCGGCTCTCCGCCCGGTGGGAGAGGATCAGCCGCTCCTCCGGGCCGAGGAACATCACGTCGTGATCGCCCGCCACGGTTCCGCCACGCACGCTTGCGAAGCCGACCGCGCCGATCACTCGGGGGATGCAGCCGCCGCTGCGGGCCGTTTCGAAATTCTCAGCGTGCCCGCGGCCTCGAGCGGCGGCCTTGCCGAGCTGAAGGGCGGTCCCTGACGGCGCGTCCACCTTGCCCACATGGTGGGCCTCGACGATCTCGATGTCCCACTCTTCGGGCCCAAGGACTCGAGCGGCGCGCTCAACGAGGTCGCTAAGCAGGGCAACGCCCAAGGACGTATTTGCTGCCCTGAGCACGGCCACCTCAGCCGAAGCCGCGGCAATCCTGTGCTCGGCCAGATCATCGAGTCCGGTGGTGCCGACGAGGATGGGGATTCCGGCGCCGACCGCGCGGTCGAGGCTCGCCTGCAACGCGGAGGGTGCCGAGAAATCGATCAGCACGTCGCCGTGGTCCTGGTCGAGCGCAAATCCTTCGTCCTGCTCGATCGCCGCGGCGATCGCCCGGCCCATGCGGCCGTTGGGTGCGAACAAGGCGACGCGGATCGGCTGCTGGTCAGTGCGCATGGGGGGCGCTTAGCGCCGTTCAGTCGCCAAGGCGACTGGCCAGCGCCAGCGCCGCCGCGGGGGCGCGCAGCTTGGCGCCGTTGATCATGAACATGAAGGCGTCGCGGCCGTCCGCCTGCCAGCTTCCCGCGCGCGCGGCGAAGGCGTCGAGGGCCAGCGCATCATAGCCGGTCTCCACTTCCTCGCGCATGCGCTGCAGCCGCGCGTAGGCGAAGCTGGCGGTGTCGGCGTCAATGCAAGGGAATTCGTCGTCGTCCCCGAACACGATCGCCACGTCATGGTCTCGGCAGAGGGCGAAGAAGCGCTCGTCGCGGAAGCTTTCGTGTCGCGGTTCGATCACATGGCGCAATGGCAGGCCCTCGAGCTGGCGCGGCAGCAGGGCCAGGAAGCGGCCGATGTCCTCCGCGTCGAACCGCCGCCGCGCCGCGAGCATCCACAGGATCGGTCCGAGCTTCGACCCGAGCGCCGACAGCCCTTGGGCGAGGAAGTTGCCGACGCCTTCCCCGGCATCGGCCAGCTTGGGGCGGGTCACGCAGAAGCGTGAGCCCTTGATCGCGAACTGGAACCCTTCCGGCACGGCGTGCGCCCATGCCTCCCAGCTCTTCGCGCTCTGCCGGCCGTAGAAGGTGGCGTTGATCTCGATCGCGCCGAACTGCCGCGCCGCATATTCGAGCTCGCGGGATTGCGGCAGGCCGGGCGGGTAGAAGCTTCCGCGCCACGGCGGATAGGTCCAGCCGCCGATGCCAATGCGGACCGTGGCTCTGCTCAAGGCCGCCGCGGGGCCAGCCAGTGGCCAAGGTCCCGCTCGATCAATTCCCCAAGGTGGCTGACCTCATCCTGCAGCCGCGCACGGATCTCGTGCTGGACGTCAAGGCTGATCGGCGGCTGTGCGAGCGGCACACGATTCCAGCGCAGCAGCCGCTTGCGGACGGTCATTATCCTCTCGGTGCCGCTAGCGGACCTGCGGGCGCTCCGGTCCAGGGCCCGCTCACGCTGGCGGTAATGCTCGCCGGCTACATATTGCCGGAGGCGCCGCGGTGGCCGCTTCAGCAGTCGCTGCAGCCAGGGCAGCCGGACGCCGTGTCCCTGGCGCCGCGCCCGCAGGTCGACATTGCTGTCAGGCGCGAGCCCGAAGAAGCGCATCATGCGCTCATATTGACCGCGCGGATCGGCCGTCAGATCGTCAAACAGGATCACCAGGCAGCGTTCCCGTCCGACCGCCGCAAAGAAGCGCTCCACATAAGTACCGAACCGCGCCGCCTCGTCGTAGCGCAACCAGCGCGGCTCGACGCAGGTTCGCGGGATGCGCCTTCCCGCCGTTCGGTCGGGCACCGCCGCCCAGGCCTCCTCGAAGCTGGGGATATTTTCGTCGCCCAGGTAGAACAGGCGGCTGTGCAGCGAGGGCAGCATTCGCAGCGGGTCGCGGACCGCGATCACGAAGCGCGAGTCCGGCCACAGCCGCAGCATGGGCTCCAGCTGCTCGGGGCTGTAGAGGTAGGTCACCGACGCGTCGGCCCCGACCCGCCGCCCCGGCTCGCAGTGACCGAAGAAGCGGTCGAGATACTCGCGCTGAACCTGCTCCTCGAGCGCCTGAGTTGTCAGGTGACGCAGATCGGTTTGGGCGAAGAAGTGCGGTTCCTTGACGAACGGGAAGCAGACCGCCGGATGGGCCTTTAGGAACTGTGAAAGGGTCGTGGTGCCGCAACGCGGCGCGCCGACGATGCAGGCGAATCTGTCGAAATCCCGGATACTGACCATGAATCGCGTCTCGTGGCAGGGCGCATAGCGAGATTTCGGGAGCGTCACCATGGATTGCTGAGCTGCGGCTGCAGATCCTAAGGCAGACGAATGGGCAAGCACCGCAACATCGTCATCCTGACGGGCGCGGGCGTCTCCGCGGAAAGCGGCGTCGCCACCTTCCGTGGCCCCGATGGACTTTGGGAAGGCCACCGGGTGGAGGACGTCGCAACTCCCCAGGCCTTTGCTCGCGACCCGGGCCTGGTCCAGGCCTTCTACGACGCCCGCCGCGCCAAGCTCGCCACCGTCCAGCCGAACGCCGCGCACCTCGCGCTCGCCCGTCTTGACGCCGAGTGGCCAGGCGATCTGCTGCTGGTCACACAGAACGTCGACGACCTCCATGAGCGCGCCGGGTCGAAGCGCCTTCTCCACATGCACGGCGAGCTCCTAAAAGGCTGGTGCCTGGCCTGCGATGAAAGGTTTGGCTGGAACGGGCCGATGGGTGGGGGCGCGACCTGCCCGCGCTGCGGGCGTGCGGGGCGCGTGCGGCCGGACATCGTCTGGTTTGGAGAGATGCCGTACGGGATGGAGCGCATCGACGCGGCGCTGCAGCGCTGCGAGCTGTTCGTCTCTATCGGAACTTCAGGGGCCGTCTATCCGGCTGCCGGCTTCGTCCAGACCGCGAGCTATTGCGGAGCATACAGCCTAGAGATGAACCTCGAACCGAGCCTCGGCAGCATCTTCTTCGATGAAAGCCGCATGGGACCGGCAGCCGAGCTTGTGCCGGCCTGGGTGGAAAGCATCCTCCGGGCCTAGTCCGTCCAGTCGAGGCCGATGTCCTTGTAGAGCGTCCGGTCCTCGTCCCACCGGGGGTTCACCTTGACGTGCAGGAACAGATGCACCGGGCGGCCGAGATGCTCCGCGATCGCTTCGCGTGCGGCCGCGCCGATGCTCTTGAGCCGGGCGCCGCCCTTGCCAAGCACGATTCCCTTCTGGCTTTCGCGCTCGATGAGGACTTGCTGGTGGATGACCGTCGATCCGTCCTTGCGGTCCTCCCATTTCTCAGTCTCGATGGCGGAGGCATAGGGCAGTTCTGCGTGGAGCTGGCCATAGATCTGCTCGCGAGTGAGCTCGGCCGCGACCATGCGGTCGGTGGCGTCGCTCAGCTGGTCCTCGGGGAAGTGCCAGGGTCCCTCGGGCATTGTTTCGGCCAATGCCATCTTGAGGTCGGCAACGCCGTCCCCGGTCGTCGCGCTGATCATGAATATGCGCTGCGGCGAGAGCCGCTCCGAAAGCTTCGAGGCGAGGACCAGCAGTTTCTCCTTGGCTGCCAGGTCGACCTTGTTGAGGACGATCATCAGCGGCTGCTTCCGGCCTTCCAGCGCCGCCAGGATTGCTTCGACGCGCTCTCCCAGATTCGCTGCCGAATCCACCACCAGCAGCACCAGATCGGCGTCCTCGGCGCCGGCCCAGGCGGCCGCGACCATTGCCCGGTCGAGCCGCCGGCGCGGCGCGAAGATGCCCGGCGTGTCGACCAGCAGGATCTGGCTTTCCCCTGCAATCGCAATGCCCATCAGCCGGGCGCGCGTGGTCTGGGCCTTGGCGCTGACGATCGCGACCTTCTGCCCGACAAGCGCGTTCACCAGCGTCGACTTGCCGGCATTGGGCGCGCCGATTACCGCGACGAAGCCGCAGCGGGTCACTTGAGCTGCTCCAGCAGCGACTCGGCGGCGGCCGTCTCGGCTTCCTGCTTGCTTGCGCCTTCGGCCTCGGCCTCGCCGAGCTTGGGTACGCTGACCCGCACGGTGAAGCGCGGCGCATGGTGCGCGCCGGTGCGGCTGACCAGCTCATATTCGGGAGCCTTGAGGCCGCGGGCCGCCGCGAGCTCCTGGAGCGCCGACTTGGGATGCTCCGGCGCCCGGCGCTGCTCCTCCACCAGCGGCGCCCACGCGGACCGGATGAACCGCTCCGCCGTTTCCAGCCCGCCTTCCAGCAGCAGCGCCCCGATCAGGGACTCGATCACGTCGCCGACCACATTGTCGCTCAGGTTGGCGCCGTCCTCCCGCGCCTGGCGGCCGAGCCGAACCAGTGCCGGAACGCCGATCTCATGGCCGATCTCGGCGCAGGTCTCCCGCGCGACAAGCGCATTGTAGCGGCGCGACATCTTGCCTTCCGGCTCGTTCGGAAACCGCTCGTAGAGCCATCGGGCGATCACCAGCCCCAGAACCCGGTCGCCGAGGAACTCGAGCCGCTCATAGCTGTCGCGGGAGGCACTGCCGTGGGTCAGCGCGCGTTCGAACAGTGCGGGATCGCGCGGTCGGTGGCCGAGTCTGGAAGTCACGAAATCAGCAATGTTCATTCGGGGTCGCCCTCATAGCCATTGCCGATCCGTCCGCCGCGCAGGGCGGTAAACCACGTCCACGGCTTCCAGTAGGAAGCGCTGCCGTCGGTCGACCAGAAGGTTACGAGGCCGCGGCCGACGAGATTTTCCAGGGGCACGAAGCCGATGCCCCCTTCGGCGGGATTAAATCGACTGTCGAGGCTGTCGTCGCGGTTGTCGCCCATCAGGAAGACATGGCCGGCAGGGACACGGGTCGCGGAAAAGTCGTCGGCCCGGGGATTTTCGACCTGGTCCAGCACGGTGTAGCTTGGGCCACCGGGCAGCGTCTCGCGGTAAGCCGGATACAGGCACGCCAAGCCGTTGTGGGTGCGCACTATTCTCGGCGAAGCCGGGGGAACCACCTTGCATGGGCTGTTCGGACTGACGCGCATGGCGAAGGGTTGCAGGCGTTCCCTGGACAGCGGACGTCCGTTGAGGATCAATGTGCCGCCGCGGACTTCGACCGTATCGCCGGGGACGCCGATCACCCGCTTCACGAAATCAGTTTCGCTTCCTTCCGGCCGGAACACCGCGACGTCGCCGCGCTCCGGCAGGTTGGGGAAGACGCGGCCGTTGAAGGAGGGGAACTGGAACGGGAAGCTGTAGCGTGAATAGCCGTATGGCCATTTCGCCACCATCACGTAGTCGCCGATGTAGAGTGTCGGCAGCATCGAGCCCGAGGGGATGCTGAACGGCGCGACGATAAAGCTGCGCAGTGCCCAGGCGCCGAGCGCGAGAAGCAGCAGGAAGCGCAAGGTGCCGCCATCTCTTGGGGTGGGGGCCGGGACGGCATCCTTCTGGTCGGTGGCGGCCATAGGCGCTCGCTTCTTTCGGCCTGCCGTGCACCCGTCAAGCCGCTATGGCTTTTGCCGGGCCCCTGATTATGAGCGCTGCCATGACAGCAAAGCTGAGCGAGGAGGATGGCCGCGAGCCGCTGCGGCGGCTGAAGGAGCTGTTCGCCGCCGAACCTGACCGGCTGAGCCGCCTCGGCTTCGAGGCCGCTGGAATCTACTTCGACTGGTCAAAGACCCACCTCGATGCCCAGCGGCTGCACGCCGGGGTGCAGCGGGCCGAATCGCGCGGCTTCGCGACACGAAGAGAGGCCTTGTTCAGTGGCGCCGTCGTCAATCCCAGCGAAGGCCGGGCGGCTACCCACATTGCCGAGCGCGGCAGCGGCGCGCCCGATGCCGTGGATCTCGCCACGGCACGGCGCCTGCGCATGCGCGCCCTGGTCGACGCAATTGAAGGCGGCGCCTTTGGAGCGGTCAGCGGCCTCCTCCACATTGGCATCGGCGGCTCCGTGCTGGGCCCGGCCCTGCTCGCCGATGCACTCGGCCGGCGCTCGGCGAAGCTCGAACTGGCATTTCTGTCGAACATCGACGGCCAGGCGTTCGACGATGCGGTGCGGAGGCTCGACCCCGCCACGACCCTGGTGGTGGTCGCCTCCAAGACCTTCACGACGCTCGAGACACTGACCAACATGGAGGCGGCGCTCGACTGGTTGCGGGAGAATGACGTTGCCGATCCGCATGGGCGGCTGATCGCCGTCACCGCCGCTCCGCAGGCGGCCGTCGCTGCCGGCATCGACGAGACGCGCGTGCTTGCCTTCGACGAGGGCGTGGGCGGCCGTTATTCGCTGTGGAGCGCGGTTGGCGTGTCGGCGGCGCTGGCGCTTGGCTGGGACGCGTTCGAGGAGGTGCTCGAGGGCGCGGCCGAGATGGACCGGCATTTCCGCTACTCGCCGGCCGAAGCCAACGCGCCGCTGATCGCTGCGATTGCCGACCGGCTCTATGTCGAGGAGGCGGGCTGCGAGACACGGGCAGTGTTCGCTTACGACGAGCGGCTGCGACTGCTCGTGCCCTATCTCCAGCAGCTCGAGATGGAATCGAACGGCAAGTCCGTCACGGCTGAAGGCGAGCCGATCGAGGGCAGGAGCGCGCCGATCACTTGGGGCGGCACCGGCACGGACGCGCAACACGCAGTTTTCCAGCTGCTGCACCAGGGCACCACAATGGTTCCGGTCGAGTTCGTTGCTGCCAGCGAAAGCGAGGACAGCCGTGATCCCGAGCACCATCGTCTGCTGCTGCTCAACGCCTTCGCGCAGGGCGCGGCGCTGATGCAGGGACGGGAGAGCGACGATCCGCAGCGGCGCTATCCGGGCGACCGGCCGAGCGCGACCGTGCTGCTCGAACGCGTCGACGCACGCAGCCTGGGGGCGCTGATCGCCTTTTACGAGCACCGGACCTTTGCCAATGCGGTGCTGATGGGCGTCAACCCGTTCGACCAGTTTGGGGTCGAGCTCGGCAAAGAGATCGCGCGTGAGATGGCAAAAGGTGCCCAAGACGCGCAGCTGGATCCGTCGACCAGCGCGCTAATGGCTCGCGCGGGGGTTTGATGGCCGATTACGATCTCTTCGTGATCGGTGCCGGGTCGGGCGGCGTCCGGGCCGCCCGGGTCGCGTCCGCTTATGGCGCTCGGGTCGCGATTGCCGAGGAATATCGCGTCGGCGGCACCTGCGTGATCCGCGGCTGCGTGCCGAAGAAGCTTCTCGTTTACGGCTCGCATTTCGCCGAGGATCTGGACGATGCGGCGATGTTCGGCTGGGACGTGCCGGAAAAGAGGTTCGACTGGCACGTGCTGCGCGACAATGTGCTCGCCGAAGTGACCCGCCTCGAGGCTGCATATACGGAGACGCTGACCAACCATAAGGTCGAGATCGTCGCGGAGCGGGCTGTCCTTGCCGGACCCGATCAGGTTCGTCTCGCCTCCGGGCGGATCGTCACTGCCGACAAGATCCTGATCGCGGTCGGTGCGCGCCCGTTCATGCCGCAGGTAGAGGGCATCGAGCATGCGATTAGCTCGAACGAGGTCTTCCACCTCGAGGACATGCCGCGGCGCGTGGTGATCGCCGGCGGTGGCTATATCGCCAACGAGTTTGCCGGCATCTTCCACCAGTTCGGCGCCGAGGTGACGATCGTCAATCGCAGCGATGCGCTGCTGCGCGGCTATGACCAGCAGATCGTCGACCGGCTGCTGCAGATTTCGATCAAGAAGGGAATCGATTTCCGCTTCAATGCCACGTTCGAGACCATCCGCCCCAATGAAGACGGCTCGCTGCGCCTCAGCATGACGGGCTGCAACGACATGGATGCCGACCTGTTGCTGTTTGCGATCGGCCGCCAGCCCAACAGCGAAGGCGTGGCTTGTGAGGCGGCGGGGGTAGAGCTCGGGGAGCGCGGGGCCATCAAGGTCGACGCCGACAACCGCACCTCCGTGCCGTCGATCTTCGCCGTCGGTGACGTCACGGACCGCGTGCAGCTGACGCCGATTGCGATCCGCGAAGCGCAGGCCTTCGCGGACACCTTCTTCGGCAACAAGCCGCGCTCGGTCGACTATGGCTGCATCCCCAGCGCCGTGTTCAGCCATCCGCCGCTTGCGGGCGTCGGCCTCACCGAAGGACAGGCGCGCAACAAGCTGGGCTCGGTCAAGGTGTTCACGTCGGACTTCCGGCCGATGAAGAACGTGCTTGCCGGGCGCAACGAACGGTCGCTCTACAAGATGGTGCTGGACGGCGAGACGGAGGAGATCGTCGGCCTGCACATGATTGGCCCCGACGCTCCGGAGATCCTGCAGGCGGCAGCGATCGCCGTGAAGGCGCGGCTCAAGAAAGCAGATTTCGATGCCGTGGTCGCGCTGCACCCGACCATGGCCGAAGAACTGGTGCTGATGCGTTAATCGGGCAGGGGAGTTTGATTGCACGACGCCGTCGTCATCGGGGCGGGCCACAATGGCCTGACCTGTGCCTTTTACCTGGCGAAGAAGGGGCTGAAGGTCGCCGTGCTGGAAGCGGCAGGCACCGTCGGCGGTGCCGCCGTGACGGACGAGTTCCTTCCAGGCTTTCGCAATTCGGCGGCGAGCTACACGGTCAGCCTGCTGCAGCCCAAGATCATCCGTGACCTCGAGCTTGAGCGGCACGGCCTCAAGGTCGTGCTTCGCAAGATGGACAATTTTCTCCCCGGTCACGGCCAGTATCTGCTCGCCGGCCGCGGCGGCCTGACTCGCAAGGAGATCGTGCGCCACGCCAAGGCCGACGGCGACGCCTACGACCGCTACATGGCCGAGCTCGCGGCCGTCGTGCCCTTGATCCGTAAGTGGCTGCTGAGGAGCCCGCCCAATGTCGGCGCAGGCGCGCGGGGCCTGCCTTCCGTGCTGCAGCTCGGCCGCGATCTGGTCGGACTGAAGCCCGAGGAGGTCCGCGTCGTCCATGACTATGCGACCAGAAGCGCGTCCGAGATCCTCGAACGGCATTTCACCGGGGACTTGGCGAAGGCGCTGTTCGCGTTTGACGGCGTAGTCGGCAATTTTGCCTCGCCGGAAAGTCCGGGCACGGCTTACGTGCTGCTCCATCATCTGTTCGGCGAAGCGGCCGGCGTGCCGGGTGCATGGGGTCATGCGGTCGGCGGGATGGGCGCGATCACGCAGGCCATGGCGCGCGCGTGCCACGAGGAGGGCGTGGATATCCTCCTCAATACGCCGGTCGAGGAGGTGATCGTCGACAAGGGGCGGGCGTGCGGGGTGGTCGCCGGCGGAAAGGCATGGCGCGCCAGCCAGGTCATCGCGGGGGTCAATCCGCGATTGCTGTTCCAGCGCCTGCTGCCACGCGGAGCGGTCTCGGCCGAGGTCGACCAGCGGATGGGCGCCTGGAAGTGCGAGAGTGCGACCTTCCGGATGAACGTCGCTCTTTCCGAACTGCCCAGATTTTCAGTCCTGCCGAAGCGGGGCAATCACTTGACCGCGGGTATCATCATCGCACCGAGCATCGACTACATGCACCGCGCTTACCTGGACGCATCGGTCAACGGCTGGGCACGTGAACCGATCATCGAGATGCTGATCCCCTCGACGCTGGACACAAGCCTTGCGCCCAAGGGCAAGCATGTCGCCAGCCTGTTCTGCCAGCATTTTCGATATGATCTTGGTCCGGGTCGAAGCTGGGATGACGAGCGCGAGCAAGCCGCGGATGCCATCATCGCCACGGTCGACAAGCATGCGCCCGGGTTCGCCGCCTCCGTGCTCGGCCGGCAAATCCATTCGCCGCTCGACCTCGAACGGCGTTTCGGGCTCGTAGGCGGCGACATCTTCCACGGCAAGATGGGGCTCGACCAGTTGTTCAGCGCCCGCCCGATGATCGGCGCCGCCGACTACAGGATGCCTCTTGCCGGCCTGTACCTATGCGGCTCCGGCGCCCATCCGGGCGGCGGAGTGACCGGTGCGCCCGGGCATAATGCCGCTCGCGCCGTCCTTGCCGACCGCAAGCCATGGGCGCGCTGGAGACGATCGGCGTGACTGCCCCGCTTTCGGGCATTCGCGTTCTCGATCTGAGCCGAGTACTGGCGGGACCGTGGTGCACGCAGCTGCTCGCCGATCTTGGCGCGGATGTCCTCAAGATCGAGAGGCCCGGCGTTGGCGACGACACACGCCATTGGGGCCCGCCATGGCATGGCGACGGCGAACGCCGCGTCGCCGCCTACTTCCTCGCGGCCAACCGCGGCAAGCGCTCTGCTGCGATCGACTTCGCGCACGATGCAGGCGCAGACCTCGTACGGCGGTTGGCCGCAGACGCCGACGTCTTGGTGGAGAACTTCAGGGTCGGAGGACTGGCGAAATTTGGTCTCGATGCCGAGGCGCTGCGCCGGCTGAATCCGCGGCTGATCGTCGCATCGATCACCGGCTTCGGACAGGATGGGCCTTTGGCCGATCGCGCCGGCTACGACTATATCATCCAGGGCATGGGCGGGCTGATGAGCATCACCGGCCTTGCGGATGGCGAGCCCGGCGGCGGGCCGATGAGGGTCGGAGTAGCCGTCGCGGATCTCTTCACCGGCCTCTACACGACCGTGGCGATCCTCGCGGCGCTGCACCGGCGCGGCGCAACCGGCGAGGGTGCGCACATCGACATGGCGCTGTTCGACTCGCAGCTGGCGATGCTTGCCAATCAGGCGACGAATGCGCTGGTCTCGGGCGAAGACCCGCCGCGCCAGGGCAACACCCATCCCAACATCGTGCCCTACCAGCCTTTCGCAGCGGCCGACCAGCCGATCATCATCGCCGTCGGCAATGACCGCCAGTTCGCAAGGCTGGCGGAGATCTGCGGCGCTCCCGAATGGGCGCGCGATCCGCGCTTCGCCAGCAACGCCGCGCGGGTTGAACACCGCGCCGAGATCGTCGTCGCGATCGCTGCCGTCATCGCCACGCGCACCGCTGCAGATTGGTTGTCCGATCTCGAGGCGGCCGGGATTCCGGCCGGACCGATCAACCGGGTGACGCAGGCGCTTCACGACGTCCAGGCGCAGCACCGCGGCATGGTGCGGGCGATTGCAGGCATGCAGCTGGTGGGTTCACCGGTGCGTATCGACGGAGCCCGGGCCGATGCCGATCTGCCGCCGCCCGCGCTTGGGGAGCATACCGATGCGGTGCTTGCAGGGCTTGGGCTCGGCGGCGAGGAGGTCGCGCGCCTGCGAGCCGCCGGGATTGCCGGCTGACGTTCGCCTTCGGCTGCGCTGCCGAAGTTAGTCTCGCGCGGGCAGTTGCGCGGGTTGCGGCGCCTCGTCGGCGTAGCGCGACTTGATGAAGCGGCCTTGCGTCTCGAATGCGGCGACGTCGGCCCTGGCGAGCCTCTCGTTGATTTCGTGCAAGGCTGCGCGGCTCGCCGACAGCCCCTCGACCAGGCGCTCGTCCACGCTCAACCCTTCGCCGTCCCGCTCGCTGCGGAATGCCGCCGGGACACGGGCGTAGCGCTCGATCAGCCCAGGCAAGTGGATGGACATGAGGCGCCGCGCGTCCTGCGCATTGGGGTCGAGCGCGTCCACCCGCTGCAGGGTCTGCTTGAGCGTCGGCAAGGCCGCGCTGATCGCGTCCAGCTCGGCCTGGGCCGGCGCCGGCAGCGCTGGGCGGCTGCGGTAGACGAAGGAATCGAACCGCTGCACCATTTCCCCGTTGGGCAGGTCTGCGGACGGCGGCTGCGGCGCCGCGCGTCCGCCGCCGGGGGCAAATGCAAGCAAAGCGGCGATGCCGATGGCAAGGCCAACGGCGGCGAAGAAGCCGAACATGCCGATCGGCGTGATCAGGCCGATGATGATGGTGGCGATGGAGATCAGCCCGATGGCAATGCCGACGCGCGCGGCGCGTGCCCGCAGGTCGGCGTTGAGGCGCTGCCGCTCACGGCGCGCTGCATCGCGCACGGGGCCGCGGCGCTCGTCGAGCGAGCGGGTTACGCGCTCGAAGCGAGCGAGCGCTCGTTCTACCTTGTCGTTGATCTCGGTCATGCCTTCTCGAGCGGAGTGAAGGGCGAGGCGGGAGCGCTCAGCCGCGACTGCTCTACTCCTTCGGCCCGCGCGATGTAGCCGCGCGACTTCTCGACTTCGCCCGAAAGCGTGTTGACCGTCTGCTTCATATTGTCGAGCGCCTGCAGCTTGAACCGGTCGATCTGGTCCATCGTGTCATAGATGTTCTGGAAGGCCCGTTGCAGCGTCTCCAGCGGGATGGTCGAGGAGGCCGCCTGCTCGTGAATGGCTCCGGTCTGCGAACGCAGCATCTCGCCCGTCGCGTCGATCATTCCCGCGGTGGTCGTGTTGAGCGCGCCGATCTGCTCGAGCACCAGTTTCTGGTTGGTCAGGGCCTGCGCGACCGTCACCGCCGTGCGCAACGCCGCGACGGTGGTCGTCGACGCGCGGTCGACGCCCTTCACCAGCTCGACATTGTTCTTCTTGACGAGATCGAGGGCAAGATAGCCCTGCACCGTGACGGCCATCTGGGTCAGCAGATCGGTCGTCCGCTGGCGCGTGTAGAACAAAGCACTTTCACGGATCGCTTTCGCCTTGGCCGGTTCGGTAGCATCTAGCTCGTTCGCCTTCTCCTCGAGGCTGCGGTCGAGGCTCTTGGAGATGTGGATCATCTGCTCGAGCTTGTGCATCGTCTTCCACAGCTGCGCCCGCTCGGTATCGATGGCGGCATTGTCCATCAGCAGCTCGTCCTTGCCGTTGGCGAGACGAGCCAGGATCGCCGAGATGTGGCTTTGCGAGCTGCGATATTTGTCGAAATAATTGTTGATGCGCTTCCCGAACGGGATGATGCCGAGCAGCTTGCGGCCGGTCAGCGCCTTGCTGTTCTCCTTGGGGTCGAGGGCTTCGACGGTGCGCCGCAACTCGGTCAGGTCGGCGCCGATGCCGGTGTCGCTGTCGATCGCCTTCACCGGACGATCCAGGAACCGGTTGGAGGCGCCCGCCGCCTCGGCAATCTCCTTGCGCCCCATGGCCGTGAGCTGATCCACCTTCTTCCCGAACTCCGGGCTGTTCGCGTCCAGCGCGGCCAGTTCCTCGACGAATTGCGCGACCTTCTGGTCGAGTTCGCTGGTCTCCTCAGTGCGCAGCGGGACCAGGCCCGCGGCTTCGCTTGCGGGCAACGGCTGCAATGCCTCGGGAGGGTCGAGCTTCAGCTTTGTCGCGGTTTGCGTTGCCGGTGCGCTGGCCATCGTGTCGACTTCCTCTTCCAAGCCCTTGAGCGGGCGGCTCAGGCGACGGTGAACAAGCGCCGCACCGGGTGCAAGGGTCTTCTAGCGACTGTATTATAGAAGTAAGACGGGGGATCGCAAGACCGGAGCAGCCGGCGGAGAAGGTGAAGGCGCGTTAACCATGTCGCTGAACGCTTCGCTCACCCTGTGCGCGCTACAGCCGTGCCGAATGGGGAAGCGAATGGCTGGGGTCCGGAGCATGATCAGCTTCATCAAGCGGCTTTGTCACGACCGCCGGGGCAATGCGCTGGCGATCGGGGCAGCAGCCTTGCCGTTGCTGATCGGCTCGGCCGGCCTGGCCACCGATACCATCCAATGGGCGCTGTGGAAGCGCCAGTTGCAGCGAGCCGCCGATTCCGCCGCAATGGCCGGGGTTTACGCCAAGGTGTCGGGGCAGACGCTGGATGATTGTTCCAACGTGGCCGGCGCGACTTACGACAAGCCCATCGCCTATGACGTGAAGCAGAACAATTTCGTCGGAATCGAGACTGCCTGCACAGCCCAGAACTCGCCTTCCTCGGGACCTTATTCCAGTGACCCCCATGCGGTGCGCGTGAGGGTGGCGGTGCAGAAGACGCTGAGCTTCTCGTCGATGTTCATGAGCAGCCCGCCGACCATCGAGGCAACCGCTACCGCCACGATCGTGCCGGGTGGCGAGTATTGCGTCGTCAGCCTCGAGAACACGTCCACGACCGGGATCACCGCAACCGGCAGTGCTACGGTCAACATGGGCTGCGGCATGATCACCAATTCGACGTCCATGTCGGCTGCAATCGCCACCGGCTCGTCGAGCGTGACCGCCAGCCCGATCGCGGCCGTCGGCGGCATTTCCGCCAGCAGCAACTGGGGTGCGGGCACCACGCTGCAGCCATTCACGATGGCGCAGGACGATCCTTTTGCGAACGTTCAGGCGCCGGTGCCTACGAACTGTCAGAAGTTCTCCGACTGGGTCGGCAACAATAACAAGCCCGGCGGGGTAATCGACCTGACCACCTCCGGCTCCCCCATCGCGCCTGGCGGGACTTTCTGCCTGAAGGAGAACGGCGGCACGCTCGATATCTCGGCGAATGTCACTCTTCCGAAGGGCACCTATGTCCTCGATGCGACGAGCCTGAAGATGACCAACACGAGTGCGAGCCTGAAGTGCCACGAATGCACCTTCGTCCTCACCAGCAGCACGGCTGCCACAAACCCGGGCAGCATCGGCACTATCAGCCTTCAGGGCGGCAGGCTCGATATGACCGCAGCCAGTGACGGGCTGTTCAAAGGTCTCATGTTCTACCAGGACCGGCGCGCGCCATATGCGAACAACATCACCAATTTGATCAACGGCAACTCGTCATCCAGCCTTTTGGGCGCTGCTTATTTCCCGAACCAGAAGCTGACCTTCAACGGGACGTCGGGAATGAAGACGGAATGCCTTCAGCTGGTTGCCCGAATTGTCGACTTTTCCGGCAACAACAGCATCAGCAATAACTGCCCCCCCGGATCGGGTGCTAACTCCTTCAAGGGCAGGAAAGTCAGGCTGGTAGCATGAGCCGCCCGCTTTGCTCCCTGGCCGCCGATGAGCGCGGCACATCGCTGATCGAAATGGGGCTTCTGGCACCGTTCCTGAGCCTGCTGATGATCGGCACGGTTGATCTTGCGCGTGGCTATAACGAGCGGCTCAAGCTGGAGCAGGCCGCCCATGTCGCCATCGAGAAGACGCAGGGCCACCAGACCACTGCCAGCACCTACAATACGCTCAAGGAAGAGGCGGCAAGCGCCGCTCGGCTGGCCGGCTTCACGAGTGCAACGAGCGCCGATGTGGCTGTCAGCTATTGGTTGGAGTGCAACGGCGTCAAGCAGACCGGCACGACAATGGAAGAAGCCTACAACAAGTCCTGTCCGAACGGCCAGGTCATGCAGCGCTGGCTGCACATCGAGATCACCCAGACCTACACCCCTTACTTCAGCTTGCGCTGGGCGGGCGCCAACGCCAACGGCACCTTCACGCTGAAGGGCAAGGCAGGGATGCGCACGCAATGACCCGGCTCATTCGCCTCATCCGCGACGCGCGCGGCACCGGCGCGATCGAAATGGCGATCGTGCTGCCCGTGCTGGTCTCGTTCATCTGGGGCATATTCCAGTTGGGCCTCCTGTTCCAGGCCAGCGCCGGCATGCAGAACGGCCTGCTCGAGGCCGCCCGCTACGCGACGCTCCATCCCACCCCGACCGACCCACAGATCAGGGACCGCGTGACGGCCAAGACGTTCGGCACCTACAACGGCAAGCTCGACCCGCTGGTGATCGAGAACTTCAACGATGCTGCCGGCGTCACCAAGTACAAGGAATTTACGCTGGTCTACGCGCAGAAGCTGGATGTGCTGTTCATGTCCGGTCCCACCGTCACCCTGACGCGTAAGAAGCGAGTCTATCTCTCGGTCTGATCGGATCCGGGCAGCTTGGTGAAGTCGGGCGTGCGTTTCTCGAAGAATGCACAGATCGCTTCCTTGACCTCGGCAGATTGCAGCCGCTCGGCGAAGTGCCCGCTCTCCAACTCCATGCGGTCCATGACGGCACCTGCAGCACCGTGACGAAGCAGGGACTGGGTCAGCCGAAGCGCGTCGCGCGGCTTGGCCAGCAGAGTTGAGACGATGCTTCCCAGCGCTTCCTCCAGCGAGCCGCGTTCGACCACATGGCTGATCAGGCCGAACTCGCGCGCCTCTTCCGGGCCAAAGCTCTCGCCCAGCAGCAGGTAACGGGCTGCGCGACGGCGGCCCGCAAGCTGCGGCAGGAGCAGTGAGCTGGCGGCTTCGGGAACCAGTCCCAGATCGACGAAGGGCAGGGAAAATCTTGCCCCTTCCTCGGCGAGCACGAGGTCGCAGTGCAGCAGCATGGTCGTGCCGATCCCGACGCAATTGCCGTGCACTGCGGCAACGATCGGGACCGGGCACCGGGCGAGCGCCGCGAGGAGGCGCCACACGGGGACATCGTCGCCTTGCGGCATGACCTGGAGGAAGTCGGCAAGGTCATTGCCCCCCGTGAAGTCGGGCCCCAGGCCACGCAGGCTGATCAGCCGGATTGATCGGTCGGTCGCCGGGGCCTCGAATGCGCTTGCGAGCGCTGCGTACATGGCAACGGTAATCGCGTTGCGCCGCTCAGGACGGGAGAGCGTGATGGCCAGCACTCCGTCCCTGGTGTCGACGGTGACATGCTCGCTCATGCGTTTCCCCTGCAGGTCGAATCGGATGACTGTAGCACTAGCAAAGGCTATGCCGCGGCCAATCCATCAGCCACGGAACGGACGGTTCATGAAATTCTTCGCCGACACAGCCGAGATCGCCGAGATTCGCGAGCTCGCCGACAGCGGTCTGCTGGACGGCGTCACGACCAATCCCAGCCTGGTTCACAAGTCGGGCCGCGACTTCCTCGAGGTGGTGCGCGAAATCGCCTCCATCTGCCCGGGACCGGTGTCGGCCGAAGTGGTGGCGCTTGATCACGACGGTATGATGCGCGAGGCCGAGGTGCTGCGCCGCATCGCCGACAATGTCACGATCAAGGTGCCGCTGACCCCTGCCGGCCTCAGGACCTGCAAGGCGCTTACGTCCGACGGAACCATGGTCAATGTCACGCTCTGCTTTTCCGCGGCCCAGGCGCTGCTGGCGGCGAAGGCTGGCGCAAGCTTCATCTCGCCGTTCGTGGGCCGCCACGACGATGTCGGCTTCGATGGAATGGCGCTGATCGCCGACATCCGCATGATCTACGATAATTATGATTTCCCGACCGAGATCCTGGTCGCATCGGTGCGTCACCCGATGCACGTGGTCGAAGCCGCCAAACTGGGCGCCGACGTCATGACGGCGCCGCCCAAGATCATCCACCAATTGTACAAGCACCCGCTGACCGATTCGGGAATTGCCAGCTTCCTCAAGGATTGGGAGTCGACCGGCCAGAAGATCGGCTGAATAGCCTAGCGGGCAAGCCTCGCCAGAAGCCCTGGCCGCGCGCGCGGTTCGAACATCTCTGCTTGCGCTTCTGGATCGAGCAGCTCGGTCCGAGCGACCTTCGACATCAGCTTCGAGGGCTTGGGTGGTTGGAACAGGCGCAATGTACGCCCCTTGCCGCGCAGCTTGTCGATCGTGGCGATGAGCGAGCCCGACTGCTGCAGCCGTTCGTCCACCTCTTCCGCGGCGACTCCGAGATGCTCCCCGAGCAAATCGGCACGGATCATGCGGATCTTGTCCCGCGCGCTCTTGCGGCGCCGAGCGTCGATCAGCAGGTCGCATTCGCTGTCGAGCCCCATTGACCGGTTGTTCGCGTTGGCCGAGCCGACGCGCAGGAAGAGGTCGTCGACGATCATCACCTTGGCGTGCACGTAAATGTCGGCGCCACCCTCTGTGACCGGAGTGTAGATGCGGAAGCGCTTGTGCTTGTCGCGGGCTTTGAGTGAGCGGAACAGTTCGTACCGCGCCGGTCCCATGACTCCCTCGTCGAGCCAGGTCATGCCCTCGACAGGATTGACCACCACGAACTCGGGCCCGTCGGGCTCCTGAAGGCGCTCGGCGACCGCTTCGGCGATTACGCGCGACGCGAAATATTGCGTCTCGATGTAGACGTGGGACCTGGCTGCCTTGATGAGGTCCAGGAACAGCCTCTCGATCTCCCGCACCTCCGGGTGATCGCCGATTTCCGCTCGAGTGCGAGCGATCGCCACCGGGATATTCCTGAACGTCGGCTCCAACTCGGCGGGCCAGCAATCCTCTTGCGGTTCGGCGGGAGCCAATTCGCTCCCCGTGCAGATTTTCCAGCGCATGCGGGCTAGATCGCCAAGCGCCCGCGCCGCGGCACCATCGACGGCCATCGAGGCGTCGTGCCAGGGCCCGTATGGCCGGCGCGTAAACGGGCGCTTTCGGAACGGCTCGTGGTCGAGGTGCTGCCGCGTGTCCCAGCGCTCGGCCGTGATGTCGATGCCGCCGCAGAACCCCACGCAGTCGTCAATCACGAG
>DATLFV010000072.1:0-16419 GCA_035540875.1 Sphingomicrobium sp. | reverse complement strand
CGCTGCAGGGCGCGAAGGTCGTCTACGTCATGACGCATGATTCGATCGGCCTTGGCGAGGACGGACCGACCCATCAGCCGGTCGAGCATCTGCAGAGCCTGCGCGCAATGCCAGGGCTTGATGTGTTTCGCCCGGCCGACGCAGTGGAGACGGCCGAGGCCTGGGCCGCGGCGCTGGCCAGCGAGGGCCCGACCGTGCTCGCGCTGTCGCGGCAGAACCTGCGGCCGGTCCGTACCGAGGCCGCCGACGATAATCTTACGGCGCGGGGTGCCTATCGCCTGAGGAGCGCCGCTGCGCCGCGCAAGGTGATCCTGCTTGCCACCGGATCGGAGGTCGAGCTCGCGCTCGACGCCGCGGACCGGCTGGAAGGCAGAGGCATCGGCGCGGACGTGGTATCAATGCCCTCGACGACGCGCTTCGATGCCCAGGACGCAGCTTACAGGGAGGACATCCTCCCCGACGTCTCCAACCGCGAGATCCTGCGCGTCTCCATCGAGGCGGGGACCACGATCGGCTGGGAGCGCTACACAGGGCTTCACGGCCTCAGGATCGGCATCGATCGCTTCGGCGTCTCGGCGCCCGCCGCGGACGCCTACGAATTTTTCGGACTGACCCCCGACGCCATCGCCGCGCGGGTGGTCGATTTCATGAACCAAAGGGGCTTTGCATGACGAAAGTGGCAATCAACGGCTTCGGCCGCATCGGCCGGCTGGTCGCACGCGCGATCCTGGAGCGCCCGGACTGCGGGCTCGAGCTGGTGGCGATCAACGATCTTGCCGACGCCAAGTCCAATGCCTGGCTGTTCTCGCGCGACAGCGTACACGGCCGCTTTCCCGGCGAAGTGCGCGCCGAGGGCAATGATTTGGTCGTGGACGGCAAGCGCATTGCGGTCACCGCCGAGCGCGATCCCGCTAACCTGCCGCACCGCGAAAACGGGGTCGAGCTGGCGCTCGAGTGCACCGGCTTTTTCACCGACCGCGAGGGCGGGCAGAAGCATATCGACGCGGGGGCGAGCCGGGTGCTGATCTCCGCTCCCGCCAAGGGCGTCGACCTGACGGTCGTCTACGGCGTCAACGACGACAAGCTCACGGCCGAACATCGCATCGTGTCCAACGCTTCGTGCACCACCAACTGCCTGGCGCCGGTCGCCAAGGTGCTGAACGACGGGCTGGGCATCGAGCGCGGGCTGATGACCACGGTTCACGCCTACACCAACGACCAGAAGATCCTCGACCAGATCCACTCCGACCTCCGGCGCGCCCGCGCCGCGGCTATGTCGATGATCCCGACCACCACCGGCGCCGCGCGCGCCGTCGGCGAGGTGCTGCCCGAGCTCAAGGGCAAGCTCGACGGCTCGGCGATCCGCGTGCCGGTGCCCGACGTCAGCCTCGTCGACCTGACCTTCACCCCGTCGCGCGACACCACGCGGGACGAGGTCAACCAGCTGCTCAAGGCCGCGTCGGAAAGCGGCCGCCTCAAGGGCATCCTCGAATATTCGGACGAGCCCCTGGTCTCGATCGACCTGATGCACACGCCGGCAAGCTCGACCGTCGACAGCCTCGAGACGGCGGTGATCCAGGGCAAATTGGTGCGCGTCGTCAGCTGGTACGACAATGAATGGGGCTTCTCGAACCGCATGGTCGACACCGCCGCGGCGATGGCGCGGTTGGGCTAGTCTCCACAACTCCGCTCGTCCTGAGTAGGGACTGAGCGGAGGCGAAGGTCCGTATCGAAGGACCGTCCTTCGATACGCCATTTCGACAGGCTCAATGGCTACTCAGGACGAACGGATGCAAGAGTATCTTGGCTAGCTTCAACACCCTCGACGATCTGCCCGACGAGCTGACCGGCAAGAAGGTGCTGGTCCGCGTCGACCTCAACGTGCCGATGGAGGGCGCCCGGGTCACCGACGATACAAGGCTGCGCGCGTTGCTGCCGACGGTGCTCGAACTCAGCGACCGCGGCGCGATCGTGCTGCTGCTGTCGCACTTCGGGCGGCCCAGGGGCGAGGTGCGGCCGGACATGTCGACCGCGCAACTGGTGATGCCGCTGGCGCGCCTGACTGGCCGCTCGGTGCGCTTCATCGAGGATTGCCAGGGCCCGGAGGCGGAGCGTGCGCTCGCGACCATGCTGCCCGGCAATATCGGCGTCCTCGAGAACACGCGCTTTCACCTCGGCGAGGAGAAGAACGACGCCGAGCTCGCGCGCGGCATGGCGGCGCTCGGCGACTTCTACGTCAACGACGCCTTTTCCGCCGCCCACCGCGCCCATGCCTCCACCGAGGGCATCGCCCGGCTGCTGCCGGCCTTCGCCGGCCGCGCGATGGAAAAGGAGCTGCGGGCGCTGGAGCGGGCGCTTGGGCATCCCGAGCGGCCGGTGGCGGCGGTAGTAGGCGGCGCCAAGGTGTCCTCGAAGCTCGCGGTCCTCGGTCACCTCGTCGGCAAGGTCGACCATCTGATCATCGGCGGCGGCATGGCCAACACCTTCCTCGCCGCGCGCGGCGTCAGCGTCGGCAAGTCGCTGTGCGAGCATGAACTCACCGGCGAGGCGGAAAGCATCTTCGCTCGCGCCGAGCAGGCCGGCTGCACCATCCACCTGCCCTATGATGTCGTGGTGGCAAAGGAGTTCGCGCCCAACCCGCCGAGCGTGCGCACCTGCAATGTCCATGAGGTGGCGGCCGACGAGATGATCCTCGACGTCGGCCCCGCCGCGGTCGAAGCGCTCGCCGACGTGCTCAAGACCTGCCGCACGCTCGTCTGGAACGGCCCGCTCGGGGCCTTCGAGACCGAGCCGTTCGACGCCGCCACCGTCGCGCTTGCCCGCATTGCGGCGGCGCTGACGAAGGAGGGCGGCCTGGTCTCCGTGGCCGGCGGCGGCGACACGGTGGCGGCGCTCAATCACGCGGGCGTCGCTCAGGATTTCAGCTTCGTCTCAACGGCGGGCGGGGCATTTCTGGAATGGATGGAAGGGCGGACGCTCCCGGGCGTCGCCGCCCTGCAGCAGCAACAGGGGAAGTCATGAACCAGACCGAGATGATGGAGAAGATCAGGAAGGGCGAGGGCTTCATCGCCGCGCTCGACCAGTCGGGCGGCTCCACGCCCAAGGCGCTCAAGGGCTACGGCATCGAGGAAGGTGCGTGGGGCAGCGACGAGGAGATGTTCGACCTCATCCACCAGATGCGCACGCGGATCATCACCGCGCCCAGCTTCGGCAGCGGCAAGGTGATCGGTGCAATCCTGTTCGAGCGGACCATGGACGGCACCGTCGACGGCAAGCCCACGCCGCAGGCGCTGATCGAGCGCGGGATCGTCCCCTTCATCAAGATCGACAAGGGGCTCGAGGAGGAGCGCAACGGCGTCCAGCTGATGAAGCCGATCCCCGGCCTCGGCTCGCTGCTCGCCCGCGCCGGGGCGCTGGGCGTGTTCGGGACCAAGGAGCGCTCGGTGATCAATGTTGCCGACCCGGCCGGGATTGCCGCCGTCGTCGACCAGCAGTTCGATGTCGCCCGCGAGGTGCTCGGCCACTCCATGGTGCCGATCCTGGAGCCCGAGGTGAACATCAAGAGCCCCTCGCGCGACGAGGCCGACCGGATCCTGCTTCGTGAGCTCACCGACCGCCTCGACGCGCTGCGGGAAGGCGAAGAGGTGATGCTCAAGCTGTCGATCCCCGCTCAGGCCGGGCTGTTCCAGCCGCTCGTCGAGCATCCCAATGTGCTGCGCGTCGTCGCTCTGTCCGGCGGGTTCAGCCGCGAGGAGGCCTGCCGCGAGCTTGCCCGCAACCCCGGCATGATCGCGAGCTTCAGCCGCGCCTTGCTGTCGGACCTGCGCAGCCAGCAGAGCGACGAGGAGTTCGACCGCACGCTGGGCCAGGCGATCGACGAGATCCACTGCGCCTCGACCGAGAAGGTCGCGGCCTGAGGGAAAGCGTGGACGAGCCGTTCGACTTCGCCGACTTCCCGGCGCCGCGCCGCTCCGGGCCGTGCCAGCTCTACCTGATCTCGCCGCAGGAGGTTGGCGGCGGCTATCCCGAGCGGCTGCGGGCCGCGCTCGACGGCGGTCCCGTCGCGGCGTTCCAGCTGCGCGTCAAGGACGTCGACCAACATGAGCTCGCCCGCCTTGCGGAGCCGCTGCAGCGCATCTGCGCCGATGCCGGCACCGCCTTCATCGTCAACGACAGCATGAGCCTGGCGAAAAGGCTGGGGGCGGACGGCGTCCATCTCGGCCAGAAGGACGGCGATGTCCGCGAGGCGCGGGCGCTGCTCGGGCCGGCCGCGCAGATCGGCGTCACCTGCCACGACAGCCGCCACCTGGCGATGGAAGCGGGCGAGGCGGGCGCCGATTACGTCGCCTTCGGCGCCTTCTATCCGACGACCACGAAGCCCAGCGACTATCGGCCGACCCCGGCGATTCTCAGCTGGTGGTCGACCTTGTTCGAAATTCCCTGCGTGGCCATCGGCGGCATCACTCCGGCCAACGCGGCGCCGCTGGTCGCCGCCGGCGCCGACTTCATCGCCGTGTGCCAGGCCGTGTGGGGCGCTGCCGATCCGGGACAAGCCGTGCGGCAGTTCGCGGGGGTGCTGGAGGCTTAAGGAACGGCGCCGCGCCGCCGCGAGTTTCTCCGGCGAGGAGAAGATGATGGCCGAGGACAAGAAACCCATGCCCGCCGACGGGAGCGGCAGCGCGCCTCGATCGACCGACGACAATGGCGAGCTCGCATCGCGGCGCGATGCCGACAGCGCCGGCGGCCTGCCCAATGTCGGGGAATCGGGGGGCGGCGCCTACCCAAATCCGCACAGCGGCAAGGAAAAAGGCGGTTTCACCGGCGGCCAGAGCGGCGGGCGCGGCTATTACGGAAACGACCAGCTCGGCTCGGACAAGGCGGATGCCGACGACAATAATGCCGCGTCGGACGACGAATGATCAGTTCGCCAGCGGCGAGGCTTCGAAGCCGCTGAGAAGCGCCGCAACGTCGTCGTAGATGGCGAGCGACCCTTTGAGGTCCTCGTCGCGAAACTTGCCTGACCTGACGGCGACGCTGGCGATTCCGGCACGGCCGGCGGCCTCCATGTCGAACGGCGTGTCGCCGACCACCAGCGCCGCTTCGGGCGCAACCCCGGCCTTGTTCACCGCGGTGCGGAAGATGTCGGGGCAGGGCTTGCTGTGCGCGACATCGTCCTTGCTGGTGGTGGCATCGACGATCTCGTGCGCGTCGAGCAGCTCGAGGTAATGTTCGAGCTCCTCCTGCGAGGCTGAAGAGGCGAGAACCACCTTGCGGGCGCTGTCCCGGGTGCGCAGCAGGAGATCGCGGGCGCCGCGAAACGGCTTCACCTGGTCGATGTACCGCGCCTTGTAGAGGCGGCCGTGCCGGTCGGCCATTTCCTCCTGCTTCTCGGGCTCCACGCCGGGAAGCAGCGAGGGCACGTAGGTGTCGCCGCCCTTGCCGATATGGCGGTGAAGGTCCTCGCGGGAAAAGACGTGGCCGGCCTCGCGGAACACTTCGTCCCAGGCCTGGATGTGATATTCGTTGCTGTCGACCAGGGTGCCGTCGATATCGAACAAAATGGCGCTCTTCATCGCCGCGCAACGAAGCGGCGGCGACTTGGCTCCGCCGGTCGCCTAGGCGGCCTTGCCCTGGTCGCGGGCAAGCTGCGCCGCTGCGGCGACCGGCATCGGCCGGTGCAGGAAATGACCCTGGGCGGCGTCGACCTTGAGCCTGCGCAGAGCTTCATATTCGCCTTTGCTCTCGACTCCTTCGGCGACGATCAGGCTGCCGATCTCGCGGGCGAAGCGCACCAGCGCCGTGGTCATGGCAACCCGGGCCGGGTCGCCGTCGATGTCGCGGGTCAGGCTCATGTCGAGCTTGATGAGGTCGGGCCTGAGATCGAGGATGTGCCGCAGTCCCGAATAGCCGGCGCCGGCGTCGTCGACCGCGATCCGGACCTTGCCGCGAAGGTCGTGGAGCACGCGCTTGAGCGGCTCATAGTCGTTGATGATCGCATGCTCGGTGACCTCGAGCACGACCCGCCGCTCCCCCAGCTCGTCCAGGATCTCCCCAAGCTCCGGCGCCAGCACGGTCTCCGGTGACACGTTGACGGTGAGATATTTGTCGGCGGGAAGATAGGGCAGAGCCGCGAGCGCCGATCTGACCGCCGTCAGCTCCAGCTCCGTGCCGAGGCCGATCTGCTTGGCCTCCTCGAACCAGGTGGTCGGCGGCCGGTCCTCGTGGTCGGGGAACCGGGCAAGCGCCTCGAAGCCGATGACCGTCCCGTCCGACAGGCGGCAGATTGGCTGCATCGCCATGGTGATCGAGCCGCGGTCGATGACGTCCCGGATGCGCCCCACCACGGCTTCGCGCAGCTCGTCCTGCGCCATCTTCGCCTCGATCTGGGTGGCGGCGATCTCGGCGAAGGCGTGCATGGTGTTGACGTCGCGATCGTTGAGCGTCGGATCGGCCGTCCGGCTGAAGCAGCAGAAGGTACCGTAGACGCTGCCGTCGCTGAGCCGCAGCGGAATGCTCATGTGGGCGCCGATCGGCATGGTGCGCGTGCATTCCAGCCGGGCCGCCTCGGGCACTTGGGAAGCGTCGCGGATGATGAAGGGAAGGCGCCCGTCGAGCACGCGCTGGCAATAGCCGTCCTCGGCGTTGAATACGGCCCCGGCCTCGATCAGCGCGCTTTCACCCGTGTCGGCATACTGGATCTCGACCTTGCCGTCGGCCACGCGGGAGGCGAAGGCGACCTCCATGCCGAGATGTTCTCGCACCGCCCTCAGGATGAGCTCGACGACTCCGGGCTGGAATCCGGCGGCTTCGGCGGCGCCGAACAGGGGGTTTAGCGATGGCAGTGCCGTGTTCACTGGGCACCTCAAATCCTTGCTACGCTTACGTTAACATCGCTGTCGGTTGGCGGATGCACGCAAGCTGATCCGGATCGGGTGCAGCTTAGGCCGATTCGTCAGTCACCAGCGTGACCATGCCGCGCAGGTTACGCGCGTCCGCGATCGCATCGCCGCCGATGTCGTTGTTGAAGAACGCCCAGGCCGACCGGCCGAGAGCGCGCTGCTCGGCCAGCCACTGCGCCCATTGGCTCATCTGCGCGTCGCTGTAGCGGCCGTGATATTTGCCGCCTGTGCCGTGGAACCGGACATAAGCGGTTCGGCCGCTCGCCCAGCGCGGGCTGGCGAGCCCGACCAGGTCATGGGCGACGAATCCTGCGCCGTGCCGATCGAGCAGTGCCAGCACGGCCTCATGGTACCAGCTGGAATGCCGGAACTCGACGACATGCTCGAGGTCCCGTGGCAGCCGCGCCAGGAATGCATTGAGCCGCTCGAGGTCGATGCGCAGGCTGGGGGGCAGCTGGTACAGGATCGGGCCGAGCGCGCGGCCGAGGCGCCGCGCCAGGGCGATGAATTCGGCAAGCGGCTGTTCGCAATCGACCAGCTTCTTCATGTGGGTGAGGAAGCGATTGGCCTTGAGCGCGTAGCGAAAACCTTGGGGCGCCTTGTCGCGCCAGCCGTCGAAGGTCGAGGCCAGCGGCAGCCGGTAGAAGCTGGCGTTGATTTCGACCGTGTCGAACGCGTCCGAATAGTGAGCGAACCAGCGCTTCTGCGGCAGGTCCGCGGGATAGAAGCCGCCCTTCCAGTGCCGGTACACCCAGCCCGAGCAGCCGACGTGGATGCCGGCGGCGACCGGCGGCAGGGAAACCTCGGAGCGCTCCATCGTTGCACCCTTAACCTTTGTGTTTCGAGGAGAGTTGCGTGGTGAAGTCGATCCGTTTGGCCCTCGGCCTGGCCGGCGTTGCAACCGCGGCCGTGGCGCTGGCCCAGAACAGCCAGCAGGCCGCGCCCCGACCGGCCGCCGCGAAGCCGGGCGCAGCCGCGGACCGGCCGTGGGTGGCGCCGGGGACCCCGGGCTCGCCGATCAACGGCCAGTTCTTCCATGCCCAGGTGCTGATGTCGGTGCATGGCTTTTCCCCGGGAGTAATCGACGGCAAGGAAGGACAGTCGTTCAAGCTGGCGCTGAGCAGCTTCCAGGAATCGCGCGGCCTTCAGCGCACCGGCAAGCTCGACGGCGACACGCGGCGGGCGCTGCTGCAGGCCAATCGCCCGTCGACGGTGATGGTGCGGCTGGGCCCCGACGACGTGCGCGGGCCCTTCGTCTACCCCTTCCCCGAGAACCCAGAAGTCCAGGCCGAGCTTCCGGCGCTTGCCTATCGCAACATGCTCGAGCGGGTCGCGGAGCGCTATCATACCACCCCCGACACGATCGTCGCCTTGAACGGCCCCGACAAGCCGATCGGGCCGGGCCGGGTGCTGCGCCTGCCCAACGTCGTGCCGACCTCGCGCGATTATGCCGGCATCGACGGACAGGGCGCGAACGTGATGAACGCCCTCAACGTCGATGCCCGCCAGCCCCAGGGCGACTATGTGGTGGTCGACAAGAGCGAAGGCGTCCTCAAGGTCTATCGCGGCCCGGTTCCCGGCGGCTCGGAAGGGGGCAAGTCGGCCGCGGGCGCTGGGGCTGGCCAGGGCGCCCAGCGCCAGCTCATCGCGGCCTTTCCCGTGACCATGGGGTCGAAGCAATATCCGCTGCCGATCGGCCGCTGGAAGGTCACCACCTACGCCTATCTGCCGCCGTTCAAATATCAGCCGGCGATCCTCAACAATCCCAAGACCGACAAGGAGTTGATGCTCCCGCCCGGCCCCAACGGCCCGGTCGGGGTCGCCTGGCTCGACCTCACCAAGGAGCATTACGGGATCCACGGCACCGACGAGCCGCAGACCATCGGCCGCGCCGAATCGAGCGGCTGCATCCGCATGACCAACTGGGACGTGATGCGGCTGTCGCGGATTATGAAACCCGGGTTCACGGCCATCTTCCAGGCCTAGGGGAAGCAGCCGCGGAGGAGATGTTGACGCGATCGGCGTGGAAGTGGACTGCCCTGGGCTACGGCATCGTGCTCGCCGTCCTCGCCGCGGCAATCTGGATCTTCGTCACCAACATCTTCAGCCCGGCCGGACCGGGGCTCTCCAATGTCGGGGAGCGGATCGGCACCGCCCCGCCGCGCACCGATGAGCCGCTGCGCCCGGCCTCAGTCGCGGTTGCGCCCTCCGGGCTGGCGGTGCCGGTCGACGGGGTCCGGCCCGGCGACCTCGTGGACACCTACACGCAGTCGCGGGCCGGCGGCGCCCGGGTTCACAATGCCATCGACATCATGTCGCCGGTCGGCCGCGCCGTCGTCGCGGCGGCGCCGGGGCGGGTCGAGAAGATCTTCTGGAGCAAGGGCGGCGGCGGCAACACCGTCTACGTCCGCTCCGACGACGGGCGCTGGCAATATTATTACGCCCATCTCGACGCCTACGCGCCGGGCCTGCGGGAGGGGCAGAGGGTGGAGCGCGGCACTCCGCTGGGAACCGTCGGAGTGTCGGGCAACGCCAACCCCGCGGGTCCCCACCTCCATTTCGCGATCAACCGCATGGAGCCGCACTGGAAATGGCACCAGGGCGTACCGGTCAATCCCTACCCGCTGCTTGCCGGTAAAGGCGAGCGCGGCTAGAGGCGCGGCACTCATCCCATTTTCAGTCAAGCAGGCGATCCATGAAGATCAGCGGCGTGGACATCCGTCCCGGCAACATCATCGAATATGAAGGCGGCATCTGGCGCGCGGTGAAGATCCAGCACACCCAGCCGGGCAAGGGTGGCGCCTACATGCAGGTCGAGATGAAGAACCTCGTCGACGGCCGCAAGACCAACGTCCGCTTCCGCTCCGCCGAGACGGTCGAGCGGGTTCGCCTTGACACCAAGGACTTCCAGTTCCTGTTCAAGGACGGCGACATGCTGACCTTCATGGACAAGGAGACCTACGAGCAGATCAGCCTCCCGAGCGACCTGCTCGGCGACGCCGCCGCCTTCCTTCAGGACGGCATGGACGTGGTGATGGAGCTTCACGAGGAGCGGCCGATCTCCGTCCAGCTGCCCGACCAGATCGAAGCAACGATCGTCGAGGCCGACGCCGTGGTGAAGGGCCAGACCGCAAGCTCCAGCTACAAGCCGGCGGTGCTCGACAATGGCGTCAGGGTCATGGTCCCGCCGCACATCAGCAGCGGCACGCGGATCGTGGTCGACGTCTACAGCCAGGAATATGTCCGCCGCGCGGACTAGGGCGATGGTTTCCCACTCCGGCCTGGTCACCGTCATGCAGCGCGCCGTCCGCAAGGCGGCGCCGCGGCTGCGCCGCGATTTCGGCGAGGTCGAGCAGCTGCAGGTGAGCCGCAAGGGTCCGGCCGACTTCGTGTCGATGGCCGACAGGCGTGCCGAGGCGACCATCGTCGAGGAACTCCGCGCTGCAAGGCCCGACTGGGGCATGCTGCTCGAGGAGGGCGGCACGATCGAGGGCGATCCCGGCAAGCCGCGCTGGATCGTCGATCCACTCGACGGCACCACCAACTTCCTCCACGGCCTGCCGCACTTCGCCATCTCGATCGCGGTCGAGGACCCGCGCGGCGCCGCGGGGCGGCCGGAGATCACCCACGGCATGATCTACCAGCCGCTGACCGACGAGAGCTTCTGGGCCGAGAAGGGCAGGGGCGCCTGGCTCCACGACCGCCGGCTTCGCGTCTCGTCACGCCGCGACCTCGGCGACAGCGTGATCGGCACTGGCATCCCCCACTGCGGTCGCGGTGATCCCCAGCGCTGGTCGAATATCTACAATGCGATTGCGCCGAGCGTCTCCGGGGTGCGGCGCTTCGGTTCGGCGGCGCTCGACCTCGCCTGGGTGGCCGCCGGGCGCATCGACGGTTTCTGGGAGGACGATCTCGATCTTTGGGACACTGCGGCCGGCGTGCTCCTGGTCAAGGAGGCGGGCGGCTTCGTGAGCGATTATCGCGGCTCCGACCAGATGTTCAAACGCGGCGAATATGTCGCCGGCAACAGCGATATCCACTCGCGCCTGCACCGGCTGATTGCCGGCGCCCTGCGCTAGCGCGGAAGCAGCGCTCGCCGGTGTTGCGAGCACAGAGCGCCTGCCCTAAAGCGCCGCCAAGCCACGAGCCCCTTGGAGTCCTGCTTGTCCAGCGTCGCATTCGGCTACCTGCCGATCCTCATCTTCCTTGCGGTCGCGCTGACGCTGTCGGTGGGGTTCGTCGCCGTGCCGATGCTGGTCTCGCGATTGACGGGCGCACATCGGCCGAACGCTGAAAAGCTCAGCGAATATGAGTGCGGCTTCCCGGCGTTCGAGGACACGCGCGCCCAGTTCGACGTGCGCTTCTACCTGGTCGCGATCCTGTTCATCATCTTCGACCTGGAGGCTGCCTTCCTGTTTCCCTGGGCGGTCAGCCTTGACGGCACCGGCTGGTACGGCTGGATCGGCATGATGGTGTTCCTCGCCGAGCTTGCCCTGGGCCTCGCTTATGCGTGGAAGAAAGGGGCGCTCGAATGGGAGTGATGCTGGGCCGCGACGACGCGCCCCTGCCCACCGAGGACGAGATCGCCCGCGCCGCCGGGCTGCTCCCGGGCGACGTCGACATGAAGCAGTTCGAGGCGATGCGCGAGGAGCTCGACAGGAAGGGCTTCCTGGTCGCCAAGAGCGAGGACCTGTTCACCTGGGCGCGGACCGGCAGCCTGTGGTGGATGACCTTCGGCCTCGCCTGCTGCGCGGTCGAGATGATCCATGTGAACATGCCGCGCTATGACCTTGAAAGGTTTGGCGTTGCGCCGCGTGCGAGCCCGCGCCAGTCGGACGTGATGATCGTCGCCGGCACGCTTTGCAACAAGATGGCTCCGGCGCTTCGCAGGGTCTATGACCAGATGAGCGAGCCGCGCTACGTGATCTCGATGGGCAGCTGCGCCAACGGCGGCGGCTATTATCACTACAGCTATTCGGTGGTCCGGGGTTGCGACCGGATCGTGCCGGTCGACATCTACGTTCCAGGCTGCCCGCCGAGCGCCGAGGCCCTGCTCTACGGCATCCTGCAATTGCAGCGGAAAATCCGCCGCGAAGGCACGATCGAGCGCTAATGCTCAGCTCGCACGTCCCCCGCACCGCCTCGAACGAAGGCGTGGTCGACGCCGCCAGGGCGGTGGCCGGCACTGCCCTGCTCGACGTGCACGAGCATGTCGGCGAGGTGACCCTGATTGTCGAGCGCGACAGCATCGTCGAGGTGCTCCGCGCGCTGCGCGACACTCCCGGGCTCGAATATCAGCAGCTGATGGAGATCGCCGGGGTCGACTATCCGGACCGGGCGGAGCGGTTCGAGGTCGCTTACCACCTGCTCTCGCTGACCATGAACCGCAGGATCCGGGTCAAGCTGTCGACCGACGAGGCCACTCCGGTGCCGACCGTCACCGGCCTGTGGCCGGTCGCCGGCTGGCTGGAGCGGGAAGTGTTCGACATGTATGGCGTCGGCTTCGCCGGCCACCCGGACCTGCGGCGCATCCTCACCGACTATGGCTTCGAAGGCCACCCGTTCCGCAAGGACTTCCCGCTGACCGGTCATGTCGAGATGCGCTATTCCGAGGCCGAGAAGCGCGTCGTCTATGAGCCGGTGGCGCTGCCGCAGGACTTCCGCACCTTCGACTTCCTGATGCCCTGGCAGGGTCCCGAGTACCGCCTTCCGGGCGACGAAAAGGCGGAGCCGCAGGCGCCTGGCGGGCCGACCCCGGCCCCTGCCACCGGCGCTCCTCCGGCCGTCGAGCCCAAGGCTGCGGCTGCCGGCAAGTTCGGCCCTCCGGGTCTCGCTGACCAGGGCGGCGGCAAGCCGGCCGATGATGCCGCCCATGCCGAGGCATTGAAGTCCAATGCGGAAAAAGCGGCGCAGGAGGTCAGCAAGCCCAGCGACGTGCCGGATCCCAAGCCGACCGATGCTGGCCGTCGCAAGCCCGGTGGAGGCGCAGCATGAGCGACACGCGCACCGTCGACGTCACCATGGGCGCGGCGGCGATCGACCGCAGCGACGACGCCGCGCCCGGTAATTACACGATCAACTTCGGGCCGCAGCACCCCGCCGCCCATGGCGTGCTGCGCCTGATCCTCGAGCTCGACGGCGAGATGGTAGAGCGGGTCGACCCGCACGTCGGCCTGCTCCACCGTGGCACCGAGAAGTTCATCGAATACAAGACCTACGCGCAATCGATCCCTTATTTCGATCGGCTCGATTACTGTTCGCCAATGGCGATGGAGCACAGCTTCGTGCTCGCCATCGAGAAGTTGATGGGTCTCGAGGTGCCGATCCGGGCCCAGTACATCCGTACCTTGATGGCGGAGCTGACCCGCATCAAGAACCACATGCTCAACCTGGGCGCCCACATCATGGACGTGGGCGCGATGACCCCGAACTTGTGGCTGTTCGAAATCCGCGAGGATTTGATGCAGCTTTACGAGCATGTGTCGGGCGCGCGGATGCACGCCAATTACTTCCGCGTCGGCGGCGTCAACCTCGACATCCCGCCAAGGGTGCTCGACATGATCGGCGAGTTCCTCGACAACCGCCTCAAGCTGTTCGAGGACGCCATCAGCCTGGTCGCGGACAACCGCATCTTCAAGCAGCGCAACGTCGATATCGGCAAGGTGTCGAGGGACGACGCGATCGCCTGGGGCTTTTCGGGCCCGATGATCCGCGCCGCCGGGGTCCCCTGGGATATCCGCCGCTCGCAGCCCTATGAAGTCTACGAGCGCATGGAATTCGATGTGCCCGTAGGCACCAACAGCGACTGCTACGACCGCTTCATGGTGCGGGTCGAGGAAGTGCGGCAGAGCTGGCGCATCGCCCGCCAGTGCCTGAAGGAATTGCCGGAGGGACCGGTGGGCACCCTCGACCGCAAGGTGTACCCGCCGCCGCGCGGGGAGATGAAGACCTCCATGGAGGCGCTCATCCACCACTTCAAGCTCTACACCGAGGGCTTCCACGTGCCCGCCGGCGAGGTCTATGTCGCGACCGAGAGCCCGAAGGGCGAGTTCGGCGTCTATCTGGTCGCCGACGGCACCAATCGGCCCTACCGCTGCAAGATCCGCCCGACCGCCTTCAGCCATCTCCAGGCGATGGACTTCATGATGAAGGGGCACATGCTCGCCGACGTCACCGCGGTCCTGTCGGCGATCGACGTCGTCTTCGGCGAGTGCGACCGCTGATGGCCGGCCACGCATCCATCATCGACGACCCCGAGGTCCGGGCGCGCTGGGAAGGATTCCAGTGGACGGACGAGAACGCCCGCACGGCGCGGGAGATCATCGCCCGCTACCCGGAGGGACGGCAGGTCTCCGCGGTGATCCCGTTGCTTGACCTTGCCCAGCGGCAGGTCGGCGCCGAGACGCAGACGCAGGGCTGGCTGCCGATCCCGGTGATGGAGTTCGTTGCGCGCGAGCTCGAGACGACGCCGATCCGCGTGCTCGAGGTCGCGACCTTCTACTCGATGTTCAATTTGGCTCCGGTCGGGCGCTTCCACGTCCAGGTGTGCGGGACGACCCCGTGCATGCTCAGGGGCTCGGACGACGTGCTCGACGCCTGCTACAAGCGCGGGCTCAAGAAGGGACACACGACCGCCGACGGCCTGTTCACCCTCAACGAGGTCGAGTGCCTCGGCGCCTGCGCCAACGCGCCGATGGTCCAGATCAACGACGACAATTACGAGGACCTCACCGCCGACAGCATGGGCGCGATCCTCGACGCGCTCGCCGCCGGCCAGGCGCCGAGGCCCGGGCCGCAGATCGAGCGGCAGACCAGCTGCCCCGTGGGCGGCCCCACGACGCTTCGGAAGATGGCCGAGCGCAACTACGACTATCGCCCGCAGTGGGGCGGGGCAGCAGCGGGGGAGGGCGCCTGATGGAGATCATGGGCGTCATCATCGCGGTCGTCGCGGCCTTCCTGGTGTTCCGCTTCATCACCGGCATGATCAAGTTCGTCGTGCTGGGGCTGATCCTGCTCGCGGTCTTCTACTTCATGACCGGGGGCTTCGGCGCATGAGCAGCACCGGCCCGATCGCGGACAAGGACCGCATCTTCACCAACGTCTACGGCTTCCAGTCGCCCGACCTGAAGGCCGCGAAGCAGCGCGGCGACTGGGACGACACCGCCCGGTTGATGCAGATCGGCCAGGACGCAATCATCGACGTGATCAAGGAAAGCGGGCTGCGCGGGCGCGGCGGCGCCGGCTTCCCGACCGGCATGAAGTGGAGCTTCATGCCCAAGGAGCCCAAGCCCGGCAAACCCAATTTCCTGGTGATCAACGCGGACGAGTCCGAGCCCGGCAGCTGCAAGGACCGCGAGATCATCCGCCACGACCCGCACAAGCTGGTCGAAGGCGCCTTGATCGCGGGCTTCGCGATGCGCGCACGGGCGGCCTATATCTACATCCGCGGCGAGTTCATCCGCGAGGCCCAGGCGCTGGAGCGGGCGGTTGCGGAAGCCTATGCGGCCGGGCTGCTCGGCAAGAATGCCGCCGGCTCCGGCTACGACTTCGACCTGTTCGTCCACCGCGGGGCCGGGGCCTACATCTGCGGCGAAGAGACGGCGATGCTCGAAAGCCTCGAGGGCAAGCAGGGCAAGCCGCGCCTCAAGCCTCCGTTCCCCGCCGGCGCCGGCCTCTACGGCTGCCCGACCACGGTCAACAATGTCGAGAGCATCGCGGTGGTGCCGACCATCCTTCGCCGCGGCGCCGCCTGGTTCAAGAGTTTCGGCCGCGAGAAGAACGAGGGCACCAAGCTGTTCCAGATCAGCGGCCACGTGAACGCGCCCTGCGTGGTCGAGGAGAGCATGTCGATCAGCTTCCGCGAGCTGATCGACCGCCACGCCGGCGGCATCCGCGGCGGCTGGGACAATTTGCTCGCAGTGATCCCGGGCGGCTCGTCGGTGCCGCTGGTGCCGGCGCACGAGATCATCGATGCGCCGATGGATTTCGACGGCCTCAAGGCGCTCGGCTCGGGCCTCGGCACCGCAGCGGTGATCGTCATGGACAAGTCCACCGACATCGTCCGCGCGATCAGCCGGCTGAGCTATTTCTACAAGCATGAGAGCTGCGGACAGTGCACGCCGTGCCGCGAGGGCACCGGCTGGATGTGGCGGACGATGGAGCGGCTGCGCGAAGGCGACGCCACGGTCGAGACCATCGACAAATTGCTCGACGTCACCAAGCAGGTCGAAGGCCATACCATCTGCGCGCTTGGCGACGCGGCCGCCTGGCCGATCCAGGGGCTGATCCGCCACTTCCGCCCCGAGCTCGAGCGCCGCATCGCCGAGCGCGGCGGCCGGTCGATGCTGGAGGCGGCGGAATGAAGTTCATCATCATGATAGCTTTGCTGCTGGTGCTCGCGGTCGCCGCGTTGATGCTGCTGCGGCCGTCGGGCCCGCGCGTCACCGAAATCGAGCGCCGACGCGAGATCGACGACGAGGATCGCCGCTGATGCCCAAGGTCATTGTCGACGGCGTCGAGA
>DATLFV010000071.1:0-5954 GCA_035540875.1 Sphingomicrobium sp. | reverse complement strand
GCGACCTGTTCATCGGCGTCAACGCGCTCGATTATTCGGGCTATCCCGACTGCCGGGCGGAGTTCATCGCCAAGTTCGGCGAGCTGGCAAAGCTCGCGACCCGCGCCGCCGACGAGGGCGGCGGCTTCACCATCCACACCCCTTTGCAGCACATGAGCAAGGCCGAGATCGCCTGCGAGGCGGTGCGGCTCGGGCTCGACGCCGGGCTCAGCCACAGCTGCTACGACCCGGCGCCCGACGGCGGCGCCTGCGGCCGCTGCGACGCCTGCCGGCTGCGCGCCAGGGGCTTTGCCGAGGCGGGTCTGCCCGACCCGACGCGCTACCGCCCTCGCGGGAGCGCTTCGGCATGAGCTATGCGGTCAAGGAAGCCTTCCTGACCCTGCAGGGGGAAGGGGTGCAGGCCGGCAGCCGCGCGGTGTTCCTGCGCTTCGCCGGCTGCAATTTGTGGTCGGGGCGCGAGGCCGACCGCACCGAGGCCCAGTGCCGCTTCTGCGACACGGATTTCGTCGGCACCGACGGGCCGGGCGGAGGCAAGTTCGGCGCGGCCGATGCGCTTGCCGACCATGTCGAGCAGCTGTGGGGCGAGGGGCGCGACCGGCGGCTGGTGGTGGTGACCGGGGGCGAGCCGATGCTGCAGCTGGATGCCGCTTTGCTCGATGCGCTGCACGCCCGCGGCTTTCGCGTCGCGGCCGAGAGCAACGGCACCTTGCCGGCGCTGGCAGGCCTCGACTGGCTGTGCGTCAGCCCCAAGGCGGGCACGCAGGTGGTGCAGCGCAGCGGCGACGAATTGAAGCTGGTGTGGCCGCAGCAGGGGATCGACCCCGCCGAGCTCGAGAGCTGGGACTTCGACCATTTCCTGGTGCAGCCGATGGACTGCGCCGAGCGCGAGGCGGCCGTTGCGGCGGCGATCGCGCTGGCCATGGCGCGCCCGCGCTGGCGCCTGTCGCTGCAGGCGCACAAGGTCGTCGGCCTGGCCTAGCGATTGCCGCGAGGACTGCCGCTGCCGTTCTCGCTGGCGTTATTGGCCGCATTGTCTCCGGCATTGTCCGCCGCTTCCAGCGTATAATCCACGTCGGCGGCCATGTTGGCGGCGTCGGCGGTGGCGGCGTCGATCGCCGTCGTGTCGTTGGTGGCGATGCTGACGACGGCCTCCGGCTCCGCCTCGTTGCCGACCGTCTGCTCGGTCTCGCCATCGCCGCAGGCGGCAAGCGCCAGCGCCGCGCTGGCGGCAAGGATCAGGGCACGCATCGCTTGAAGCTCCTTCGATCGGGCAAAAAAAGAGGCTGCCAACAACGCCGGCAGCCTCCCAAATACAATCGGCGCCTCCTTTGATGGAGACGCCGCCGATTACATCGCGTTGTTGCCGGTCGCGTTCGCCATGGCGTTCGCGTCGGTCGTGTTCATCGCGTTCATGTCGGTGGTCATGTTCGCGTCGGTCGCGTTCATGGTCATGTTCGCGTCCATGTTCATGTCCGTGTTCATCATGTCGTTAGCCACGATGTTCTCGGCCGCGAGGTTGTCGTCGACGTTCATGGTGTTGTCGGCAGACTCGTTGCTGCTGCAAGCCGAGACCGCCAGGGCCGCACCGGCGACCAGGATAAGAGCACGCATTCAAAACTCCCTTGATTATGCGATCTGGAGCGGTGGTCCCGCCACGCAAATCGCGCGCACAATAGTCTGAAGCGGTTCCCGCCATCAAGAGACTTTGTCGGCGACCGCCAAGCCCCTGAGAAAAGCGCCGAAATTCCGCTGCAGGGCGTCGTCGACGCGCGCCATGGGCGCATGCTTGCCAAGCGCGGCGAGGCTGGTGACGCCGAATTCGGCGATGCCGCAGGGCACGATGCCGCCGAAATGCGCGAGGTCGGGCGAGACGTTGATCGAAAAGCCGTGCAGCGTCACCCAGCGCTTCACGCGGATGCCGAGCGCGGCGATCTTGGCTTCGCGCGGGCCATCGCCGACCCAGATGCCGATGCGGCCGGGCGCGCGGTGCGCGGCGACGCCAAGCTCGGCGAGCGCCGCGATCACCCAGCCTTCGAGCTGGTGGACGAAGCAGCGAATGTCCTTGCCGCGCTTTTCGAGGTCGAGCAGCAGGTAGCCGACCCGCTGCCCCGGGCCATGATAGGTGTAGCGGCCGCCGCGCCCGGCCGCGAACACGGGAAAGCCGAGCGGGTTGCTGAGCTCGGCCGGGTCGGCGCTGGTGCCGGCGGTGAACAATGGCGGATGCTCGAGCAGCCACACGCATTCGCGTGCCTCCCCCGCGCGGATCGCCGCCGCGCGCTGCTCCATGAAGGCCAGCGCTTCCGGGTAAGGCACCAGGCCCTGGGCAACCTTCCATTCGATCTCGTCGCCCGCCTGCATAAGCGCCGCCAGATGGGCCCGATGGTGACGCGCGGCAAGCATGATTGCATGGGGCGGGCAAGCTTGCGCATAAGCATGCGCGTACAGCGCGGGCAGCGTCAGGGGGGCAGCGAATGGCACGACTTTCGATTTCACAGGCCTGGGTGGAGACCCGCGAGCGCATTCGCCGCGACGGCAATCTCTATCTCAGCGTCGCGCTGGCGCTGCTGGTGCTTCCGCACACCCTCGCCGGGCTGATCGCACCCGACGGCAGGGTCGGTGCAGGGTCGGGCGCCGGGACGCCGCTGCTCATGCTGGCGGTGGGGCTGATCAGCCTGATCGGCCAGATCGCGCTCGTGCGGCTTGCCTCGGGACCTTCGGCGAGTGTCGGCGAAGCGATCGGCCACGGTGCCCGCCGCCTGCTGCCGACGCTGGCGGCGCTGCTGATGTTCGGGCTGCTGATCATCCTGCTGGTGGTGCCCGTCATCATGGTGATGATCGCCGCGGGCGCGATCGACCCGAACGCCGCGACCCCGAGTGGCGCCAGGGCCGGATCCTTCGGCCTGGCGCTCCTCCTGCTACTGCTGGTGG
Organism: Sphingomicrobium sp.; assembly: GCA_035540875.1. GTDB lineage: Bacteria > Pseudomonadota > Alphaproteobacteria > Sphingomonadales > Sphingomonadaceae > Sphingomicrobium. The sequence continues at coordinate 3,026 of DATLFV010000071.1, read as the reverse complement.
CGATTGCGCTGAGCGTCAGGCTGATGCTGATCCTGCCGGTGGCGAGCGCCGAGCGCCTGGGACCCGTGCAGATCCTGCGGCGCAGCTGGCGGCTGACCGCCGGCCATTACGGGCGCCTGCTCGGCCTTCTGCTGCTGCTGGTGATCGCCGCAATCCTTCTGGTGCTGGTTGCCGCCATCCTCGGCGGGATCGGCGCGCGAATGGCCGGCGACATGGAACCGATGAGCCTCAGTGCGCTGATCGCCGCCGCCTTCTCGGCGCTCGCGCAGGCCGCCTTCACCATCTTGAGCTCGGTGATGCTCGCCCGCGTCTATCTTCAGCTGGCCGGCGGCTCCGGCGCCGAGGCGTCGGTGCCCAGCAGCGGCACCTGAGGCGCGCAGTCCGGGGGGAGGACGCCGAGCAGGCGCGGGTCGGCGAAGCGCTCGACGGCGCGCTTGGAGGGCGTGAAGCCGGCGCGGAGGTAAGCAGCGAGCGCGGCCGGATGGTCGAGGCTGCAGGTGTGGACATGGACCCGGGCTACTTCGGGCCGCCAAGCGCGCCGCACTGCCTCCCCGAGCAGCCAGCGGCCGTGGCCCTGCCCGGCGAGCTCGGGCGCCAGGCCGACGAAGGCGAGCTCGCACTCGCCGGACCGTCGGAAGTCCAGCTCGAGCAGGCCGGCCTCGGCATCCTCCTCGTTCACGATTGCGAACAGCTCGACCTCGGGGTCGGTCAGGATCGCCTGGAGCTTCGCATCCTCCATGACGAGGCGCGAGAACCACAGCCAGCGGGCGCCGACGCGGCGGAACAGGCGGCGATACTGTTCGGGCTCGGGATGGATGCGGCGCAGCTTGAGGGGGGAGGCCGGCGCGGGGGCCGCAGCCGGCGGGGCGCGCATCTCCAGGTAGGTGACGACGGCGGCAAGTTCTCCATGCGGGACCGGGTCGTAAGTCACCAATCCTCCCCACGACGTGGGGAGGGGGACGATGCGGAGCATGGTGGAGGGGGGTCTTCGCCTCGCGCCGGGCCCCCTCCACCACCTCCGCATTCGCGGCGGCGGTCCCACTCCCCGTTCGGGGGAGGAGCGCAGATCATGCCCATCTCGCCAGCGGCGGCAGGCTCATCAGGATCGCGTCGATGTTGCCGCCGGTCTTGAGGCCGAACAACGTGCCGCGGTCGTAGAGCAGGTTGAACTCGACATAGCGCCCGCGGAACTCGAGCAGCTTCTGCATGTCGGAATCGTCGAAAGGGGTGTTCATGCGCTTGCGCACGATTGCCGGGAAGATGTCGAGGAACGCCTCGCCGACGTCGCGGGTGAAGGCGAAATGGGCGTCGAAATGCTCCTCCAGCCGGTCGTAGAAGATGCCCCCGACGCCGCGCGCCACATTGCGGTGCGGAAGCCAGAAATATTCCTCCGCCCACTTCGAGAAGCGCGGGTAGAAGGTCGGGTCGTGGGCGGCGCAGGCGGCCCGCAACCGCGCGTGGAAGGCGTCGGTGTCCTCCCGGTTGGGGATCGCCGGGTTGAGGTCGGCGCCGCCCCCGAACCAGCGCCGGGTGGTAGTCAGGAAGCGGCAGTTCATGTGCACCGCGGGCACGTGCGGATTGGCCATGTGGGCAACCAGGCTGATGCCGGTGGCGAAGAAGCGCGGGTCCTCCTCGGCGCCCGGGATCGAGGCCGCGAACTCGGGGGCGAAGCTGCCGCCCACCGTGGAGACGTTGACCCCGACCTTCTCGAACACCTTGCCGGCCATCTGGCCGCGAACGCCGCCGCCGCCGGGCCCGCCGTCGATGTCGGTGCGCTCCCACGGCGTGTAGGCGAAGGCGGCGTCACTTCCCGCCTCGCGCTCAATGGCTTCGAAGGCGGCGCAGATGCGGGTCCGCAGGGACTCGAACCAGTCGCGCGTGGCCTGCTGCTGGTCGTCGAGGGGTTGCATGAGCCTGTCATTGCGGGCTGCCGGGCGAGGACGCAATCCAGTTCTTGCTGCCCCTTGGCAGTGCCCCGGGCGCTCGCTATCAGGCGCGCCAATCGCTCCGGGCTCTACCGGAAGCGGCGTCGCTTCGTGCCTTTCCGGCACGGCGCACAAGCAAGCGTCATAAGGGTGAGCATGGCCACGCTGGAACAGTCTTCACAGGGTTCCGACACTGTCGCGCAGGAAGCGGGCGACGGGGTTCGCCGCCGCGACTTCATCAATGTCGCGGCGGTCAGCTTCGCGGGCGTCGGCGCGGTCGCCGTGGCCTTGCCCCTGATCACCCAGATGAACCCGGCCGCCGACGTCCGGGCGCTGGCCCAGACCGAGGTCGACATCTCCAAGGTTCTGCCCGGCCAGGCGATCAAGACCGTGTGGCGCAAGCAGCCGGTGTTCGTCCGCAACCTGACGCCGCAGGAGATCCAGACCGCCAACAGCGTCAAGATGGGCGAACTGCGCGATCCCCAGAGCCTTGCCGACCGCACCAAGCCGGGCAAGGCGAACTGGCTGATCACGCTTGGCGTCTGCACCCACCTCGGCTGCGTTCCGCTGGGTGTCGGCGAGGGCGAGAACCGCGGCGACTATGGCGGCTATTTCTGCCCGTGCCACGGCTCGCACTACGACACGGCGGCGCGCATCCGCAAAGGACCGGCGCCGACCAACCTCGAGGTGCCGGAATATGAATTTGCGTCCGATACCGTGGTCCGGATCGGCTAGGGGGTAAGCGGAAAAATGGCCTTCTCCTGGGCGAAGCCCTATGAACCCAAGTCCAACTTCGCGCGCTGGATCGACACTCGGCTGCCTTTGCCGCGGCTGGTCTACGGCGCCGTCGGCGGCGGCTATCCCGTGCCGCGCAACCTCAACTATTTCTGGAACTTCGGCGTCCTCGCCGGGATCTTCCTGACCATCCAGATCGTCACCGGCATCGTGCTCGCGATGCATTATTACGCATCGATCGACGGCGCCTTCTTCTCGGTCGAGCGGATCATGCGCGACGTCAACGCCGGCTGGTTCCTGCGCTACGCCCACGCCAACGGCGCGAGCTTCTTCTTCATCGTGACCTACATCCACATCTTCCGCGGC
>DATLFV010000070.1:0-5856 GCA_035540875.1 Sphingomicrobium sp. | reverse complement strand
GATGCCCGGTGTCGAGACCGCCTCCGTCGGCCTGTTCGCCGACTGCGGGTCGCGTCACGAGCCGGCCGAACTCAATGGCCTCGCGCATCTCTTCGAGCATATGGTGTTCAAGGGTGCCGGCGGGCGCTCGGCACGCGAGCTCAGCGAGGCCATCGAGGACGTGGGCGGCGAGCTCAACGCCTGCACCGACCGCGACGGCACCAGTTTTACCGCGGCGGTCGTTGGCGACCATGTGCCGCTGGCGGTCGAGCTGATCGCCAGCATGATCGAGCGGCCGCACTTCGAGCCCGCCGAGCTCGATCGCGAGAAGGACGTCGTGCTTCAGGAGCTTGCCGAGGCCGAGGACACGCCGTCGGACATCATCTTCGACGAATTGTGGTCCGCCGCCTTCGCCGACCAGCCGCTCGGCCGCCCGATCCTCGGCAGCGAGTCCAGCATCGCGCGCATCGGCGTCGACCATCTCCACGGCTGGAGGAATGAGCGCTACTGCGGCTCGAGCGTCATCCTCGCCGCCGCGGGGAAGGTCGAGCATGAGCAATTGGTCGACCTCGTGCAGCAGCATCTCTCCGGCTTGCCGGCGACTGCGGCACGACGCGGGAGCGATGCGGCGCACTTCACCGGCGGCAGGCGCGTCGGCCGCACACCCAGCGAGCAGGCGCAGATCACGTTTGCCTTCGAAGGACCAGCCGAGCTCGACAGCGACTTCTATGCCGCGCGCCTGTTTGCCGATGCGGTCGGCGGCGGCGCCTCGTCGCGCCTGTTCCAGGAGCTGCGCGAGGAGCGGGGCCTCGCCTATGCGGTCAGCGCCTCTCTGCACGCTTATAGCGACACCGGTATTTTCTACGTCCATGCGGCGACTGCGCGATCCGAAGCGGGAGCCGCGGCGCGGCTGATGGACGACATTCTCGACACGACTGCTCGCGAGCTTAGCCAACGTGAGCTCGAGCGCATGCGCACCCGCGCCCGCGCCGGGCTGCTGATGCACCTGGAAACGCCGTGGGGGCAGGCTTCCTACGCGGCGCGGCAGTTGGCGGTGCATGGCCGCGTCGTGGAGCCAGAGGAGATCTTCGCGAAACTGGCCGCGGTGACGCTCGAGCAGGCGCGGGCGGCCGGCGCGAAGATGCTTGCCGGGCCGCGGGCGCGCGCCACCATCGGCGTCCGCGCCGCTCGCGCGGCGTGAGCCCGCTCGCGACAATCGTTGCCGAGCCCTGGCCGGATTGGGGGCTGATCGACAGCGGCGGCGGCCGCAAGCTCGAGCGCTATGGGGAGATCCTTGTCGTCCGGCCCGAGCCGCAGGCGATGTGGGCGCCCGCGCGGGACGACTGGGCCCCGCACGCGACATTCGTCCCCGGGTCCGACGAGGAAGGCGGCGGCCGCTGGGTCGAGCACCGCCCGGTGCCGCGCCAATGGCCGCTGGCGCGCGGCGCGGTGCGATTTCACGCTTCGCTGACGCAGTTCCGGCACCTCGGTTTTTTCCCCGACATGGCGCCGCAATGGGATTTCATGCGCGCCCGCGCCGACGGAGCGGAGGTCCTCAACCTGTTCGGCTATACCGGCGTCGGCACCCTGTTGCTCAGCGAGGCCGGGGCGCGGATGGTGCATGTCGACGCGTCCAAAAAATCGGTCGAGGGCGGCCGCGCCAACGCCGTTTTGTCGGGCCTCGCCGAGCGGCCGATCCGGTGGATCGTCGACGATGCCGGAAAGTTCACCGCGCGCGAGGTACGGCGCGGCCGCCGCTACGACGGCATATTGCTCGACCCCCCCAAGTTTGGGCGCGGCCCCGAAGGCGAGGTCTGGCGGCTTGAAGAGCATCTCGCCGGCCTGCTCGCCGACTGCCGCCGGCTGCTCGACGCCGACAGCCGGTTTCTGGTGCTCACCGCCTACGCCGTGCGGATGTCGGCGCTCAGCATCGGCGAGTTGGTGCGGCAAACCCTCGCCGACCTCGGCGGCACGGTCGAGTGCGGGGAAATGGCGGTGCGGGAGGAGGCGCGCGGATTGCTGTTGCCCACGGCCATCTTCGCGCGCTGGAGCCGCTAGGGATTCCTACGTCCGCTGCGCGCGGATCGCCGCGCCCGCGGCAAAGGGCGCGCCCGCGGTGATCAGCAGCGCCACCGCCGCCTCGAGCAGCAGCGCGCCCGAGCCCGTGTCGCCGGTTGCCGCAGCACCGAAGATCAGCAGCGGCACGGCGAGCGGCAGCAGCAGCAAGCCGGCGAGCGACCCCGCGCGCGGGAGTCCTGCGGTCAGCGCGGCGACGGCGACCGCCAGCGCGGCGAGCGCTGGCGTCCCGATCGCCAGCGCCGGCAAGCTGCGCGCCAGCGGCTCGCCGGGCAAGCCGAGCAGCGCCGACGCGGGGACGGCGGCCAGCAGCAGCAAGGGCGCGAAGGTCAGCCAGTGGGCGAGGATCTTGGCCGCCGCGACCATTTCCTCGGCGGCCCCGTGGAGCGCGAGCTGGTCGAGTGTGCCATCGGCGCGGTCCGGCTCGACCAGCCGCTCGATCGGCAGAAGCGCGGCGGTCAGTGCGGCGATCCACAGGGCGCCGCTGCCGATCCGCGCCAGCAGCTGGGCATCGGGGCCGACCGCGAACGGCACCAGAGTCGCCACCAGCAGGAAGAAGGCGACCGGCAGCCAGGCCGCGCCGCTCATCGCTCGGCGCACGTCCCGGGCGACGAGAGCAAAGATCATCGTCCGAGCTCGAGCCGGGTCCAGCTTCCGGCCAGCGGCGCGTGGGACGCGGCGAGCACCGCACCGCCGCGCGCGCGATGCTCGGCGATCAGCGCGTCGAGACGCCCGACACTCTGCGCATCGAGCCCGTTGAGCGGCTCGTCGAGCAGCCACAGCGGCCGGCCGGAGGCGGCGACCCGAACCAATGCGGCGCGCTTGAGCTGGCCCGCCGACAGCAGCCGCACCGGCACCGTGGCGAGTGGAGCCAGCGCCAGCGCCTCCATGGCCGGCTCGGCGCGGTTCGCGTCGCCGCCCAGTCCGGCCCAGAACCGCAGCGCCCGGCGCAGCGGCAGTTCACGGTCAAGCGCGGCAAGATCGTCGGCAAGCGCTGCCGGCTGTGACTCGACGCGGCCGCGGCTGGCGTGCAGCAGCCCGGCGGCGAGGCGGATTAGGCTCGACTTGCCGCTGCCGTTCGGACCCGTGAGCAGCAGCGCCTCGCCGGCGCCCAGCGCAAGGTCGAGCGCGTCGAACAGCAGGCGGCCACCGCGAACGAGGGCGACGCCCTCCAGGCGCAGCAGGGCCGTGCTCAAGCCACTTTTTCCTCGAGAAGGTGCATGTCCTCGTCGCTGAGGCCGAAATGGTGGCCGGCTTCGTGGATCAGGACATGGGCGACGAGATGCTCGAGACTGTCCTCGCCGTCCGCCCATTCGTCGAGGATCGGTCGGCGGAACAGGCGAATGCGGTCTGGCAGGGTGCCGGACAGGTCGATGCTCTTGTCGCCGATCGGCACGCCTTCATAGACTCCGGTCAGCTCGAACGGGTCTTCGATGCCCAGCTCGGCGAGCGTCGCTTCGTCGGCGAACTCCTCGACCAGCAGGACGACCTCGCCGAGGTGGCTGGCGAACGGCTCCGGAAGGGCGCGAAGCGTCGCGCGGGCAACCGCCTCGATCTCGGCGGCGGAAGGCGAGGGTCCGAAGGCGCGCACTAACCGCCCGCATAGGGGCAAGGTCGGCGCGGCTGCAAGGTTGCCCCGCGATGCCCCCGCGCGTAAATGGCCGCTTCCAGGCGCCTGGGTGTGCAGCGATGCAGCTGAGATGCGGAGCGGTGGCCGAGTGGTCGAAGGCGCTCGCCTGGAAAGTGAGTATACGGCAAAACCGTATCGAGGGTTCGAATCCCTCCCGCTCCGCCAACTCGCCGTTTTAACAAATTCGCCCTTGTCCAAACTGAGCGACTTTGCTTAGCAAATCCGCCGTTTCTTTGATTGCAGCCGTCCATTGTTATTCGCCGCAAGCCGCGCTAGAGTGTGGGGAACAATGTGGGGAAGGGCTCATGGGCAAGCTCTCGGCAACGGCAGTTAAAGCGGCACTCGGGAAGCCGGGCCGCTATAGCGACGGCGACGGGCTGTTGCTCGAGGTGCGAAAGGCGGGCAGCGGCTCCTGGGTGCTCCGCGCCCAAAAAAACGGTAAGCGCCGCGACATTGGGTTGGGAAGCGCCAGCAAGGTTTCGCTTTCGCTCGCGCGCACTCGCGCCGCCGAAGCGCGTTCGCAAATCGAGGCGGGCATTGACCCTGTAGCGCAGCGCCGGAAAGCGGCTGGCATCCCGACATTCCGTGAAGCGGCCGCGCTGGTCCATGCCGAGAACAAGCGCACATGGCGAAACGGTAAGCATCAAGAGCAATGGCTGGCGACGCTCAAAGCCTATGCCTTCCCCGCGATTGGTGACCGGCCGGTTAGCGAGATTGACGGTCCAGCCGTTCGCGACTTGCTGGCTGCTATCTGGCTCGACAAGCCCGAAACCGCGCGCCGCGTTCGCCAGCGCGTCGGGGCCGTGCTGGATTGGGCATACTCAAAGGGCTTTCGGGAAGCGGAAGCACCGATGCGTTCCGTCTCGAAAGGCTTGCCGCGCCAGCCGCGGAAGAGCGGTCATTTTGCCGCGATGCCATTCGCCGGCGTGCCAGCGTTCGTCGCTCAGCTCCGCGGAAAGGAAACATGGGGACGGCTGGCGCTAGAAGCGGCAATCCTGACGGCCGCGCGCTCCGGCGAGATTCGTGGGGCGCGTTGGGATGAGCTCGACCTGGACGCGGGGCTTTGGACCATTCCGGCCGAGCGCATGAAGGCGGCGCGCGAGCATATCGTTCCCCTTTCGCCAGCCGCGTTGCGCGTGTTCCGCCGCGCTGCCGAGCTTCGCACGGCGGGCTTCGGTTTCGTGTTTCATGGCGCAAAGCGCGACAATCCAATGAGCGACATGACGCTTACGAAGCTACTCCGCGACATGGGCGAAAGCGTCACCGCGCACGGCTTTCGTTCAAGCTTCCGCGACTGGGTTTCCGAAGCGACGCAGTTTCAAGGCGAACTTGCGGAAGCGGCGCTGGCGCACACAATCGAGAACAAGGTGGAGGCGGCCTATCGGCGCGGCAATCTGCTCGAAAAGCGCCGCAAACTCATGGACGCGTGGGGCGATTATTGCGCGGGCGGCGCGGCCAAGGTCGTTCGGCTGGCGGCACGGACATGAGATCTCGTGAGGAATACATTGAAGCGGCATTCGGCTCCGTGGGGCAACCTTACACGGCCGACGTGATATTTGAGCACGGTGAATCGGGGACTGCGAATGCCGTGCTAGCAATCGCTTTGGTAGAACAGTCGCTTTCAACCGAGAGCCGAGCAATCCTCAAGGTTTTGTATGAAGCACTCTCGGGCCAAGAACGCGACTGGCGATTATTGGTGAAGCGCCGGCGGCGCGGGCGGAAGCTGACGCTAATTGAGCAAGATGAACTCGCGGCTCGAGACACGAACGATGTGGCACTGCTGGAGTGGGCAACGAAAGCCTACGGCAAGCGCGAGGCGGCGATTGCGTTTATGGGCCAGTTCGGCCGCTCCCGTGCCTCAATTTTCGCTGCTTTGAAAAGGGTGCGTCGGCGCGAGGAGTCTACCGAATAGTGGTATTCGGTTGAACCCTTTCATTCTCGCACTCTATTCGAATCCATGCTTCCTTTCCATGCGCCTTTAGGGCGTTCACGGATGAGGATAGCGAAACATGGACACTCTACTTTGCAGTATCCCAGACGCGGCTAAAGCTCTCGGGCTTGGCCGGTCGAAGCTCTATGAGTTGATTGCCGAACAACAGCTGGAAACTGTCACCATTGGGCGGCGTCGGCTGGTGCGCGTGGACAGTGTGCGCGCGCTGGCGCGGGGGGAG
>DATLFV010000069.1:0-4746 GCA_035540875.1 Sphingomicrobium sp. | reverse complement strand
CGTCAGCATCAGGTATACGTCGCCCGGGGGCGCAAACCGGGCATACACCAGCAGTTCCTCGCAATATACCAGCACCAACGCGCTCGGCGACACCGTCACCCTGCACGCCAAGGCGGAGGACAGCGGCGGCTTTGCGGCGGGCACCTACCGCCTGCAGACGACGGCAACCTGCCAGCAATGAGGATCGGCGGCATCGGCGCGGCGCTCGTGCTTGCCCTCGTCGCGGCGCCGGCGGCAGCGGTCGGCCTTGGTCCGCTCAAGAACGAGGGGGTCACGGCCAGCGAGCGCAAGGGCTTCTACCTGACCCTGATCAACCCCTATCCGACACAGGAGAGGTTCCGCCTCTACAGCGTCGAATGGGACAGCGAAGCACCTGTGCCGCGGGTGCGAATTCCCGTCGCGAGCCCGGTGCTGGGGCCCAAGTCCCAGCGCCGCATGCTCGTCATCGACACCGGTCTGGCGCCGGGCGAAACACACAGGTTCCGGGTCTGCGCCGAGCGCGTCGACCCGGCTGGAGAGGCGATGATCCATGCTCGCGTTTGCTCGAAGCTTACTGCTCGTCGCCTCGGCTAGCCTGCTGGTCGGCGCCGCGGCGCAGGCCCAGACCGGCATCTATCTGCCCCCGGCGCCCCACGGCCCGGGCGGCGAGGACACGATCGAGACCGCCTCGGGCACCCGCTGCCGGCAGAGCATCAACTCGAGCAGCGGCTATGTCGACATCGGCCTCGCCGGGTCGACCGGCTCCGGCGTGCCCGACGCGGGCCGCACCGGCAACGTCTTCATCAGCATCAACGACCGCGACCGGGAGGCGCTGGCCTACGCCCGCGTAACCGTGCCGCTTGGCAAGAAGCCGAGACGGATCGACTGCTCGCAAATCTACGAGCTCGAGATCCAGCGCCTGAGGCAGGAGATCGAGCTGCTCAAGATGAACGCCGAATAGCGCAGGCGGCGCGCCGCCGCTTCACGGCCCCTTGACCACCTCGCCGCGCGCCATCACGAAGCCGACGCTCTTCAGCACCCGCACGTCCTGGAGCGGGTCGCCCGAAACGGCGATGATGTCGGCGCTCTTGCCGGCCTCGATGGTGCCGATCTCCCGCGACAGGCCGAGCAGGTCGGCGGCATTGACCGTCGCCGCCTTGATCGCCTCGGCCGGCGGCATCCCGTGCTTGACCATCAGCTCGAACTCGTCGGCATTGCGGCCGTGCTTGGAAACGCCCGCATCAGTGCCGAACGCGATCTTCACGCCCGCCGGATAGGCGCGCTGCAGCGACCTGCCGGTGATCCCGATCCGCCAGCGGATCTGCTCCAGCACCTTGGGCTCATAGGCATTGGGATTTGCGGCCAGCCGCTCAAGATAGCCGTTCACCGTCGACAAGGTCGGCACGTAATAGGTGCCGTTCTTCGCCATCAGGCGGATGATTTCGTCGTCCATCTCCGTGCCATGCTCGATGGAATCGGCGCCGGCGAGGAGCGCCGCGCGAATGCCCTCGGCGCCATGCGCGTGGACGGCGACCTTGCGTCCGTACATGTGGGCGGTGTCGATCAGCGCCTTGATCTCGTCGTCGAACGCCATCTTGGCGCGGCCGGTGCCGCTGTTGACGCCGCCGGTGGTGGCGATCTTGATGACGTCGGCACCGCGGCCGATCTGCAGCCGAACCGCGCGGCGGCAGCTCTCCGGCCCGTCGCAGACATTGTCCGGGCCGGTGTCGGCATGGAAATCGGGATTGAGGCCGTTGCGCGGGTCCATGTGGCCGCCGGTCGTGGAGATCGACCGCCCGGCATCGACGATCCGCGGCCCGGTCGCCATTCCCGCGGCGACCATGTCGCGCAGCGCCAGCGTCGCCCCGCTGCTGTCGCCGAGGTTGCGCACCGTGGTAAAGCCGGCCAGCAGGGTCTTCCTCGCCTCGAAGGCTGTGCGCAGCGTTCCCTTGGGGACGGAGCCCTCGACCAGCTCGACCAGTCCCTCGCGCCCGCCGCTGTCCGAGCGCAGGTGGACATGACTGTCGATCAGGCCGGGAAGCACGGTGCGCGCGCGCAGGTCCACGGCCGCGGCGCCTGCGGGGGGAGCCACGAAGCCATCCTGCACCGCGACGATGCGGCCGTTATCGACGACGATGGTCGACGGCCCGCGCACCGGCTTGCCGGGGATCGCGATCAGCCGTCCGGCATGAATGTAGATCGGCGCCGCCACCGCAGCCGCCGAGCTCATGAGCAGCGCCGCCGCCACGACCGCCAGACGCATTTTCATCGATCACTCCCGATTGCCAAGCCCGAGCGGCAGCTTAGGAGCCGCAGCGGCAATGGCCAAGCGGCTGCGGTCAGCCTGCGTCCATCTCGTCTCGGGCAGGGTCGCTTGGCAGATGATCGGGTGGAGCGCCTCTTGAAACGACTCTTCGCCAGCGGGCTGGCCGTGGCGGCAGCGATGGCGGCAAGCACCGCCGCCGCGCAGCCGCTCGTCCCGGTGCGGCATGTGCAGACCGCCGCCGAGGCGCTGGCGCAGGACGCGGCCAATTACGCCGGTCGGCATCAGGTCAGCATTGAGGAGGCGGCGCGCAGGCTGCGCGCGCAGCAGGATTCGGTGGGGCTCACCGACCGCTTGCGCGAGCGGCTGGGGCGCCGCCTCGCCGGCATCGCCATCGAGCATCATCCGCAATATCGCATCAGCGTCCTCCTCACCGGCTCCGAGCCCGTTCCCGACCAGGCCGAGCTCGCCGCCGGAAGCAGCGTGCCGATCGTCTTTCGCCTCGGCGCCACGGCGACCCGCGAGCAGATCGTCGCCGCGATCCGCCGGCACCAGCCGGAGCTTTCGGCGCTGAGCCGCGGCATGGGCCTCGACCCGCGCAGCGGCGAACTGGTCCTGCTGGTCGGGAAGGCGGATGCCGCGCGCACGGCCGAGATCGACCGGACGGTCGAGGCCCTGACCGGCGTGCCGGTGCGCGTCGCGCTCGCCGCCGGCCACCGCGACCTGGTCCAGGGCGGAGCCCGGATCACCGGGCTCGATCCGCTCAGCGGCAGGCGCCAGTCGTGCACCACCGGCTTCGTGGTGGAGAAGCAGGGCCGCACCGGCATCGTCACCGCCGCCCACTGCCCCGACGACGTGACCTATCGCGACCATGACGGGGTCGAGGTGCCGCTGGAGTTCGCGGGCGGCTGGGGTGTCGGCCACCAGGACGTGCAGGTGCACGTCACCAGCCTCGCCCGGGAGCCGATCTTCTATGCCGATCGGCGTCAGGGGCTGGCGCGGCGGTTGACCGGCGCGCGGCCGCTGCAGAGCACGCGGGCCGGCGACACCGTCTGCAAGTGGGGCGAAAGCTCCGGCTACAGCTGCGCCGAAATCGAATTCACCGACTTCGCCCCGCCGGGCGACCTGTGCGCCGGGCTCTGCGCTCCGGTCTGGGTGTCGGTCACCGGGCCGCAGTGCCAGGCCGGCGACAGCGGCGGCCCGGTGTTCCGCGGCACGATCGCCTTCGGCATCACCAAGGGCAGCAGCAGCAGCGCGGGCCGCTGCAACTTCTATTATTACATGTCGACCGACTTCCTGCCCGACGGCTGGACGCTCGCCCGGGGCCGCGAGATCGCCGCCAGCGACTGACGGCCCTCACTCGCTGGTGGTGCCGTCGAATTCCTCGTCATGGTGGCGGGCCTCGGCCTCGGCCTTGGTCGCCTGGACGATCCCGTCCTTGTGCTCGGGCGGCCCGTAGATGGTGTAGAAACGCAGCGGCGCGCTGCCGGTGTTGCGGACATTGTGGCGGGCGCCGGACGGCACGATCACGGCAAAGTCGTCCTCGACGCGGTTCTCGCGCCCGTCGATGTCGATGACGCCCTCGCCTTCCTCGATGCGGAAGAACTGGTCGATGCCGTCGTGCACCTCCTCGCCGATCTCCTCGCCGGGCTGCAGGGTCATCAGCACCAGCTGCAGGTGAGCGCCCGTGTAGAGAACCCGCCGGAAGTCCTGGTTCTCGAGCGTCCGCTGCTCGATATCGTCGCAATAACCGCGCTTCATTTTGCCCCTCGCAGATGGCTGCGGCGGGCGCTTCACTCAGGCCCGCCGCAACGCTGTCATTTACTGGGTCTTCATGCCGTTGATGTGCTCGATGTGACCCTGGATGATGGTCGTCGCCTTGCTGGCGAAGCTTTTCAGCGCCGGATTGTCGCCGCCGTTCGCATAATTCTGCACCAGCCCCAACGCCTTCTGGTGGGCGGTTTTCTGCTGCTGCAGATAGAGCCGGTCGAACTCGGCGCCGCTGGCGGCCCTGAGCTGGTCGAGCATGGCCTGCTTCTCGGCATCGAGCGCCGGAGTCACCGTGACTCCGGCCGAGTTCGCCGCCGTTTTCAGCTCGGCGGTCGACTGCTTGTGGTCGGTCTCGATATGGCCGGCGAGTTCCTTGACCTCGGCCGAGCTCGACTTGCTCTTGGCAAGCTGCGCGCTCTCGATCTCGTACATGTCGCTCGCCGCGACCGCGGTCACGAAGCCCCTGGCGTCGGTGGGCATCGCCGCTCCTGCCTGGTTGTCGGCCGCGGCGTTGGCGCCGAGCGCGTCATTGGCCGCCGCATCGTCGGTCATCGCGACCTCGGTGGACATGTTGTTGGCCGCATTGTCGTTGCCGCCGCAGGCGGCGAGCGCCAGCGTCAGGGCAAAGGTGATCGTCATTGCTGGAATACGCATTGGGGTGAACTTTCCTCTTGTCACGAAGCGGCCGCAGCGCCGCCTGGCAGCAAGAACCGCCGCAATGACAGTGCGTTCCG
>DATLFV010000068.1:0-18478 GCA_035540875.1 Sphingomicrobium sp. | reverse complement strand
GGTTGGGGTCGTTGGGGGTCGCGGTGAGCACCCGCGCCATGAACGAGCCGACGGTCCAGATCGCCCACACCCATCCGACGCCGACGATGGCAAGGCCGATCGCCCGCAGCTTGGGCTGGATCGCGCCGGTCTTGCGCAGGGCGGTCTGCTCGCGCTCAATCAGCGCTCGCGGCGTGTCGGGGGCAAGCCATGTGGCGATGATGGTGAGCGCCATGAACCCACCCATCACGGCATAGACGGTCGGCCAGGGGATGCGCTCCGACAGCACCAGCGCCAGCGCGCCGCCGATCAAGGCCGCGATCCGGTAGCCGAACTGATAGATGGAGGAGAGGATCTCCACCGGCGCGCGTTCGTCGGCGACGTCGATTCGCCAGGCGTCGATGACGACGTCCTGGGTCGCCGAGGCGAAGGCTCCGATCACCGCCACAAGCGCGAACCAGCCGAGCTCGAGCCGCGGGTTCGACATGGCCAGCCCGAAGAAGGTCGCGGTCAGCAATATCTGGCAAAGCAGCAGCCAGCTGCGCCGCCGCCCGAGCCGCTCAAGGCCCGGCAGGCGAACGCGGTCGACCAAGGGCGACCACAGGAACTTGAACGCGTAAGCCAGGCCGATCCACGACAGCACGCCGATGGTCGCGAGGTCGATCTGCCACTCGCCGAGCCAGGCGTTCAGCGTGCCGATCAGCAAGGTGTAGGGCAGCCCGGCGCCGAATCCGAAGGCGAGCATCACTGCCGTCTTGCGATCGCCAAGCGCGACCCTGAGCAGCCGCCACCCCTTGAGTTTCTCCGTCTCCGCCATTCGCCTCGCCTGCTGCTGCTGCTATTCGCCTTTATGCTTAGCAGCGCCGCACTGGCTGGCTAGAGGCTAGGATTGCGGCGGCGGGAACAGCTCGACGCCCTTGGGGGGCTTGACCGTCTCCCCGGCCAGCAGCCGGTCGACGCTGTCGATCGCCGCCTTGAGCTGGCGCGGCGAATAAGGTTTCATCAGGCAGCCGACCGCAACGCTCGGCGCCTCCGGATAGGGATGTCCGGTGGCGAACAAGGTTGGGATGCCCCGTGCCTTGGCGGCGCGGGCAAGGTCGATTCCGGTCTGCTGGCTGTTCAGCCGCACGTCGCTGAGCACCAGGTCGATCTGCTCGCGGCCGAGCATGGCGATGGCCTCGTCATAGCCGTCGAGCGTCGCCACCACCTCGTAGCCGCAGTCGGTGAGCATGCTTTCATTGTCGAACGCGGTCAGCGGCTCGTCCTCGACAATGAGGATCCGCTTGACGACACGGTTGCGCTTGCCGAACAGCATCTCGTCCCCAGGATGAACAGCCTTGTCCCCGCAACGAACGAAGCCTGATCAAGTGCCGCAGCGTCGAAGCGGCCGCGCCAATGCGCCTTCGCGACCGCAGCCGCGCGAGAGCGGGCCGCAGCGCATCGCCAAGTTGCTGGCGCGGGCCGGAGTCGCGTCACGTCGCGACATCGAGCGGATGATCGCCGATGGCCGGATCGCCCTGGGCGGGGAGGTGCTGACCACGCCCGCGACCCTGCTCGAGGATCTGGCCGGAGTCACGGTCGACGGCAAGCCGGTGCGCCCGGCCGGCGCCGCGCGCCTGTTCCGCTTCTACAAGCCCCCGACCACGCTCACCGCCGCCCGCGATCCCAAGGGCCGGCCGACCATTTACGACCGGCTGCCGCCGGGCCTTCCGCGGCTGATGCCGGTCGGCCGCCTGGACTTCATGACCGAAGGCCTGCTGCTGCTGACCAATGACGGCGAGCTCAAGCGCCAGCTCGAGCTCCCCAGCACCGGCGTCGTCCGCCATTATCGTGCGCGGGCGTTCGGCGACATCAGCCAGGACCAGCTCGAGGAGCTTGCCGAGGGCGTGACCATCGAAGGGGTGCGCTACGGGTCCATCGACGCCAACCTCGAGCGGCGCACCGGCCGCAATTGCTGGGTCGCGATGAGCCTTACCGAGGGCAAGAACCGCGAGGTTCGGCGCGTGCTCGCCTTCCTCGGCCTTCAGGTGTCGCGGCTGATCCGCACCGCTTACGGGCCCTTTGACCTCGCAGGACTAGAACCTGGCGGCGTCCAGGAGGTTGACCGCCGCGCGCTCACCGACTTCCGCGAACGGCTGAAGTGAGGATCATTGCCGGCCAGTGGCGCGGCCGGAAGCTGGCGGCGCCGCAGGGGGTGGACACGCGGCCCACCGCGGATCGCGTGCGCGAAACCCTGTTCTCGATGCTCACGAGCCGGATCGGCAGCTTCGATGGGCTGCGCGTCGCCGATCTGTTCGCCGGCAGCGGGGCGCTGGGCTTCGAGGCTTTGTCGCGGGGCGCGGCGTGCGCCACCTTTGTCGAGAGCGACCGCCGCGCCCTCGACGCCATTCGCGCCAGCGCGGCCGCATTTGGTGCAACCGACCGCACCAACATCCTCAGCGGCTCGGCACTGAGCCTGCCGCCGTCATCGCCGTTCGACGTCCTGTTCGCCGACCCGCCCTATGCCGCCGGTTCCGGAAGCGCGGCCGTCGCCGCGGCCCGGCAGGCCGGCTGGCTCGCCCATGGCGGCTGGATGGCGGTCGAGACCGCGCGCGCCGACGCTGTCGACCCGGCGGGCTGGTCGATCGCGGCCGAACGTGAGGTCGGCCGCGCCCGGCTTACGCTGCTGCGCGCTCCTTAGCCTCGCGCGCGGCGCGGCGGATTTCGTCGACCTCGGTTGCCAGCCGGCGGCCGATTGCCGCGGCCGCCGCCTTGCCGGCCGCCTTCACCGCGCGTCCCGCCCGCCGCTGGTCGCCGGCGCCGGCGCGGCTGAAGCCGTGCTCTGCAAGCGCGGCGAGCGCCGCGGTCGCCGCCACTGTCAGCAATTCGGCGACCAGGGGACTCTGCAGCAATTTGATGAAGGCTTCGCCGGCGCCGCCACTGTCGTCGGTTTCGCGATCTTCCCGGTTGCCGGTCGTCAGCGCCCGCCCTGACCCGCTATCGGACTTTGCCTTGGCGGCTTTTGGCTTGCTCGTCGACGTCGCCTTTTTCGCCATCTTATCGTCTCCTGATGATAGGTCTCAGCGGGCTTAACTCACGCGACGCATCGCCGTATCCGCGAACGGCTGCGCGAGCGCGCAGGCATCGACCCGGTCACTGTCGAGCCAGCGCCCGACATCGTCCGGGCGAAGCATCACCGGCATGGCCTTGGGGTGCACCGCGCCGACCAGCCCGTTCGCCTCGCAGGTCAGGAACGCCATGAACGGCCCCTGCTCGCTTGGCCGCCACACACCCGCGAAGGCGAACAAGGGATGCGAGTCCTCATGCAGGGCGAACCAGACCTTGGCCTTGCGCTTCGTCTGGGGGTCGGGCTCTGCCGTCCATTCGCAAAAGCTGGTCGCCGGGACGATGCAGCGCCGAGCGGGATCATTCAGCGCGCTGCGCCAGAACGGGCTGGCCAGGTTGCGCACATTGGTGACCGGCCGTGATCCCGCCGCGGCGGGGCCCGGGAAGCCCCATTTCATCTGCTCGAGCTTGAGCCCGCCGCCTTGCGATCGCCTCAGCACCGGCGCCTGGTGACCTGGGTAGATTTCGTCGAGCGCCGGCAAATTGGTCCGGTCTCCGTCGAACGGCCCGAAGATGCGCCGCAGCTCGTCGACCGTCGCGGTCATGCCGTAAAGATTGCACATAAAGCGACGTCCGTTCGTCAGCCGAGGCAGCTCGCCTCGTCGATAATGAGGCCGGCGCCGTTTACCACCCTCAGGTGCGTTGCCGCAGGTTCAGCCTCTCCGCAGCACCACCGGATCGAACGCAACTGAAGCCAAGAAGGAAGTTCGATGCGAAAGATCATGCTTAGCCTCGCTGCTGCGACTCTCACCGTGCCGGTGCTTGCCGCCCCGGCTGCGGCACAGGGCTATTACACCGGAAAGGTCTGGAAGGACTCGAGCGGACGGCTGCGCTGCAAGCGTCCGAACGGCACCGTCGGATTGATCGCCGGCGCCGCTGGCGGAGCGCTGGTCGGCCGAGCGATCGATACTCGCGGCGAACGCGCGACGGGCACCATCTTGGGCGCCGCCGCCGGTGCGCTGCTCGGCCGCCAGTTCGAGCGCGGCCAGTCCCGCTGCCGCTAACGCCCGACGCTTAGTCCTCTACCAGGCGCAGGAGCCGGCGCTCGAGCGGGGCCAGGACCAGATTAAGATCCTGGCCTCGCTTGAGCACGGCGCCATGTTCGCCGACCAGTGCGAAGGCGCCCTGCCGGATGCGCAGCGCCGGCCTTTTCTCGATCCGTACCTCGGGCCGCTCGGCGGTGCGCCGAAAGGCGGCGAAAATCGCCACGTCAGGTTCGAGCCGAAGCGCATAGTCGCGCCAGTGACCTGCCGACACCATCCGCCCGTAAAGGTCGAGGATCCGGGTCAGCTCCGCACGGTCGAAAGTGGCGATTGGGCGCCGGTCCCTTGGAAGCGGGAACGGCGCGATGACGCTCAAGCGCTCTTGACCTTCGGCGCGGGCTGCCGCGCGGCCTTGAGCATCGCGACCTCCCTTCGCAGCTCCTCGATCTGCTGCTCGAGCTCGGCAATCCCGATGCGCGAAGGGTCGCAATCCTCGCCGCAGGGCGTACCGTAGGGAATGAACCCCGGACTGTAGTGAACGGTGTCGACGGGCACCGGCTTGGCCGGGATTCCAACCACGGTGGCTCCCGCAGCAACATCCTTGGTGACCACGGCATTCGCCCCGACCTTGGCGCCCGGCCCGATGTCGACTGGCCCCAGCACCTGAGCGCCAGAGCCGATCACCACGCCATCGCGCAACGTCGGATGGCGCTTGCCGGCGACGCCGGTTGACGGATTGGTCCCGCCCAGCGTGACGTTCTGGTAGATGGTGACGTCATCGCCGATCTCGGCTGTCTCGCCGATCACCGTGAAGCCATGATCGATGAAGAAATTGCGGCCGATCCGGGCACCGGGGTGGATGTCGATCGCGGTCAGGAACCGGGCGAAATGGTTGATGAGGCGGGCGAGGAAGAACAGGCGCCCGCCGTACAGCCAGTGGCCGACCCTGTGGAGGCCCAGCGCCAGCACACCGGGGTACAGCAAAACCTCCCAGCGCGAACGGGCCGCCGGGTCCCGGGCCTTCACCGAATCCAGATAGCTTAACAACAGAATGCTCAAGCGCGGATCCTGACCGACTTTGCCGACCAATCTAAGTGCGGGCGGCTGGAAATGCTAGCCAAGCGGATGCATCGCCAGCCTGTTTCGCTTGCGAAGCCGACGGGGGTTGGGCAAATCGCCGCCGAACAGGGCTGGAGAGCGCGATCTTCCTCGAATATTTGACCGATCCGGCAGCGCTGCTGCCGTTCATCCTCATCGGCTTTGCGGCGCAGATGGTGGACGGGGCGCTGGGCATGGCCTTCGGCCAGATTTCGAGCACCCTGCTGATCAGCATCGGCGTCCCCCCAGCGGCCGCTTCGGCGGGAGTCCACACGGCCGAGACATTCACCACCGCCGTGTCCGGAGTCAGCCATGTCGCGCATGGCAACGTCGACTGGCGACTATTCTTCCGGATCGTCATTCCGGGGGTCATCGGCGGGGTTGCCGGCGCCTATGCGCTGACGCAGATCAACGCCGATACCGCCAGGCCCCTGGTCCTCTCCTATCTGACTGCGCTCGGTCTTTATCTCTTTTATCGCGGCGTCATGCACCGGCACCGGGAAAAACAGGTCAAGGTGGTCGAGCCGCTCGGCCTTGTCGGCGGCTTCATGGACGCCGCTGGCGGCGGAGGATGGGGGGCGATCGTCACGTCCAACCTGCTCGTCCAGGGCAGCAATCCGCGCCGGACAATCGGCACCGTCAACACCGCAGAATTCTTCCTGACGATCACCATCTCGGCGACGTTCATTGCCGCTTTGGGCTGGGAGGCGTTCACCGTCGCCACCATCGGCCTGCTCATCGGCGGAGTGCTCGCAGCGCCGTTCGGAGCCGTCATCGCCAAGCGCGTCAATCCCGACCTGCTGCTGACCTTCGTCGGTGCGCTCGTCACCCTGACCAGCTCCTACGCGCTTTATCGCCTGCTCAGCTAAGGCGGCGTGCGCGCGCCCTCCGTGACAATAGACTTCGCCTGTCATAGCAGTGCGACTGATCGATATCGCCGATGACCACCCACCTGCCCACCATCAAGCAGCTGCAATATCTCGTCGCGCTCCGCCAGCACGGACATTTCGGGCGCGCAGCAGAAGCTTGCTTCGTCACCCAGTCCACCCTGTCCGCGGGCCTGCGCGATCTCGAGACCCTGCTCGGAGTAACCTTGGTCGAGCGGACGCGCCGGATGGTGCGGTTCACCGCCCTCGGCGAGAAGATGGCCGACAAGGCGCTTCGGGTGATCCGCGAGGCGGAGGAACTCGCCGGTCTTGCCCGCGCCGAGGGCAAGCCGCTCCACGGCGAGCTGAGGATGGGCGTCATTCCAACCATCGCGCCCTTCCTTTTGCCGCCGATGCTCCCGCGACTGCGCTCGACCTGGCCCAGCCTGAAGATGTTCCTGCGCGAGGAGACCAGCGAGGCCTCGTGCAAGTCCCTGCACCGCGGAACGCTGGACTGCGTGCTGCTGGCGATGCCCTACGGCTGCGGCGACGTCGACAGCGCTGCCTTGTTCGACGATCGGCTGTTCGTCGCCTTTCCCGCCGGCGAGGCGCCGCCGCGGGAAAGGGTGGAGACCGACGCGATCGACGAGAGCAGGCTGCTGATGCTCGAGGACGGGCATTGTCTGAAGGACCATGCCTTGGCGGCTTGCAATCGCCCCGAGCTGCGCGCCGACGCGGCGATGCTTGGAACCTCGCTTCACACCCTGGTGCAGATGGTCGACAATGGGCTGGGGGTTACCTTCGTGCCGGAAATGGCGATCGCCGCCGGCATCCTCGAGGGTACCGGAGTCGAGGTTCGCGCCTTGCAGTCGGACCAAGGCTTTCGGCGGATCGCGCTAGTGTGGCGCCGGTCGAGCCCACGCGAGGCCGAGTTCCAGCTTCTGGCCGCGACCCTGCGCGAGATCGCGGGCGAGGTCATGCAAGCACCCAGCCACGAGCCAGCCGCAGCGCGCGCGAAGGGAAACGCGCGCCGCGGCGTTCGCAGCTCGGCTACTCCGCCGTAGCCGGTTCCGCGATGCCGATCGGCTCGACGCTGTCGGGGTTCTGCGGCAGGTCGAAGCGGTCGGCGTTCATCACTTTCGTCCAGGCGTGCACGAAGTCCCGGACGAACTTCTCCTCGTTACCGCGCTCGGCATAGACCTCGGCAACCGCGCGCAGCTGGCTGTTCGAGCCGAAGATCAGGTCGGTGCGGGTGGCACGCCACTTCTCCTGGCTGCCGCCGCGGTCGTAACCGATGAACTCCTCGTCGGCGCTGGTGTCGATCACCTTCCAGAAGGTGTCGTTGTCGAGCAGGTTGACGAAGAAGTCGTTGGTCAGCTGACCCTTGCGGTGGGTGAACACGCCTTCGGGCGCGTCCTTGTAATTGGCTCCGAGCACCCGAAGGCCGCCGAGCAGAACCGTCATCTCGGGCACCGAAAGCCCGAGCAGCGAGGCGCGGTCGAGAAGCAGTTCCTCGGTCTTCACAGAATGCTTGGTCTTCAGGTAATTCCGGAAGCCGTCGGCGACCGGCTCCATCACCGCGAAGCTGTCCGCGTCAGTCCACTCCTGGGTGGCGTCGCCGCGCCCGCCGGTGAACGGCACTTCGACGTCGAAGCCGGCATCCCTGGCCGCTTTCTCGACCGCGGCCGTGCCAGCCAGGACGATCGCGTCGGCCATCGACAGCGGCCCGCGCAGCTCGTCGAGCTTGGCAAGCACCCGTCCCAGCTCCTCGGGCTCGTTGACCGCCCAGTTGCGCTGCGGCTCGAGCCGGATGCGCGCGCCATTGGCGCCGCCCCGGTGGTCCGACCGGCGGTAGCTCGACGCCGACGCCCAGGCGGTCCTGACCAGCCGGCCCACGCTGAGCCCCGAGCTCAGGACCTTGTCCTTGAACGCAGCAACGTCGGCTTGCGACGGCATGCTGCCGGCCGGCACCGGATCCTGCCAGATCAGGTCCTCCTCCGGGACGTCGGGGCCGAGGTAACGGACCTTGGGACCCATGTCGCGGTGGGTGAGCTTGAACCAGGCCCGCGCGAACGCGTCCTTGAAGGCTTCATGGTCGTTGCGGAACTTCTCCGAGATGACGCGGAATTCGGGATCTTCGCGAAGCGCCATGTCGGCGGTGGTCATCATCGTCGGCACCTTCTTGCCCGGCACGTGGGCGTCCGGCGCCATGTCCTCCTCGCGCTGGTTGATCGGCTGCCACTGCTGCGCGCCTGCCGGCGAGCGCACCAGTTCATATTCGTAGTCGAGCAGCAGTCGGAAGTAATTCTCCGACCATTCGGTTGGGGTGTTCACCCACGCGCCTTCGATGCCGCTGGTGATCGTATGCTCGCCAAAGCCGCTCTCGTGGGCGCTGGCCCAGCCGAGCCCCTGCAGCGCGATGTCCGCGCCTTCCGGAGCGGCGTCGACCAGGCTGGGGTCGCCGGCGCCGTGCGCCTTGCCGAAGGTGTGGCCGCCGGCGGTCAGAGCAACGGTTTCCTCGTGGTTCATCGCCATCCGCTCGAAGGTGACCTTGATGTCGCGCGCGGACTGCAGCGGGTCGGGGACCCCGCCGGGACCTTCGGGATTGACGTAGATGAGGCCCATCTGGATGGCGGCGAGCGGGTGCTCGAGCTCCATCTCGCGGTCGGGCTGGATGCGGGTCTCGGCCGCATCGACCCACTTCTCCTCGGCCCCCCAGTAGATGTCGCGTTCCGGCTCGAACACGTCCTTGCGGCCGCCCCCGAAGCCGAACACCGGCCCGCCCATCGATTCGATCGCGACATTGCCGGCGAGGATGAACAGGTCGGCCCAGCTGATGTTCTTCCCGTACTTGCGCTTGATCGGCCACAGCAGCCGCCGCGCCTTGTCGAGATTGCCGTTGTCCGGCCAGCTGTTGAGCGGCGCGAAGCGCTGCTGCCCGCTGTTGGCGCCGCCGCGCCCGTCGGCGGTGCGATAAGTGCCGGCGGCGTGCCAGGCCATGCGGATCATCAGCGGCCCGTAGTGGCCGTAATCCGCCGGCCACCACGGCTTGCTGTCGGTCATCATGGCGCGCAGGTCGGCCTTGAGCGCCTCATAGTCGAGCGCGTTGAACGCCTCGGCATAATCGAAGTCGTCGCCCATCGGATCGGGCGATGTGCCGCCCTGGTTGAGCACCTCCAGCGGCAGCGAGTCGGGCCACCAGTCCTTGTTCTGGCGCCCGAGCAGGGAGCGCACGGTCGTCGGCCGGTCCACCGGACAGCCCTTGCCCATATCTCCGGTCTTTGCGTCCATGGTCCTTGCCTCCTCAACGGGTTGTTCGAGCGTGCTCTAGGCGCACCGCCCAATCGAATGAAACGATTAAAGCCGGTCAGACAAACCGGCTGAGTCGATCAATCAGTCCATGTGCCTGAGCCCGATGCGCAGATAGTCGTAGCCGGTCACCAGCGTCATCGCCGCCGCGGCCCACAGGCTGAACAGCCCGACCATGTGGACCCAGGGCATGGCCGGCACGGCGCCGCCGAGGATCAGGGCGCCGAGCGACACCAGCTGGAAGGTGGTCTTCCACTTGGCGAGCGCGCTGACCGGGACGGAGATCTGCAGGCTGGCGAGGAATTCGCGCAGCCCCGAGACGATGATCTCGCGCAGCAGGATGATGAGCGCGGGGATGACGTGCAAATCCTCGATGATCGGGTCGGCGCCATTGGCGCGCCGCGAGGCCATGAGCATGATGATCACCGCCGCGACCATGATCTTGTCGGCGATCGGGTCGAGGAACTGGCCGAGCCGCGAGATGCTGCCCCAGGCGCGGGCGAGATAGCCGTCGAAATAATCGGTGATGCCGACGATGCAGTAGAGGACGAAGGTGATCGCATAATCGAGCGGCGTCGGTCGCCACAGCAGGAATACCAGGATCGGCACCGCCAGGATTCGCGAAAGGGTCAGGAGGTTGGGCAGCGACAGCATTGCGGGCCCTCTACGCGAAAGCAGGGCGGCAGAAAACGGCCCGATCTTGGCGGCGTTGGAAGCTCTCGAGCGGCGGCGCATTGAGCCGCCGGAACGATGTTGCTCCGGAGCTGTTCACGAAAACTTGTGAGCTAAGTCAGAGGGGCGGCCGATGAATGTCCTGATCGCACCTTCGGGGTACAAGGAGAGCCTCGATGCCGGCGAGGTGGCGGCAGCCATCGCGAAAGGCGTCGAGCGCGCCTGCCCGACTGCGCAGGTCGTATGCCTGCCGCTGGTGGATGGAGGAGAAGGCACCAGCCAGGCCATGGCCAGGGTGACGGGCGGGTCGATGCATCCCGCGGAGGTCACCGGTCCGATCGGAGCCCCGATTCAGAGTTCCTTCGCAATGCTCGGCGGCAAGGACGAAGGCACGGCAGTGGTCGAGCTGGCAGCTGCCGCGGGCTTGAAAATGGTGCCTCGCGACCGCCGCGACCCGACCAGGACAACGACACGTGGTGTCGGCGAACTCATGCTTGCGGCGCTTGAGCGAGGCGCGCGCCGGATCGTCGTCGGCTGCGGCGATTCCGGCGTAAACGACGGCGGTGCCGGTCTTGCCCAGGCGCTGGGGGCGCGCCTCGTCGGAAAGGACGGCAGCGACCTGCCGCCGGGTGGGCTGGCGCTTGCGCAGCTGGAGCACATCGATCTCAGGGGCCTCGACCCAAGGCTCGCCGACGTCGAGATCGACGTGGCATGCAACATGGAAAACGTGCTGACCGGCCCCGGCGGCGTGGCAAGGGTTTTCGGGCCCCAGAAAGGCGCCTCGCCAGTGGATGTCGAGCGGCTGTCGGATGCACTCGACCATTTCGCAAGCGTGATCGAGCGCGAGCTGGGGCTGGACGTGCGGCTGATGCCCGGCGGCGGCGCTTCGGGTGGCGCGGGAGCCGGTCTCCACGCATTGCTGGGTGCCCGCCTTCGCTCCCGTTTCGACGTGCTCCTGCCTTACTTCCGGCTGGAGGAGCACCTTCCCCGCGCGGACCTGGTCATTACCGCCGAGGGCGGGATCGACTTCAAGACGGCGCGCGGGAAGATCCCGGCCGAGGTCGGAGACCGAGCCAAGGCCCATGGGGTGCCCGTCATCGTCCTTGCCGGGACGATCGGCGAGCGGGCCGAGGACGTCCTTGAGCATGGTGTCGACGCCTATTTCTCGACCGTGAGCTGCCCCGAGACGCTCGAGGAAGCGATGGGCAATGCAGCGGACGAGCTGGCGCTTGCCGCCGAGAACGTCATGAAGACCTTCCTAGCAGGCGCGGCCGCGGCGGGGCGCATCGCCGAGGCGAATGCCTGACTCGGCAGCGAGCCTGTGGGCGCCAGTCGAACGGGCGGCCGCAGCGCAACAGCCAGCCCCGAGGGCAAGTTTCCGATGGGTGATCGGCGCGCTTCCTGCGCTTGTCCTCCTCACCGTGGCTGCGCTTGCCGTCTTTCTTCCCGAAGGCCTGGCGACCAACGCCCGGCTCGCGCTGTTTGCATTTGCAGCTGCTGCCATCCTCTGGACCCTCACGAGGCTCAACGCGGCCTACGTGTCGCTCGGGGCTGTCCTGTTTCTTTCCTTGTCGGGAGCGATCGAACAGGAGGACCTGTTCGAGGCGCTGGAGTCGGACGTGATCTGGCTGATGATCGGCGCCTTCGTCCTCGGCGCCGCGGTACATCAAACCGGCCTGGCGGACCGCCTCACCCGGATTGCCGCCGCCGGGGACCGGACGGTCGGAAGGGTGATATGGCTGTTGACGCTGCTGCTGCTTCCCCTCGCCTTCCTGATCCCCTCGACCTCCGGTCGGGCCGCCGTGTCGCTGCCCGTCTTCCGCAGCCTGTCCGACGCAGCAGGAAGCCGGCAAGTGACCCGCGCCCTGGCACTGCTGATCCCGACAGTGATCCTGGTATCGACCATTTCCAGCCTGGTCGGCGCGGGCTCGCATCTCATCGCCAACGACCTGCTCGACGAAGTCGCCGATCAGCGCATCGGGTTCGGCGAGTGGGCGCTGTACGGGCTGCCGTTCGGGGCGACGGCGAGCCTGGTGTCGGCATATGTCATCAGCCGCATGTTCCTGAGTGCGGAGACGCGGGCGACGCGGCTGCGTCTGCCACCACCGGCGGCGAGCCGCTTTTCCGCCGCGGAATGGCGGACCTGCGTCGTCGTGCTGGCGATGGTCGGGCTGTGGCTGACCGAACGGCAGCATGGGCTCGAGATCGCGACAGTCAGCATCGCCGGCGCCTTCCTGCTCACCCTTCCCGCACTCGGGGTCATCAAGTGGAAGACGGGGCTGGACTCGGTTGGCTGGAACCTCATCCTGTTCGTCGGAACCGCATTGGTGCTTGGTGAGGCACTGATCGAGACCGGTGCCGCAAGATGGCTGATCGAGCAGGCCTTCGCGGCCACCCACATCAGGGAAGCGGGATCTCCCCTCCTGATCCTGCTCGCGCTGGCGCTGATCAGCCTGACCTCGCACCTTTATCTTGCCTCGCACGCGGCACGGGCCGCAGCGCTGATCCCGCCTCTTCTCTATCTTGCCGGCGCGCTCAACCTGGATGCCGTCGCCGTGATGTTCCTGGCGAACGTCGGGCTCAATTACTGCCTCACCTTCCCGGTCAGCTCGAAGGCGCTTCTCATGTACCAGGAGGCGGATGGCGAGACCTGGCTGCCCGCCGACCTGCTGCGACTGAGCGCCGTGCTTTTGCCGGTCCACGCTTTGCTCATGGCAATCTTCTACTTCGGCTACTGGCAGCACATCGGGCTCGCGCTGTGACGAGCCGGAACGCCAGCTTGCAGCGCAAGCTGCTGACGGCGTTCGCCGCGCTGGCGACGATCAGCCTGCTGGTCGCCGCCGTGGCTGCCTACACCACCTACCAATGGCAGCGCGCCACCGCCGAGGCCCAGAGTCATTACACGCGCAGCCTGCTCCTTCAGCGCGTTCGCGCCGGGACGTTCCAGGCGCTCAAGGAGGCCGAGGACGCGCTCACTTCCGACGTCGAGGACGCCCGGGCAGACTTCGAGCGGGCACTGGAGCCGGCGGCGCGCGATTTTGCCGAATGGGCAGCGCTGGCTGACACGCCCGCCGAGCGCGCGGAAGTCGCCCGAACCCGCGAGGTCCATGCCCGGTTGATTTCTGCGGCGCGCGAGGTGTTCCTGCTTGCGCGCAGCGACCGCGCCGCTGCAGCCAGGCTGATCGACGACGAACTCGACACTGGCGACTACGAACGTTTTCGGGCCATCACCGAAGCCAGCGTGAACGCGGACCGGGCGCGACGGCGCGAGGTTCAATCCAGGACTGCTGCGGTGCGGCAGACGGCCGGAGTCATGCTGGCCGTGTCGGTGCTCAGCATCCTTTCCCTGGTCCTGCTGATTTCGGCTTATCTGTCGTCGGATCTGTTTCGTCCGCTGCGGGAAGTGGAGCGCGCGCTTCGCAACCTTTCCGCAGGCGATCTGAACACGCGAGTGACGGACGATCGCGACGACGAGCTCGGCAGCGTCGCCCGCGCACTCAACGAACTGGCCGAATCCCTTCGGCGGCGAACCGCAACCAGCGAGCCGGATGAGCACGACTGGCGAACGGCGCCTTCCAGCGCAACTCTTCACCGGCTGGTCGCAAGCTTCCAGGCGACGCTCACCCGGCTTGCCGGGCAGCCCGGGAAAACGGAGCTCCTGACAGAGGCGGAGCGGCTCGCCGATGCGATTTCGCGGTTCACGGCAATCGCCTACCCGCTCGACCTCCACTTCGAGGAGGTCGACGTCGCCGAGCTGATCCACGAGGCCGCCGCGCGCTACCGCCGACAGATCGTCGAGCGTTCCGTCAGTCTCGAGATCGTGCCCGAGGCGGGGATTGGTGACATCCTGGCCGACCGGCTGAAGCTCCGCGAAGCGCTCGGCGAGGCCCTGCGCAACGCGCTCCAAGCGCTGCCCCAAAGCGGGGGCCGGATCGGGATCAGAGCGCTTTCCGCGCCCGCCATCGGCTGCGTCAGGATCGAAGTGGCGGACGACGCACCCACCTCGTCCTCTGACCTGAGCGAGCGGGCGATGAGCGGCGATCCGTCGCACGACCTGGATCCACGCCGCGTCGGCTTTGCGCTGGCGCGGGCGGTGGCCGAGCGCCACGGCGGCACCCTGAAGGTTTTCACCGATCCTGCGCAAGGCACGGTGGTGCAGTTTACGATCCCCAGCCGCAAGTGAGCCGGATTGTCTTTCTTCGCCACGGTGAGACCGGATGGAATGCCGCCAGGCGGCTGCAAGGGCAGCGGGACGAGCCGCTCAGCGAAGTCGGCCGCGGTCAGGTGCTGCAGGCAGCGTCGGTGCTGGGGACAATGCCGTTCGAGGCGGTGGTCTCTTCTGACTTGCGAAGAGCGACAGAAACCCTCGCATTGCTCGGCCGCGGCTCGCACCGGATCGATCCCCGCTGGCGCGAGATCGACGTGGGAGAGTGGAGCGGCCGATCATCGCTGGATCTGCGCTCCGCCGTGCCCGATCAGTGGCGCGCGTGGCGGGCAGGCGATTACACGCCGCCGGGAGGGGAAAGCGGCAGCGATTTTCGCGAGCGGATCGCCGATGCGCTTGCCGCCTTGGCACCGGACGCGCCAAGAGTGCTGGTCGTGACACATGGCGGAGCGATCCGGCACGCGGTCTCGCTGATGCTGGGCTGCCGGGCCGAGCATCTCGCTCCGGTGCCGCCGGCGAGCCTCACGATCATCGATCGCGGCAGCTGGCCGCGCCTGCGGGCTTATGCGTTCTCTGCTCAACCCCGGCTCGAGGACGCACCCGATTGAGGCACGTCGCAGGGTGGCGACAAAAGCGCGATGACCAATGTCCGCGCCCGCCCGCGCGGCGGTTGCCTCGTTTGCGAGCCATCACGGCTCCCGCTGGCGGGTGTATCCGAGGGAGGCGACCCGGTCGTGGCGACGGAGCAGGAACAGCGTTACCAACCCGGCGAGCATGGGCCAGGCGGAGAAGAAGAGGATGTTCTTGAGCGGCTGGAGGTAGGCGCTCCACGAGACGATGGTGGTGACGCCGTGCATGAGCAGAACCGCACCGTAGCTCCACGTCCGCGCCAGGCCGAGCAGGAATGCGAGCACGATGATCGCCTGGGCAACGCCGATCCCGCGGACGATGGTCTCGCCCACTCCCGCGAGCCCATAGAAGGTTTCGAACACCGCTGCGCCATGGGAGGGATTCAGAATCTTGTCGAAAGCCCAGATCATCATGACGAGGCCGAGGCTGAGCCGAAGAAGCAGGAGGCAAAGCGCCAGCCTGCCCGACAGGTGCTGCTCCATCTGCCTCTCCCTGCAATCAGCTTGTCAGGCCGTCAGAACCGGATGGCGGCGGCCGACGATCATCCGCAGCGGCCCGTGCTCCTCGGCGTGGGTGGTGCCGCGATCGACCAGCACCTTGTCGCCAGGCCCGAAGCTATGGACGATCGACCTCTCCACCTCGCGCAGCCTGAACTCGCCTTCGACGATGTAAAGGCAAACATCATAATCGTGCTGGTGCGGCTCGGTCGCGCCCGAGCCGTAATCCCGGGCCGCGGCTTCGAAGCCATCGCACGACATCTGCCGGATCATCTGCTCTTCAGAAATTCCCGGCTGGTGGGTTGTGACCACTGACATGCGAACCTCGCTTGTGTGTGAAGCGCCCCGATGCGCCGCTCGCGCAGCCTGCGCAACTGTCGCTGAGCCCACGCACCACCGCTGATCGGCGCCGGGACTTGACCTTCAGCCCCCCTCGCCAGCGTCGCGCCGACCGGTCGCGAGCGGCCGAAAGTCGAACAGCTCCGGACGGTGATAATGGCCGGTGACGTCGAGCGTCATGCTCTCCTCGCTGACGCGCCTGAGGTCGAGTTCGGCGATCAGGATGCGCGGTTCGTCATAGACCGGCTCCACGACATATTTGCCGTCGGGACCGATGATCGCGCTGCCTCCGCGCAGGACCCACTGGTCCGGCCCGGTGACGCGGTCGGGATGCGCCTCCAGCTCGGGCGGCAAGGAGGAGGCACGCATCAGCGCGCCCGAAGCCAGCACGAAGCAGCGGCCCTCGAACGCATATTGCCGGCTCGCGACCTGATGAAGATCGTGGACCGTCGGCCACACCGCGACGTGCACGTCCTCGCCCGATTCGTGCAGCGCCTGACGGGCGAGCGGCATCCAGTGCTCCCAGCAGACCAGCGCGCTGACCCGGCCGGCCGGCGTGTCAACGGCGCGCAGGCCCTCGACGTCGCCGGCGCCCCACACCAGCCGCTCGGTATAGGTGGGCATCAGCTTGCGGTGGTGGTTGAGCAGCCTGCCGTCGGGCCCGATGGTGACGAGGCTGTTGTAGAGCGTGCCGCGGCCCGCGCCGCGGCCAACCCGCTCGCTGAGCCCGACGACGAGGGTGGCCTTGGCGTCGCGCGCCGTCTCGGCCAGCCGGTCCAGCGCCGGGCCCGGGATGGCCACGCTGTTCTCGACGATCCGGGCGTAAATCGCCTTGACGGGCGCATGGTCCCAAAGGGCCGCATCGCGGGAGAGGTCGAGCCAGGCCGGATAGCCGGGAATCCAGGTCTCCGGGAAAACGATCAGCTCGGCGCCGGCGCGCGCCGCTTCCATCGCTTTCTGGCGCGTCAGGTCCAGCCCGGCCTCGACGTCCGTTGCGACTTCGGCCTGCACGACGGCGGCGATGATCTTGCGGTCAGGCATGGCTAGGAACGCTGCTCCCGACGATCGAAGACTTCATAATGCACCGCCCGTTCGTCGAACCTATCCAGCACCGCCCGAGCGCTCGCCGGAACATGCGCTGCCTCCACATCCTGGCCGACGAACGTCTCGATCGCGCCGAGATCGTCGAACCACATGATCGTCGCAAACTCGACCTCCTCGCCAATGCTCCGGCGCATCATGTCGATGTGCCGAAACCCCGGGATAGCTCGCGCTTCAATACCGGGAATGATGGTAGAACTGAGCAGTTCCTCGTACGCCGCGGCTTTGTCGACTTTAGTCCACCCGCGCCACAGCCGGCATATCATCGCGCTCTCCAACCCCTGCCGCTCAGCAGGAGAACAGTCGTCGTTGGCTAAGGCTCCATCCCCGCTGCTTGACGCGTCTGAGCGGCTGTGCCTGATGTTTCGGCCATGTCGATCAAGCGCATCCAGCAGCATCTGGACGAGGGGGAACGCGCGTACCGGGCGGGACGGCCGGACCAGGCGAGAAGTCATTTCGAGGCGGTGCTGGCGATCGACAGCGACGAGCCCACCGCGCGCAATTTCCTGGGCGCGGAAGCCCTCGCGCGGAGGGATGCGCCTGCCGCCGCCATGCATTTCGAAGTCGCCTGCAAGCGCGAGCCGCGCGAGCCGTCGCACTGGATCAACCTGGCGACCGCCTATCGCATCCTCGACGATGCGGAGCGCGAACGCGCGGCGCTCGAGCAGGTGCTCACGATCGACCAGCGGGAGCTGCTGGCGCTGATCCGGCTCGCCGAGCTTCACCAGAGGCTGGGGGAGCAGACGCGGGCGGCGGAGCGCTGGAGCGCCGTCCTTACTTTGTCTTCGGGGATCAGCGACCCGTCGCCGGAATTCGCGGCAATCCTGCGCAATGCGAGGCAATATGTCGCCGAGCAGCAGCAGAAGCTGGCCGACGCAATCGACGCGGCGCTGGCGCAGGAGCTGGCCGAGGGGACTGCGCGGGACCGGCGGCGGATGCAGCGCGCAGCCGACGCCTGGCTTGGCCGGCGCCCCATCTACACCAACCATTGCGAAGGGCTGCATTACCCGTTCCTGCCGGCCGACGAATTTTACGACGCGGAGCATTTTCCCTGGCTGGGCGAACTGGAAGCCGCGACGCCGATGATCCTGGCCGAGCTGGAAGCCATACTCGCCGACCCGCAAGCCGAGCTGACGCCCTACATCTCACAGCCGCCCGGAGTGCCGGCGAACAAATGGTCGGGGCTCGACAAGTCGCTCGACTGGGGCGCGTTTCATTTGTGGAAGGAGGGGAAACGCTTCGACGAGGCCTGCGCCCGCGCGCCGCGCACCGCGGCTTTGCTGGAATCGCTGCCGATCTGCCACATTGAGGGCCGGGCGCCGAACATCTTCTTCTCGGTCCTGAGGGCCGGCAGCCACATCCCGGCGCACACCGGCGTCACCAACGTGCGGAGCGTCGTCCATTTGCCGTTGATCGTGCCCGAGGGATGTGAATTCCGGGTCGGCGGAGAGACGCGCGCGTGGGTGGCGGGCCGCGCCTTCGCGTTCGACGACACCATCGACCATGAAGCCTGGAACCGCAGCGAGAGCGACCGCGTGGTGCTGATCATCGACGTCTGGAACCCCTATCTCAGCGCGCATGAGCAGGCGATGGTCCGCCGCCTCTATGCCGCGGCCGAGTCCATCCGGTGTGGATCTGGGGCGGCATGGCGATGGTCACGGTCAAGCTCATGGTATTGCCGATCATGACCAGCGCGCCATGGCTCGCCTTTGCCCGATTCATGGCGACTCTTGC
>DATLFV010000067.1:0-32265 GCA_035540875.1 Sphingomicrobium sp. | reverse complement strand
CACGCTGGTGCGGGACACGGCGCGGCGGCTCGCCGCTTGATCGCCGCGGGCGAACGGTTCGATCCCGCCGCATTCTTCGAAACGGCGCGCCAGGTCGGCCACGGGCGGGCGCTCGGCATGCGGTTCGGCGACGCCGGTGACCATTGGACCGAGCTCAGCCTGCCGTGGCGCGAGGAACTGGTCGGGGTGCCGGAAAGCGGCGTTCTCGCCACCGGCGCAATCGTCAGCCTGATCGATACGGCCAGCGGCACCGCCGCCTGGACAGCGATCGGCCAGTTCGTGCCCCTGGTAACGCTCGACCTCAGGATCGATTATCTTCGTCCTGCGCTGAAGGGCGAGACCATCCATGCCCGCTGCACATGCGTGAAGCTGACGAGGCGCATCGCCTTCGTTAGCGGTGTCGTTCATGGCGGGGACCCGGCACGGCCGGTCGCCCACAGCGCCGGCACGTTCATGCTGGGCGGCTAGGCCGTCCGGCCTTCCTTGCGCTCTTCCGCCCGCCGCAGCACGTCATAGGCGGCCTTGACCTGCTGGAAGCGCCTGGCGGCGTCGGCATCGTCGGGCTTGAGGTCCGGATGATTGTCCTTGGCGAGGCGGCGGTAGGCTGCCTTGACGTCGGTGAAGCTGGCGTCGCTTTCCAGCTCCAGTGCATCCAGCGCCCGCATCTCGTCGCGGCTGCGGGTGCCGTCGCCGGGGCCGCCCCACTGCCAGTGACCCGACTGGCGGAAAGCTGCGGCGCCGGCGCTTTCCTCGGCCTCGCGAGCGGCGGCGGACTGGGCGTCGAGGCCGGCGAAATAGTCCCAGTTCTTGTTATATTCGGCGGCATGCGCCTCGCAGAAATACCAGCGCTCGGGGCTGTTGGGCGCCTTGGGCGCGGGGCGGTCGCCGGGCGCATCGCAGCCGTGGCGGTCGCAAGTCCGCACCTGCGCCGCGTCGCGCGACTTGCCGTAGGGCCGCCAGCGCGGGAAACCCCAGTCGTCCGATCTCTTCTGCTTCGCCATAGAACTCCACGAGCCAGCACTCGCTGGCTATGTAAGGTTTCGCGCAGAGACGCAGAGAACGCTGAGGCCCGGTAAAGGCTCATATTCTTTGCGCCCTCTGCGCCTCTGCGTGTGGGCGTGAACTCCTGTGCCAGAGGGCCTGTAAGCCGGGTTCTGTCCATCCCCGCCTGCGCGAGGACTGTGCGGCCATTCGTCTAGCCCGGCACTTGCGTGCCGGGTCAAGCAACCAACCCGGGCGGCGGACCGGAACTTGCCCCTATGCCGCCCCTATTCGGTCTTGCACCCGGTGGGGTTTGCCGTGCCGCGCCTGTTGCCAGCCGCGCGGTGCGCTCTTGCCGCACCCTTTCGCCTTGACCTGCCCGAAGACAGGCAGCTTGCTTTCTGTGGCACTTTCCCTCGACGCGCCGAAGCCCGCCGGCCGGGCGTTACCCGGCACCGTCGTTCCGTGGAGCCCGGACTTTCCTCGGCGAACCCCCGCGCAAAGCTAGGGTCCGACGCGGCCGCCCGGCCCTCTGGCCAGCCGGATATGGTCTACTGCGGACGCGGCAGCAAGAGCGACAACAATTTGGCGCGGCACTCGCCGTCGATGATGCCGTCGATCATGTCGGGGCGGAACCGCCGCTGGAAGGCGATCACCGCCTTTTGCTCGTCGCTGACGTCATAGCCGAAGCGCTCGAGCGCGAGCAGGAAGCCGGCGTCGGTCCAGAAGGGGTCGATGAGGTCCCGGCTCGGGCTCGGCAGCGCGAGTCGGCGCCTGGCCAGTTCCCACCAGGGGAACAATTCGCCGGGATCCTCCTTGCGCGCCGGGGCCACGTCACTGTGACCAACGACATTGCCGCGGCCGATGCCGTGCCGCTCCTTGATCGAGGCGACCAGCGGAATCAGCGAGGCGATCTGCTCGTCGGGAAACGGCCGGTAGCCGAACTCATGGCCGGGATTGACGAGTTCGATTCCGACGCTGGCCGAATTGACGTCGGACACGCCGCGCCAGCGCGACTTACCGGCGTGCCAGGCGCGCTTCGCTTCGTCGACTAGGCGATAAACAGTCCCGTCCTCGTCGATGCAGTAATGGGCCGAAACCTTCGCCTCAGGCGAGGTCAGTCGCGCCAGCGCGCCTTCGCAGTCGGGCATGCCGGTGTAGTGGAGCACGATCATCGACACCGGCAGCGCCCGCTCGTCGAAATTGGGGGATGGCCGCTCGATCATGTCCATGCGCGGACTTGGCGCACGGCAGCAGGTCGAAGGTCAAGCCCCTGCGGCCGCGCGGCGGTCGGGACCAGAACGTTTATCCACCCCGGCACCATTGGCAGTCAGGCGGTAGAGGCCGCGGATTTTCTGATCGGCGCCGAGCCGGCCGGTCTGGCCGATCACCGTTTCCCCGGCACCGAGCATGAGCCAGGCGTCGGGCGCCATGGCCGATGCCAGCCGCTCAAAGGCGAGCGTGCGCTTCTCTGCGCTCAGATAAAGCAGCACGTTGCGGCACAGCACGAGGTCGAACGCCCCCGGGTGCGGCGGCGGCTCGAGAATGTTGTGGACCTGGAAGCGCACCGGGCGGCGGACCTGCTCGACCGCGCGCCAGCCGCCCTCGACCTCTTCGAACCAGCGGATGGTCTGGGCGATGCCGAGGCCGCGCTGGACCTCGAACTGGCTGTAGACCCCGCTTCGGGCGCGATCGATGACGGCGGTGGAGACGTCGGTTGCCAGAATGTCGACGGTCCAGCCGCGCCAGGCCGCCGGCTCCTCCGCGAAGATCATCGCGAGGCTGTAGGCCTCCTGCCCCGTCGAGCAGCCGGCCGACCAGATCCGCAGCCGCTTGCTGGAGTCGCGGGCGCGGGCGAGCGCCGGCAGCGCCTGGCGGGCGAGCTGGTCGAACGGTGAGCGGTCGCGGAAGAAATAGGTTTCGTTGTTGAGCAAGGCTTCGACCACCTCGTTGGACAAACCGGGTTCCTTTCCCATCACGAGGATGGTGATGAGTTCGTCGAGCGAAGGGATTCCGCGCTCCCGCAGCAGCGCGCCCAGCGCCGTCTCGATGCGCCAGCGCCGGCTCATCGTCAGCTGCTGCCCAGTGCGCGCTTCGAGCAGGCCGGCGAGGATTCGGCTGGAACTGTCGCTTACTTGCACGAAGCCTCCGTGCGCGAAGCGATTCGACGAGCCAATTTGTCGGGCGGCATCACCGCAGAGGCGAGCCCCGCCTCGAGGATTGCGCGGGGCATGCCCCACACGGCGGAGCTGGCCTGGTCCTGCGCCAGCACCGATCCGCCGCAAGCGACGATGCGCGCTGCGCCTTCGACCCCGTCTCGTCCCATTCCGGTGAGGACGACGCCGAGCGCAGAGCGCCGATAGATTGCGCCGACCGATGCCAGCATGGGATCGAGCGATGGCATGCAGCCGCTGCGCGCGGGAGAGTTCACCAGGCGTATCCTTGGCCGACCGGAATCGGCGTTGACCACCATATGCGCGTCGCCAGGCGCGACATGGAGGCGGTCCGCAACCAGCGCCATGCCGTCCTCGGCGACCACGGCGTCGCGGTTCGCGGTCACGCCGAGCTGGCGCGCGAACACGCTCATGAATGGCGCCGGAAGATGCTGCGTCACCAGGATCGGCACCCCGATGCGGCGCGGGAGATGAGCAAAGAGGGTGCCGAGCGCGTGGATGCCGCCGGTCGAGGCGCCGATTGCCAGCACCTCGATGGGATCGGCGGGCATGGCACGAAGCGACCCCGGCACCGATGCGGGCGGCAGTCCACGCCGCTCGGCCCGATCGGCAAAGCTAATGGCCTTGAGCTTGCCCAGCAGGATCTCGGAAAAGCGGCCGTTAAACCGGCCGGTCCCGGGCTTGGGCATGGTATCGGCGGCACCCATGGCCAGGGCGGCGACGGTTTGCTCCGCGCCCTCCTCGGCAAGAGACGAGACGATCATCACTCGGGCTCCGGCGGCGGCAGCGATGATCTGCGGCATCGACCGCAGCCCGCCCGCGCCGGGCATTTCGAGATCGAGCAGGATGATGTCCACTTCGACCTGGCGAAGGGCCTCGACGGCATCCTCGGCAGTGCCGGCAACGGCGACGATCTCGAAGGCCGGATCGCTCTCGATCATCCGGCTGAGCACCGCGCGGGCGATCATCGAATCGTCGACGACCATGAGCCGGATGCGCCGTCTGTCGTGCGGTGAGTCCTGGCGGTCCCGCGTTCTGGCGAGCGCCCGCTCCACTGGCGGGCCTCAGGCGACGCCGACGAGCTGAAGCTTGATGTGCAGCGTCTCGCGGTCGAAGGGCTTCATCACATATTCGTCGGCCCCGGCCTCGAGCGCAGCACGAATATGCGCCATGTCGTTCTCGGTCGTGCAGAACACCACCTTGGGCTGGTCCGAATGGCCGCGCTGGCGAAGCAGCTTGAGGAACTCCATGCCGCTCATCACCGGCATGTTCCAGTCGAGCAGGACGACGTCCGGCATCTTGTCCTCGCAACGCGACAAGGCCTCCTGGCCGTCGCCCGCCTCGTCGACCTCGAACTCGAGGGTCTCGAGGATGTGCCGAGCGACCTTGCGGATCACCTTGGAGTCGTCGACGATCAGACAGCTTTTCATGTCTCGTGGGTTCCCGCTTGCCGTTCTGGAGACTGTTTAGTCGCGAAGGGTAACGAAGAGCTTAAGCAGCGCGCGCTTCAGGGGCGCCGCCGATCAGCGCCGCCACGTCCACCAGCAGCAGCGGGCCGACCTCGGTCTCGACCATGCCGATTGACCCCCGCTCCCAGCCGGCGCCCATGGCGGCGCGGATCGGCGCGGGCTCGGTCAAAGCCTCGACCACGTCCTCGACCGCATCGACGATCAGGGCGTAGTGATGGCCGTCGAGCTCGACCACCGCCGCTTCGCGGATGCCGTCCGAGCAATCGGTGGTGCCGAGCTCGAGCGCCCGCATGCAGTCGATCACCGTCAGCACCCGGCTGCGCAGAGCCGACAGGCCGGCGATATGGGCAGCAGCGCGCGGCACGGTGATCAAAGTGTCGAGTTCGACGACCGACTCCACTGCCTCGGCGGGCAGCGCGACGCGCTCGCCGGCGATGGTGACAATCAGCAGCAGCTTGTTCATCAAGCCCTCCCCGCGCCCGCCGCCCTGAGGGCGACGAGCAGCCCTGCGCGGTCATAGCGATAAATGCTGTCCGAGCCGGCCTCGCCGGCATCCGGCTCGGTGCGCAGCCGGATGACCCGCGCCGCCTCCGCGCTGGGGGACGGCGCATCTTCCGAGATGATGACCAGATCGGCCTCAACCTCGTCCGTCTCGTCCACCACGTGGTAGCCCGCAGCCTCGACGATTGGGCGCAGCATGTTCTGCATCCACGGATCACCAGCCGGCAAGCGGCAAACCAGAGGCGCGGCCGCATTGGCGACGGCCCCGCCATGATGGGCGAACAGCCAGTGCGGGTCGACCATCTCGGCAGGCTCCCCGCCGATCAGGGTGACGCCGCTGATCTCGCCTGGATTGGCTGCGGCAATCACCTCATGCGCAAGCTCGGACAGGTCGATGACCTCCTGGAACGCAAAGCCGATCTCCTGGCGTCCGTCGTTGAGGCGGAACAGCCGCACCTTGTCGGCGGTGATGCCCGCAGCGGGAACGCCGGCGAGCGGCAGGATGGTCTCGCCGAGCTGCACGCGCAACTGGCCGGCGGCGTTCGTCACGGATTGCGCCGGGACCTCCTCGATCCGGTCGACGACCCCGAGGCGCAGCGCGCGCCGGCTGCCGTCGAGACCGCGGAACAGCAGCACCGGCACGGCCTGGGCGCCGCCGCTCCCCGCGCCGGCCTCGGCGACGCGCGTCGTCCGCTCCTGCGCCTCGAGCTTCACGCCGCCTACAAGGGCGAGGCCGGCCGGATCAAAAAGGAGGATCGGGCTGCCGTCGTCGGCCAGCGTGGTGCCTGCGTAAAGGCCAGTCGCCATCACCGCCGGCGCGGCCGGCTTGACCACCAGCTCCTCATGGTCGTGGATTCGATCGACGGCGAGGGCGTAATGGTCGCCGCCCGCGGGCCGCAGCACGATCAGGGTCCGCTCCTCGTCACGCATGGCGCTTTCAAGGCCTAGAATGTCGGCAAGCGCGACTTCGGGCACGCGCCGGCCCCGGATGGTCGCGACGCCGGCGCCGCCGAGCCGTTCGAGCGTGACCGATTCGCCGTTGGCGCGGACGATCTCGTCGATCGCCGATCGCGGAATCGCGAAGTGCTGACTGCCGATCGACACGGTCAGCGCCGGAATGATGGTCAGGGTCAAGGGCACGCGCAGCGTCATGCGGGTGCCGCGGCCGGGCGTGCTGTCGACCTCGACGATGCCGCCGATGCGCTCGATGTTGGAGCGCACCACGTCCATGCCGACGCCGCGGCCGGAGATGGCCGTCACCTGCTGCGCGGTCGACAGGCCGGGCTCGAAAATCAAGGCGAGCTGCTCGCGCGGGCTGAGCTCGCTGGCGGCGGCCTTGGTGAGTACGCCCGCTGCGATCGCTTTTTCGACCAGGCGCTTGCCGTCGATGCCGCGGCCGTCGTCCTGGATGTCGATCAGGATCTGGTTGCCGGACTGCCGCGCCGAGACGCTGAGCAGCCCGATCTCGCGCTTGCCGGACTTGAGCCGCTCCGACGGCAGTTCCACGCCATGATCGACGGCGTTGCGAATGATGTGAGTCAACGGATCGCGGATCATCTCGATCATCTCGCGATCAAGCTCGACGTCGCCCCCGTCGACGTCGACCAGCACCTGCTTGCCGAGCTCGGCCGACAGGTCACGCACCATGCGCGGCAGGGCCACGAACAGATTTTCGATGCGCTGCATGCGCGTGCGGGTGATCGCGTCGCGCATTTCCGCGATGATCGAGGACAGGCGCTCAAAGGCGCTGTCGACGGTGACGTCGGTGGCGGCTTCGCGAAGCCGGCGGGCAAGCTCGTTGCGCGCCAGCACCATGTCGGACACGCCGCTCATCACCCGGTCGAGCAGTTCGACCGAGAGTCGGATGGTGCGCGGCGCGACGGCCGCCTTGCCCTGCGCTTCGACGACCATTGCGGCGGCCGCGGAAGCCGCGCCTTCGGCGCCGGGCTCCAGTGCGTGGATCAGCGCGCTGTCGTCACCCGCGGGCATCTCCTCGCCGGCCTCGATGGCTGCGACCATCTCGCCGATGCGGTCGATGATCGCCAGGACCGCGCTCACCAGTGCGCCGTCGGCCTGGCGGCGGCCGGAGCGCACGTCGGCAAGCGCGTCCTCGG
The DNA here is from genome assembly GCA_035540875.1 of Sphingomicrobium sp. Taxonomy (GTDB): domain Bacteria; phylum Pseudomonadota; class Alphaproteobacteria; order Sphingomonadales; family Sphingomonadaceae; genus Sphingomicrobium. The sequence continues at coordinate 25,026 of DATLFV010000067.1, read as the reverse complement.
CGGCGTGGCTGAGCGCCTCGAGCCGCGGAAATTCGAAGAAGCCGCAATTGCCTTTGACCGTGTGGACGAAGCGGAAAATGCTGTCGAGGCGGGCGCGGTCGTGCGGTTCGGCTTCCCAGGCGACGATTTCGCCGCCCAAGGCCTCCAGCATTTCCCGGCATTCGGCCACGAAATCGGCAATCAGATCGTCCATCGCCCCGGCAGAGCCCCCCTGGTTCGGTGGCCTGCTTATGAGGGCGAGGTGTTAACGCGCCGTTATCCCTGTCCTCAGCCAGACGCCGACGGACGCGGGAGGGCAGCGCCGATCACCAGCACCTCGTCACCCGGATCACTGAGGCGGATCGTCCCGCCCGCGTCCGTGGCCAGGCTGTGCGCCAGCCAGGCGCCTGCGGCGCGCGGCTCGATGCCCTCGTCCACCGCGCCTTCGAGCACCGCACGCAGCACCGGATCAAGCAGGATGCGCGGCCCCTCGGCCCGGATCGCCAGCTCGATCAACTCGTCGCTGCTCTCGGCTCCCACGTCCAGACGTCCGCCGCGCACCAGCGCGTCGCCGGCGAGCAGCGCCAGGTTCAGCAGCAGCTTGACCGCGCCCTTGGGCAACTTGTCGCCGGATACCATCCAGCCGAGCGTGATCCGCCGCTCGGCCCCGAACAGCCCCTCGAGCGCCAACTGCGCCTCGCGCGTGTCGACGGCGTCCCCGAACCCGCCCCCCGCGCCGAAGGCAAGGCGGAAGAACTTGAGCTTGTTGGCCGAGGCGCGGGCGCTCTCCTCGAGCAGCTCCAGGCACTTCTGGCGCATGTCCGGATCCTGCTCGTCGGCAAGCAGCTCGAGGCCGTTGTTGAGCGCTCCGACCGGGCTCATCAAATCATGGCACAGGCGCGAGCAAAGCAGGCTGGCGAGTTCGACGGCGTTCATCGGCAATGGCATGGGGCAGAGTTTGGACCCGCGCAAGATTGCACGACATTGAACCCCCGTAACGGGATTCCCATATCGACAAGGTGGGGGAACATCAGCTGATCGACGTACGGCTTGAGCCGGCGCACGCCGGCTGGCGGCTCGACCGGGCGCTGGCCGCTGCGCTGCCGACCCTGTCGCGCGAGCGGCTGAAGGTGCTGATCCGCTCCGGCGCGCTCGAGCCGCCAGTGCGTGATCCCGCGGCCAAGGTTCGCGGCGACGAGGCGTTCCGCCTTGCGGTCCCGGCGCCCGAGCCCGCCCATAACGAGGCCCAGCCGATCCCGCTGCGCATCATCTTCGAGGACGAGCATCTGCTGGTCGTCGACAAGCCCGCGGGGCTGGTGGTCCATCCGGCCGCGGGCAATCGCGACGGCACCTTGGTCAACGCCTTGCTGCATCATTGCGGCGGCAGCCTGTCGGGCATCGGCGGGGTCGCGCGGCCCGGCATTGTCCACCGCATCGACAAGGACACGTCGGGGCTGCTGGTGGTCGCCAAGACCGACGTCGCCCACGAGGGGCTGGCAAGGCAGTTTGCCGCCCACAGCATCAGCCGCCGCTACCTGGCCATCGTCGCCGGCATTCCGCGCCTGGCCGAGGGCACGGTGAACGCGCCGCTCGCCCGCTCGGCGGCCAACCGCAAGAAGATCGCCATCGTCGCCGAGGGCCGCGGCAAGCGTGCGGTCACCCATTGGCGGCGGCTCGAACAGCTCAAAGACGCCGCGCTGGTCGAATGCGCTGGAGACCGGGCGCACGCACCAAGTCCGGGTGCACATGGCCTCGCTCGGCCACCCCTTGCTCGGCGATCCGGTCTACGGCCGCTCCGGCAGCCATCGCAAGTTGTTGCAGCAGCTCAACTTTCACCGCCAGGCGCTGCACGCAGCGGCGCTTGGGTTCACGCACCCCGTAACAAAGGGCAGCTTGTCGTTCGACAGCGCCCTGCCATCGGACATGCAGGAACTGTTCACGGCCCTTGGTGTATAGGATTTGGCTCGCTAGGGCGGCTTGAGAACGCCCGGCGCAGGGAGAAGGATTTCAGTTCAATGGCACAGCAGAAGGGCATCGTCTCAATCCCCGCGGGCAGCGGGGAAGCCGGGCTCAACCGCTATCTGGCCGAGATCAAGAAGTTCCCGATCCTCGCGCCCGAAGAAGAATATATGCTCGCCAAGCGCTGGAAGGAGCATGGCGACACCGATGCAGCCGCCCGGCTCGTCAATTCGCACCTGCGGCTCGTCGCGAAGATCGCCATGGGCTATCGCGGCTACGGCCTGCCGGTGAGCGAGCTGATCTCCGAAGGCAATATCGGCCTGATGCAGGGCGTGAAGAAGTTCGAGCCCGACCGCGGCTTCCGCCTCGCGACCTATGCAATGTGGTGGATTCGCGCGTCGATCCAGGAATTCATCCTGCGCTCGTGGAGCCTGGTGAAGATGGGCACCACCGCCGCCCAGAAGAAATTGTTCTTCAATCTCAGGCGGATGAAGAACCAGATCGACGCGTTCGAGGAAGGCGACCTCAAGCCCGCCGACGTCGCGAAGATCGCCACCGACCTCGGCGTCACCGAGGACGAAGTGGTGTCGATGAACCGCCGCATGTCGATGGGCGGCGACACCTCGCTCAATGCGCCGCTCAAGGACAGCGAGGGCGAGAGCCAGTGGCAGGATTTCCTCGTCGACAGCGGCCCGCTGCAGGACGAAAGGATCGCCGAGGACGAGGAGAGCCGGGTCCGCCACGACCTGCTGATGGACGCGCTGGAATCGCTCAACGACCGCGAGAAGCACATCCTGATGGAGCGGCGGCTGGCCGACGAGCCCAAGACGCTCGAAGAGCTCAGCCAGGTCTATGACGTCAGCCGCGAGCGCATCCGGCAGATCGAGGTGCGTGCGTTCGAGAAGCTGCAGGCGGCGCTGCTGCGCCTGGCCGGCGAGAAGCGGCTCCTGCCGGCGGCCTAAGGCTACCTCTCGGCAGGGGCGCGCCAGTAGGCGCCGACCTTCTCCAGCCGAGCAAAGTGATCGGCGGCCTCGGCGAGGTGGCGGGCTTCCTCGTCAGGCGCCCTTATCGCCGCCCCTTCTCCGGCAGCATCAAGGTGCGCTGCGGCAATCTCGCGTGCCGTGGCCATGTCGTTGAGGTGGCCGAGCGATTCCTGAAGGCCTTCGAGGGCCGCACCGAACTGCTTCTGCCGCTGCCCGGCGCCGCGATGCAGTCCGGCAACGAATTCAAGCGCATAGCGTATCTTCTTGATGTCGATCCGCAGCCGGTGGCGGGGCTCCTCGTCGAGGCTGGCGAGGTCGCCGCCGCGGATTTCGATATCGTCCCACAGACGGTCGATTCGCTTGCTGGTGAAGCTCGCCAGGGGCTTGCCGGCGCGGCGGCGGTCTCGCCATTCGCCGGTCAGCAACCATGCAGCAAGGTCGAGCACGAGGCTGCGGAGTCTGTGCGAGTCCAGCACCGCCAAGATCGCATCATATTGCCGCTCGCGCGCGGCCTCGAGCTTCACGCGCTCCGCGGGTCCGAGATCGGGCTGCTTGAGGAAGACGTCGAGGTTGCGCGCTTCGCCGAGCTGGCTGGTGAACCAGCGCAGCTCCTCGCGCAGAGGCAAGAAGGCCCTGTCGTCGCGAATCATCGGCGCGAACAAGGAAAAGGCCGAGCGCAGCCGCCGCATCGCCACCCGCATCTGGTGCAGCGCGGAAGGATCGCGGTGCTCGACCACCAGAGGTTCATTGAGCAGGAAGTGCCGAAGGCAGGACAAGGCGATGGCCGTGAACCCCTCACCCGCGGTCATGGTCGAATCAAGCTCCAGCGGCGGCGCCTTGGTAACGCGGCCGAGCTCGCCGTTGGCCAGAGCGAAGCCCCGCTCAGCCTTGCTGAGCACCCCCAGCCGGAGCGACACGTGCGCGGTGAGCTCACGCGCCAGTCCGAAGATGGCGCCGGGCTCTCCGTCCAGCAGCTCGAGCTCGACTTCGCTGATCGCCTGCTCGCCACCTCCCCCCTGCACCTCACCCTCGTCGAGCGCGACCTCGATCCGGGTTCCGTTGTGCTCCACCACCCAGCGGGTGCGCCGCACATCGCTACGCACCACCGGCCGGAGCTTCGCGAAGCCGCGGGTGCCGAGGAGGCCGGCAACCGGCGTTCCAGAGGCCGCTTGCGGCTCCGGCCGCAGCTCGGCCACGGGTGCTTCCCATTCCGGGCGGTCGAACAGCCCTTCTGCCTTGACGGTCTGGACGAAGCTGTTGCCGACCTGGCGCACTCGCAGCACCAGTCCGCTCTTGCGCAGCTTCATCCCGGGCGTGTCGAAATAGACCGACAGCTGCTCCTGCTCGCGCGGCTGGGCAGCGGCAAGCGCGGGCTGGCGGCGCAGGCGTTTGACCTCGCCGGGGGCGATTTCGAGCTTGAGCTCCACTTCCCGGCCCATCAAGACTCCCTCGGCGAGCGGAACGGCGCTGTAGCCACTGCCCCGCCGGTTGGAAATGCGGAGTTGGTCGCCTGGTCAAGCTTCCCAAGCTGCTGCGTCCAGCGCATGTTTGGATCCGCGCGCGCCTTGTTGCGCGCGACGCGGTTACCGGCTTGCCGCAGCAGACCGGTGCCCTGCCCTGGCGCCGCAGCGGCAGCAAGCTGCAGCTGCTGCTGGTCACCGGCCGATTGTCGAGGCGCTGGACCATCCCGAAGGGCTGGCCGATGTTTGGCAAGACGCTTGCCGAGGCCGCGGCTCAGGAAGCCTATGAGGAAGCAGGAGTCGAAGGGCACGCCGAGGCGGAGGCCGTGGGACGGTTCGACCATATCAAGACGCATGCCGTGGTGGGCCGGCTCGAGGTCACCATCCTCGTCCACCCGCTGGAGGTGCGCCGGGTGCTCGCGCGCTGGCCGGAGCAGGATGCGCGGGAGCGGCGCTGGCTCTCGCCAGCCAAGGCCGCAAAGCTGGTTGACAATGAGCAGCTTCGCCAGATCCTGCTCGACTTCGCAGCCACAAGGGGGGCGGGATGAGATCTTTCCATCAATGGCTTCTGGCGGCGCTGCTGCTTGGCGGCTGGGCCGCCCCGGCCGCGCCGGCGCCCGTGCCGCTCGAGCATCTGGCGGCGCTCGGTGGGGACTATTTCCCAATGCGCTCTGCGGCGAACGGCCGGCGCTACCACATCTACGTGCGTCTTCCGGAAGGATATGGCGACGCGCCGAAGCGCACCTATCCGACGGTCTATCTGCTCGACGGCGATTCCACCTTCCCGATGCTGGCGCCGCAGCACCTGTTTCTGACCTATGACGACAAGCTGCCCGAGGCGATCCTAGTGGGAATCGCCTTCGGCAGCTTCGCTCCGCCGGCCAACAGCCGCGGACCCGATTTCGGGCCAGAGGCGGCGGCGTTCCAGCGCTTTCTCAAGGACGAGCTGATCCCCGAAGTCGAGCGCCGGGTGCGGTCGGACCCGGCGCGTCGCATTCTCGTCGGTCAATCGCGGGGCGGCGGCTTCGTGCTTTATTCGGCATTCACCGACCCAGGCCTGTTCTGGGGCCGCATCGCCAGCAACCCCTCTTTCCCGGACTATAAGCCGCTGCTGTTTGCCGCCGCGCCTGCGGGGCGGGTCGACAGCCGGCTGATCGTGGCCAGCGGCACCCGCGACTGGCCACAGCTGCGCGCCGATGCGCTCGCCTGGTTCGCTGCGCACCAGGGCAGGCCCACGCCCTGGCTGCTGAAGCGCATCGACATCGACGGCGGCACCCACGCCGCCGACCTGCCGAACGCCTATCGCCGCGCGATGAACTGGTTGTTCAACACGCCTGCCGATTAGCCTGAAGCTTGCTTCAATCGCGCTCTGGATGTTCCGCCGTCGGGGACGGCGGGCTTGCCTCGGCCAGCGTCGGCCCGGCTTCCGCGTCCTTCCTGCTCGCCCCATCGTCTTCGGCATCGGCAACATGGTCGGCGGCCCAGGCGCCGCGGCGGCCGATCGGCTCGGGCGGGCCGGTCGTGCTGTCGATCGCCGTCTGGTGCTCGACTTCGCTGTTGAGCTCGGCGCCGAACACGAAGACATAGGCCGACAGATACAGCCAGGTCAGCAGCGCCACCATTGCACCTAATGATCCGTACGTCCTGCCGTAATCGGTAACCCGTGTGATGTAGAAACCGAAGGCGAACGTCAGCAGGATCCACCCGACCGCCGTGAACAAGGATCCGGCCGTGATCCACGTCCAGCGCGCGTCCTCTCGCGACGGGCCAAACCGGTAAAGCGTCGCCGCCACTGCTGCCGCGCCGAGCACCAGCACGACATAGGAGGCGATCCTGCCGATAGTCACCAGCACCGGCGACGAGCTGGGCAGTATCCGGTCGAGCGAAGCGACTGCCGTCGTCGCGGCAAGGCCGAAAAGCATCAGCAGCAGTGCGCCGATGGTCATCGCCAGCGCCAGCTTGTAGAATTGAAGAAGGCTGCGCTTCTCCTTCTCCTGATAGGCGATGTTCAGCGCGAGGATGATCGCCGACGCCGCATTGGTGCCGCCGTAGAGGCCGACGCCGAGTGCAGCGAGGATCGCCAGCCCCTTGGCGCCCTGCGATGCCTGCACTGCGGTCATCAGCTGCTGGCCAATCAGCACTGCGACATCCGTCGGCAGCACCGCCATCATCGCCTGCATGTTGCGTACCACCGTCTCCGGCTCCGCGACGAGGCCGTAGACGAGCACGATGATCCCGAGCAGCGGCACGATCGCCAGGAAGCCGTAGAAGGCCACTCCAGCAGCGACCAGGCCGGCATTGTCGATCCAGCTCTGGTTCCAGGCGCGAAGACCGATCCGCTTCCAGGCCGAAAGCGGCATCCGCCACGGAGCGGTCGCGAACTGCCCGTTATCGTCTGAGGTCGAGGCGCTCATCGGAGAGTCAATCGCAAATTCCCCATCACGTTCCGTCGGGGGCCTCCTCCCGCCTCAGCAATGCGATGCCAGCCGCGGTCGCGAGCAGCGCGGCTCCGGAGCCAGCCCGTCCACGCTTCTTCAGCAGCCCGAGGCCCGCCGTGGCCAGGAGCGAGGAGACCATGCCGATCCTGCCCGCCCCGCCGAGCCGCGCGGCCCGCGCGCCAACGCGGGACGCGGCGTAGGCCTGGATGGCGGACGTGCGCGGGGGCTCCTGCGCCTGCGGCCGCACCGCGATCACGGGCCGCGCTTGCTGCTGCTCCGGCTGCGGGTCCTGTCCCCGCTCGGCTCCTCCAGCCACATTGTCGGCGCTCCAGGCGCCGCGTTCGCCAAGCGGCTGCGGCGCGCCCTCGGTGGTGTCGCGCGCCGTCTGATGCTCGATCTCCGAGTTGAACTCGGCGCCGAACAGCAACACGAAGCTCGACAGATAGAGCCAGGTGAGCAGCACCACGACCGCGCTCAGCGACCCGTATGTCGCGCCGTAATTGCCGAAATTGGCGGCGTAGAAGCCGAAGCCGAGGGTCAGCAGCACCCAGGCGCCGGCGAAGAACAGCGAGCCGGGGGTCAGCCACCGCCACTTGGCCTTGTCGCGCGCGGGGCCGTAGCGGTAGAGGGTTGCCGCCGCCGCTGCTGCCGCGGCGCCGAGCAGCACGTAGGTGAGGATTTTCCAAAACGCCTGAGCGACCTGGCCGGTGCCCGGGAACAGATGGTGCAAGTATCCGAGCAGGGCCATGGCGCTGCCCGCAAGCAGCGCCAGCACCACGCTCGCGGCGGTCATGCCCAGCGCCAGCAAAGTGGTGCGGACCAGGCCTCGCGTCTCCTCTTCCTCATAAGCGATATTGAGTGCGGTGATGATCGCCGAGGCAGCGTTGCGCGCACCCCACAGCGCCAGCGCCAGCGCGGCCGCCAGCCCAAGCCCCTTCTTCTCGCCGGAGGTCTCGACGACGTTCATCAGCTGCGCGGCCACCAGCTCCGCGACGTCGCGCGGCAGCACCGCTGTCATCGCCTGGGCGTGCTCCACGACCGTCGCCGGGTCGGCGACCAGTCCGTAGGTGATGACGATTGCGCCGAGCAGCGGCACCATGGCGAGAAAACCGTAGAAGGCCACGCCAGCAGCGACGAGCCCGACATTGTCCTTCTGCGATTCGCGCCAGGTGCGAAGCGCGATTTCCTTCCAGCCGCGCGCCGGCATCTCGCCCGGCCGGTCCGCGCTCTGGCCTTTGCCCCCCATCTCATGCTGCAACGCCCTCGCCGCCATTCTCAAGCTCCTCCGGATCCTTGGCTCCCAACATCCCGGCCACCGGCGCGTTCCTGGGCGTCTGCGCGCACCGCCCCGCATGCGCCTGCCCGCGGGCCAGCCGCGACGGGCGCTTGGCCGCCCTCTTGCCAAGCGCATGATTCCGTCGGACGGTGCTGTTGTTGATCCTTCGTGCGCGCCAGTCGCGCCCTTCGACGCGACTCGCAGCGCCCGTGACCCGGACGAGAGGAGAGTCGCATGGCTGGAGACGTCAAAGGCACTAGAGTGATCGCGCTGGTCGGGCCGGCAGGCGCAGGCAAGACCAGCCTGGCCGAAAGCCTGCTGTTCGCGGCCGGCGCGATCGACCGTCTCGGCTCGACCGCGAACGGCTCGAGCGTCGGCGACTGCAGTCCCGAAGCCCGCGCACGCGGCGGCTCGACCGAGCTCAACCTCCTTCATTTCGATTATCTCGGAGACTCGTTCGGCCTGATCGACTGCCCTGGATCGATCGGCTTCGTGGCGGACGGGGCGCGCGCGCTGGCGATCGCCGACATGGCGATCGTCGTCGTCGACCCCGACCCCGCCCGAGCGCCGCTCGCGGCGCCGGCGCTGCGCGCGCTGGACGAGCTTGGAATCCCGCACCTGGTGTTCGTCAACCGCATCGACCAGGCGCGCGGCCGCATCCGCGACCTGCTGTCGGCGCTGCAGCCGATGAGCGTCTCGCCGCTGATCGCCCGGCAGCTGCCGATCCGCGAGGGCGACAAGATCACCGGCTTCGTCGACCTCGCCCTCGAGCGGGCATTCCACTACCGGCCGGGCCAGGAATCCGAGCGCATCGAAATCCCGCCCGAGCTTCAGGAGCAGGAGGCCAAGGCCCGCACCCAGATGCTCGAACAGCTTGCCGACCATGACGACGAACTGCTCGAGCAATTGCTGATGGACGAGACGCCCGACCAGAGCCGCATCCTTCAGGACCTTGCCCGCGAGACCGGCGAGAGCCTCGGCGTACCGGTGCTCTTCGGCTCGGCGGCGAGCGCGTGGGGCGTGCGCCGCCTGCTCAAGGCGCTGCGGCACGAAGCTCCGCTCCCCGACGCCACGGCGCGGCGCCTCGAGGTTAGCGACCCGGCGCTGTTCGTGTTCAAGATCAGCCACGGCGGCTCGGTCGGTCGACTCGCCCTCGCGCGCGCGCTTGGCGGCGCTATTGCCGAAGGCTCGGACGTCCGGAGCGCCGATGGCCAGCAGGCCCGCCTCGGGGCGTTGTTCCAGGTCCAGGGTGATCGCAACCACAAGGTGGCTCAAGCGCGCAACGGGGATCTCGTCGCCGTCGCCAAGGTCGACATCGTCAAGGCGGGGCAGTGGCTCGGCAAGGGCAAACTGCCCCCGGCGATCGGGACCGAGCTTCCTGCGCGCAATTGCGCCTTCGCCATCGAGCCTGCCGACCGCAAGGACGATGTGCGGCTGTCGAGCGCGTTGCAGCGGCTGCTCGAGGAAGATCCGGCGCTGGTGCTCGAGCATGACGAGGCGAGCCACGAGATGCTCCTGAAGGGCGTCAACGACGAGCATCTGGGCACCGTGCTCGCGCGCCTCAAGCGTCGCTACGGCGTCGAGGTGAAGCAGCATGCGCCGACCATCGGCTATCGCGAGTCGATCCGCCGCTCGGTCACTCAGAAGGGGCGCCACAAGAAGCAGTCCGGCGGGCACGGCCAGTTCGGCGACGTCGTGATCGAGGTTAAGCCGCTGCCCCGCGGCCAGGGCTTCCGCTTCGAGGAGAAGATCCACGGCGGCGCCATTCCCAAGCAGTGGATCCCGGCCGTCGAGCAGGGGGTGCGGGACGCAATGAAGAAAGGGCCGCTCGGCTTCCCGGTGGTGGACGTCGCCGTCACGCTGGTCGACGGCAGCTATCACAGCGTCGACAGCTCGGAGCTGGCCTTCCGGACCGCGGGCCGAATCGCCATGCAGGAGGCGCTGGCCGCCGCGAGCCCGCACCTGCTGGAGCCGGTACAGCGGCTGATGGTCGTCTGCCCGAACAACGCGACCAGCCGGGTCAGTTCGGCCGTCGCCAGCCGCCGCGGGCAGATGCTCGGCATGGGGCCGCGGGAAGGCTGGGACGGGTGGGATCGGGTCGAAGCCCTAATCCCGGAGGCGGAGCTCAGCGGACTCGAGGCGGAATTGCGCTCGCAGAGCCAGGGGCTCGCGACCTACGAAGCGGCCTTCGACCATCTCGCCGAGCTCAACGGCACGTTGGCCGAAAAGGTGGTAAAGCAGCGCACGCCCGAGCCCGCTTGACCAACCCTGCGCGCGACAGCGGGCCGCCAATCGCCTAGATCATCCGCGCATGCGCGGGTGGTTCAAGGATCAGCATTTCAAGTCGCTGTTGAAGAACAGCAGCTATCTTGCTGTCTCCAAAGTGGTTGCGGCCATCGCCGCGCTTGCCACCTTGGCATTCACCGGGCGCGCGCTCGGCGTCACCGCGTTCGGCCTGCTGGTCCTCGTCACCAGCTATGCCAAGGCGGTCAGCGGACTCAGCAAGTTCCAGTCGTGGCAGCTGATCGTGCGCTACGGGGGGCGCGGACTGGCGGCCGGCGAAACCGCCGAGTTCAAGACGTCGACCGGATTTGCCCTCGCACTCGACGCGGTCAGCGGCGTCGGCGGGATGATCGTCGCGATCCTGCTTCTGCCGCTGATCGGCGGCCTTTTCAGCATCCCGCCCGAGCATTTCATCACCGCCATGATCTACTGCACCTTGCTGCCGACCATGGGTGCGGCGACGCCGGTGGGGGTGCTTCGCTCGCTCGACCGGTTCGACCTGCTCAGCTGGCACGGCACCAGCTATCCGATCGCGCGGGCGGTAATGTGCGCAGTGGCATGGTGGACCGAGGCGCCCTTCGAGGTCTTCGTCGCCATCTGGTACGTGACCGATCTTGGCGGCGATCTCCTGCTCTGGTTCATGGCGTGGCGGGAGCTGAGACGCCGCGAACTGCTGCAGGGGATCAGGCCAACGCTCCGTCCGGCCGGCTTGCCGGGGGCCTGGCGGTTCGCGATCCAGGTCAATCTGACGGGCAGCCTGGTGGCCGCCTGGGGGCCCATCGCCCGCCTCGTGATCGGCGGCCTGGTGGGTCCAGCCGGGGCCGCGCTCTACAGGGTGGCCTCGAGTTTGGCTGAGAGCGCGCAGAAGCCGGCCGATTTGCTTGCCAAGGCTTATTATCCCGAGGTCGTGCGGATGGACCTTGCGACAAGCAAGCCGTGGAAGTTCATGCTGCGCGGAACTGTCCTCGCGGGGGCCGTGGGCCTGGCCGCGGTGATCCTTCTGGTCCTGGCCGGCCGGGCGCTGCTCGATGCTTTGTTCGGCGCCGACTTCATGCCGGCCTACCCTATTCTCCTGGTGCTGATCCTCGCGCCCTTGCTTACGATGATCAGTTTCCCGCTTCCCTACATGCTCTACGCGCTCGACCGGCCGGACGGCCCGCTCAAGGCTCGGCTGATCGGGACGATCATCTATTTCGCGATCATCGCGCCACTAAGCTGGCGGTTCGATGCGGTCGGCGCCGCGGCGGCGTTTGTCGTCGGGACCGCTGCAATGGTCCTCGTCCTGGCCATCCAGGTGGCGCGCGAATATCGGCGGGTGCGGGTGCGTTGACGGGATCGCCGCCGAGGATCTGGGTGCTTCTCGGGCATCGCCGGGGCGACAACAACCAGCTGCTGGCGCTGGCTGAAGCGCTCGGCCTGCCGTTCGAAACGCGGACGCTCGGCTATCGCCGCCTGTGGGCGCTCCTCCTGCGCTTGTTCCCGGCATCACCACGGCTGCTCGATCGGGCGAGCCGGCGGACCCTGTCGCCTCCCTGGCCCGACCTTGTGATCGGCATCGGCCGCCGCAGCGTTGCCGTTGCCCGCTGGATTCGCCGGCAAAGCGGCGGCCGGAGTAGGCTGGTCCGCCTTGGCGATCCTCGAGCCGATCCGTCGCTGTTCGACCTGGTCATCACCACCAGCCAGTATCCGGTGCCCGAAGCACCCAACGTGCTGGTGCTGCCGCTGGCCCTCGCTCGCGACATGCGCATCGCGCCGACCTCTCAGGAAGCAGACTGGCTGGCGCGCCTGCCGCGGCCGCACCTTTTGTTGTCGCTTGGCGGCACCACGCGATACTGGACATTCCCTGTGGACGCGGTCGCCGCGGCTGCCCGGGCGCTCGCGGAGCGGGCCGCTGCCGCCGGGGGGAGCTTGATCGTCGCCTCGAGCCCGCGGACGCCGGCCGCTGCACTCCGCGCGATTGCCGACGCCCTCCACGGTCGGGCGAATTGCCGGCTGGTGAGCGACGGCGAAGTTCGCTTCCCAGTGCTCATCACGGACGCGGACGAGCATGTCGTCACCGCCGACAGCGTGTCGATGATCTCGGAGGCGGTGCTGACGGGCAAGCCGGTGGCGCTGGTCCCGGTCGCGCTCGATGCGGAAGGCGAGCGGCGCCTCGGCAGCAGCCGTGCCCCGATCCGCGATCTTCGGCGCTTCTGGGCGGCACTCCATGATCAGGGCCTCGTCGGCCCAGTCGAGGCGCCCCGGGCAAACAGCGTCGAGCCGCCGGTCCGCACGGCGGCCGCGGCGGTGCTGCGCCTGCTAGCGACCGCGTCGAGTAATTGCCAGCCGCGGTAACGGTCGAGCAGCTCGAGCGAATCGTGGCGGATATGGTTGGCGGCCATCTCGGCGACGAGTTCGTCGCGCGTGACCTCGCCGCAATCGACCATCTCCGCGAGCAGCGAGTAGACCAGAGCCTCCTGGTTGCGGTCCGGGTGTTGCTCGTAGCGACGGCGCCGGAGGCGGCGCAGCAGGTCGAGGGGGCCGCTTTCCCGGAGCGTATAGTCGATCGGCAGCCCGGTCTTCCACGGCTGCGTGCGACGCTTGGTGGTGTGCAGCAGCTTGGTCCGGCTGGTAAGCCGGTCGAAATCGTTCCACTCCGGCTCGAGGAAACCGATGGTCGAGCGGTCCTCGCGCTTGAGTTCGATCCAGTCGACATAGTCGAACTTGTGCGCGAACAACGCCTCGAGATCCTCGTCGAAGCGCCAGTGGGTGAGCTTCGCGCAGTCGAGCAGCATCACCGAAGTGGCGATATAGTCGTCACGCTTGTTGTGGCCGGGCCGGGGCACGGCGAGGATCGCCTTGCCTGCGAGGTCGCGCTCGAACAGTTCGCCGACGTCCTGCACACCGAAGATGTCGGGGTCGGTGACCACCGCTTTGCCCTCGTACCCCATCGCCTGCGGCGGCGCGAAGCGCAGGGGCGTGAAGCTCTGCAGATCGTCGGGGTCCCACTCGCGCACATGGCCGGCGCGAAGGATCGTCTGCCCCTTCTGCAGCAGTCGCGGATAGTCGCGGATGTGCAGGATCTTGACGTCGAAGCTGCCGGGCACGCGGGCATTGCGGCGATAGCTGTGGGCGGCGATGCGTGCACCGAGCAGCTGGCGATCATTGGCCTGGATGAAGACGATGTTGGTCACAGCGCCAATTCATCGAAGCCGCGTTGCTTGACGATGCCGTCGAGTTCGACGAGCGTCGTCAAGAGGCTCTCCAGCCGCTCCAGCGGCCAGGCGTTCGGCCCATCCGACATGGCATTTGCCGGGTCTGGGTGGGTTTCCATGAACAGGCCGGCGATGCCGCTGGCGACTGCGGCGCGGGCAAGCACCGGAATATGTTCCCGGGTACCGCCCGAGCTGGTGCCCTGCCCGCCCGGCAGCTGCACCGAATGGGTGGCGTCGAACACCACCGGACAACCGGTGTCGCGCATGATCGCCAGGCTGCGCATGTCGGACACGAGGTTGTTGTAGCCGAATGAGGCGCCGCGTTCACAGACCATGATGTTGTCGCCGGCGCCGCCTGCCCCCTTGGCCGCGCCGCGCGCCTTTTCGACGACGTTCTTCATGTCGGCGGGCGCCATGAACTGCGCCTTCTTGATGTTGACCGGCCGGCCGGCGCTGGCGACCGCGGTGATGAAGTCCGTCTGGCGGGCGAGGAAGGCGGGGGTCTGGAGCACGTCGACGACCCCGGCGACCGGCTCGACCTGGGACACGTCGTGCACGTCGGTCAGCACCGGCACGCCGAGCTCATCGCGCACCTTTTCCAGAATGCGCAGCCCCTCGTCCATGCCTGGGCCGCGGAAGCTCGCGCCCGACGAGCGGTTGGCCTTGTCGAAGCTCGACTTGAAGATGAACAATATGCCGAGCTTGTCGGCTATCGCCTTGATCCGCTCGGCGGTGCTGAGCTGCAGATCCTCGCTTTCGATGACGCAGGGGCCCGCGATCAGGAACAAAGGCTGGTCGAGCCCAACTTGGCGGCCGAGGAGTTGCATGGCGCCTATCTAGGCAAGCGAAGCCGCAATCGCCACCGGTTGCCAGTCGCCGAGGCCGTTTTCCCCTGCGAAGTCGCTCGGGAACGGCTCGCCGGCGTGGATTCCGCCGGTGACGAACAGGCAATCGAAGCCCATGCGGGCGGCGCCAAGCACGTCCGTCTTGAGGCTGTCGCCAATTGCCAGCACCGCTTCGGGCGGTGGATCGCCGGCAAGCCCCAGCGCATGGCGATAAATGGTCTCGTGCGGCTTGCCATACCATTCGACCGTGCCGCCGAGCCGCTCGTAGACGTCGGCCAGCGCACCGGCGCAGGCCTCCGGCGTTCCGCCACGGATCACCAGCCGGTCGGGATTGAGGCAGTGCATGGTGACGCCGCGCCCGGCCCAGCGCTGGAGCCGCTCGTCATAGGGTGCAATGTCCATCGACTGCGTCTCGAGTCCGGTGCACGCGAGATGGCCGAAGTCCTCGCCGACGGCGAAGCGCACGCCCCGGCTATCGAGAATGGCGCGATCCTCCTCCGTCCCGAGGAAGCCGACCGGGGTGTCGAGGGCGGTGAGTGCCGCAATGCCCGCCTCGCCGCTGGTTGAAATGCCGTCCCACGCGTCTCGCGGCAGGCCGATGCGGGCGAGCTGCTGTTCCACGGATTGAGCGGTCCGCGGCGCATTGGTGATCAGGATCACGCGGCGGCCTTCGCTCCGCCATTGCCGCAGCCGCTCGGCAGCGCCCGGGTAGAGATCTACGCCGTCGTGCACGACGCCCCAGATGTCGCACAGGATGACGCGGTAGCGCTCCGGCAGCGCGGCTGCGAAGCTCATTCGATGCCCGCCTGCGCGAGTGCCGCCTCGATCGGCGCGATGTCCTCCGGATTGTTGAGCTCACGCAAGGCGAATGGCGGCGTTTCAACCGCGACGACAGTGACCGGCACCCCCGCCACCAGGAAGCGCAGCTGCTCGAGCCCTTCGAGCGTCTCAAGCTCGCTGACCGGCGTCGCCGCATAGCCGCGGAGCGCGCCCGGCCGATAGGCATAGACGCCGACGTGCAGGCGCACCGGCGACAGCGGATCGCGGAGCGCCTCGTCGGGAAGGTAGGGAATCAGCCGCTTGGAGAAATAGAGCGCCCGCCCCTTTGCGTCAGTGACGACGCTGGTGCCGCCGACCCGGCCGGCCGCTTCCTCGACCTGGAGCGCCCGCACCTCGGTGCTGCGCAGCCGCAGGGCGGGCGTGGCGACGTCGGCATCAGGCTCGTCGTGCATGCGCGCGATCAGCGCCTCGACAAAGGCGGGCGGGGTGAGCAGCGCGTCGCCCTGGAGGTTAATGACGAGATCGACGTCGCCAAGCCGGTCGAGCGCCTCGGCGCAGCGCTCGGTGCCGTTGCGGCATTCCGGACTGGTCATGATCACATGCGCCCCGAAGGAGGCCGCCGCGTCGGCGATCCGATCGTCGTCGGTAACCACGTGAACCGAGGCCGCGCCCGCCACGCGCTGCGCCGCCTCGAAGCTGCGCTGGATCAGCGGCCTGGCGGCACCTTTTGCACCCTTGATCTCAACCAGCGGCTTTCCCGGATAGCGCGACGAGGCGAAGCGCGCCGGGATGAGGATCGAGACCTTCATCGCGCGGTGGGACAGTCGTGAATGTGGAGCACGCCGACCGGCCGCCTTTCGCCATCCTCCTGGACGACGACGAACAGGACGGTGATCTTATGTTCTTCGAACAAAGTCAGCGCCTCGTCGACCAGAGTATCGGGCGCGACGGTCTTGGGGTTCGCGGTCATATATTCCGATGCCGGCAGGTCGAGGCCGCGCTCGATGTTGCGCCGAAGGTCCCCGTCGGTGATCACCCCCAGCAGCCGCCCGGCGTCGTCGGTCACGCCGATCGCGCCGAGCCGCTTTGCCGTCATTTCGACCAGCGCCTCGTGCATCGAGCAATCGTGACGAGTAAGCGGCACGGCGTCGCCGGCGCGCATCACCCGTCGCACCGGCTTCAAGCGCGCACCAAGCGAACCGCCCGGGTGAAGGCGGCCGAAGTCTGTGCGGGTGAACCCCTTCTGACGCATCACCGTCATCGCCAAAGCATCGCCGAGCGCCAGCGTCATGGTGGTCGAGGTGGTCGGCGCCACCGCTTCGGGCCCGACCTCGGCCCAGTGCGGCAGCACCAGCGCCACCGCGGCCGCCTGGGCCAGCATCGATCCCGCATTGCCGGTGATTGCGATGATCGGGATCCCGACCACAGCAAAGTGTTCGATTACCGGCTCGAGCTCCGCCGTCTGCCCGCTCTGCGAGATGAGCAAGGCGACATCGCCGGCCGCCGCAATACCGAGGTCACCGTGGATCGCCTCTGCGAGGTGCAGAAAGGTTGCCGTCGTGCCGGTCGAGGCGAAGGTGGCGGCGATCTTGCGGCCGATATGCCCCGACTTGCCGAGGCCGCTGACGATCATCTTGCCCGGCATTTCGAGTATCATCGCAATGGCGCGCTCGAACTCCTCGCCGAGGCTTTCGGCAAGCGCGTCCAGCGCCCGGGCCTCGTCGCGAAGGATGTCCCGCCCGAACTGCAGCACGCCGGGCGCCGGCAGGGTCATCCGGCGACCTGCGGGCGCGTGGGCGAAGGTTCGGCTGGCAAATGCTCCTCGACCGGTTCACCGGCGGAGATGACCTGCGCTGCGACGAGGTCGCCGACAACGTTGAGAGTCGTGCGGCACATGTCGAGGAAACGGTCGACGCCAAGCACCAGCGCGATGGCCTCGGGACGAATCCCGACCATCGCGAGGATCAGCGCGACCACCGGCAGCGAGCCCGCCGGGACGCCTGCCGTGCCGATGCCGCCGAGGATGCAGACCAGCATCACCGCGCCCTGCTGCCACAAGGTGAGCTCGACACCGAAGAACTGGGCGAGGAAGATCACCGTCACGCCTTCGAACATGGCGGTGCCGTTCTGGTTGGCGGTCGCACCGATGGTGAGGACGAAGCGGGACACCCGGCGCGGCAGCTTCAGGCCCTGCTCGGCAACGCGCAGCGCCGTCGGCAGGGTCGCGTTCGACGAGGCCGTCGAGAAAGCCATCAGGCTCGCCTCCTGGGTCTCGCGAAAGAAGGCGATCGGGTTCTTGCGGCCGAGCGTCGTGAGCAGGACGGGGAAGACGATGAACATCTGAATGGCCAGCGCGAGCACCACGACGCCGACATAGGCCGACAGGCGGATCAGCAGGTCCCATCCGAACAAGGCGGCGAGGTTGAACATGAAGCAGGCGACGGCGATCGGTGCCAGGCGGATGACGATCATGATCAGCCGCATGGTGACGTCGAACAGCCCCTCGAAGCCGCGCTTCAACGCGCGCGAATTTTCGGTGTCGGTGAGCAGCAGGCCGATCCCGAAGAAAAGGGCGAAGAACATCACCGACAGGATCGCGCTGTTGCTTCCGAGCGCCTCGACCAGATTGTTGGGAATGATGCTGACGAACGCGTCGATCCCGGTCGGCTGCTCGCGGCTGCCCTGAACAATCTCACCGGCCCGCCCTTCCTGAGCGGAGAGCATCGCGGCCGCAGCCTCCCGGTCCACGCCTGCGCCCGGCTGAAGCAGGTTGACCACCACCAGACTGACGATGACGGCGATCGTGGAAACCAGGACCGTGTAGACGAGCGTCCGCACGCCGACGCGCTTCAGGGCGCGCACTTCCCCCATCTCCGAGATGCCGACGACCAGTGCCGAGAACAGGAGCGGGATCACCAGCATGAACAGGAGGCGCAGGAAGATCTGCCCGATCGGCTGGGTCACATAAGTGGTGACGAAATCGACCCAGGCGGCATCGCGCTGGGTCGAATAGACGATAAGCCCGGCCACCAGCCCGACGAGAAAGCCGATCAGCATCTGCCACTGCAGGGCAAGGCCTTTCCGCGCGCGCTCTTCCTCGTTCATCGACAATCCCCTTGTTTCACTGGCCAAAGCGGTTCGCGGACGCGCTGCGATTGTCAAGCATCAGGCGAACGGCTGATCAATGCTGGGCGGCGGCACGGTGAACCATTGCGGTCCCGCGGCCGTCATGTGGAAGCAGTCCTCGAGGCGGACTCCGAACTTGCCGGGCAGGTAGATGCCCGGCTCGTTGGAGAAGCACATGCCCGGAGCCAGCGGAGTGGTCTCGCCGCGCACCAGGTTGATCGGCTCATGGCCTTCCATGCCGATGCCGTGCCCCGTGCGGTGCGACAAACCGGGCAGCTTGTAGTCGGGGCCGTAGCCCCAGCTTTCGTAGGCGCGGCGCACTGCATCGTCGACCGCGCCGGCGGGCGTTCCGACCCTGGCGGCGGCCATGGCGATATCCTGGCCGCGGCGCATCTGCGTCCACACCTTGCGCTGCTCCGCGGTTGGCCTGGCGCCGAACACGAAGGTGCGGCTGATGTCGGACTGGTAGCCGTGGACCGAGCAGCCGCAGTCCATCAGCACGATGCTGCCGCGGCGAACCTGCTGCGGACGGCCGGTGCCATGCGGCAGTGCTGCGGCCGCATCGACCAGCACCAGTGCCCACGGATTGGCGCCGCCAAGCGCGGCGACGTTGCGCTTGAACAAAGCGCCCACGTCGAGGTTGGTCATTCCGGCGCGCACTTCCTCGCCAGTCTGGCGGTGTGCGGCCGCGGTGATGTCCGCCGCATGCTGCATCAGCGCCAGCTCGGCCGGTGTCTTGATCATGCGCAGCGCCCGCACGACCGGATTGGCGCCGACCACCGCCACGGCGGGCAACTGCTCGCGCAGGCGGTCGAGGATGAAGTAGCGGTTGGTCTCCTCGAAGCCGACCGGCTGCCGGACGAGGCCACGCTCGCGCAGGAAGTCGGCGACCAGCTTCAGCGGCTCCTCATGCTCCTGCCAGACCCGGACCTCGGCGGGCACGCCGAGACTCTCCTCGACCGACGGCTTTTCGAAGAAGGGGGTGACGACGATCGGCTCGCCGGTCGCCGGGATCACTGCCGCCGTCAGGCGTTCGGACCGGGACCAGCGCACGCCGGTGAAATAGTCGAGGCTGGCGCCTGGCTCGATCAGCACCGCGCCGATGTCGTGCCGCTGCATCAATGCCCGTGCCCTCGCCAGGCGCTGCAGGCGTTCGGCGCGCGTGGTCGGCGGCGGGGCGGCTGGCGCAGGCTGCGCCACGGCCCCCGCGAGCGGCACGGCAGCGCTCGCGGCCAGGCCGCCGAGCAGGGTCCGGCGGGTAAGATCGAGCGTCACCTGTCTCCCTTTCCAGCCAGCGCCGCGACTTCCTTGACGAGCTTGGCGGCCAAGGTTGCGGTCATGCCGTTGATGTCCCGATCAGGATTATATTCGACGATGTCGGCGCCGACGACGGGGCCGGTCACCCGCTGCAGCACCGACAGCAGGTCGCGGGTGGTGAGGCCGCCGGGCTCATGGTGCGACACGCCCGGCGCGCAGGCAGGGTCGAGCCCGTCGAGATCGATGCTGATGTAGAGCGGCCCTTCGGGGATCGGCACGGCATCGGCGCGGAAGTGGCGCATCTCGACCACCTCGACGCCGAAGCGAGCGGCCTGTTCGCGGCAGTGGCGGTTGAGGGTACGGATACCGACCTGCACCAGCCGGCGGGCATGGCCGGCCTCCATGATCCGCGCGAACGGCGAGGCGTGACTGTGCGGGTCGCCCTCGAAATCGTCGTAGAGGTCGGGGTGGGCGTCGAAGTGGAGGATGTCGAGCGGCCCGTGCACCGCAGCCAGCCCGGCAACGATGGGGAAGCTCACCATGTGGTCGCCGCCGAGGAACAGCGGCACGACGGCGTCCCTCGCCGCCTGCTCGGCGGCCCCGCTGATGCGGGCGATGTCCGCGTGACTCTCGTCGAGCGGCAGGTCGCCGGCGTCCTCGAGCCCAATGTCGACGCCGATCTCGAGACCGCATTCAGCCGCCATGTTGCCGTGGTCGGAGGCGAGCGCAGCCCGAATGACTGGGGGCGCCGTGGCCGCGCCGCGCAGGAACGAGGAATGGCTGTCGGTCGGAAGGCCGATCAGGCGCACTCGTGGCATGCTGTTGCTGTCACCCATCGCCTCCCGCCCCTTGCATAGCCGGCGCGCCTGCGCCAGCAGCGCCGCTCCATGCCATTCGATGTGCATCACCCCCCGGGCGCCAGGCAGCGGCCTGGAGCGCGCGAGATGACGGCGATGCTGGCCGGGCTGATGGCGCTCAACGCCTTCGCCATCGACGCGATGATCCCGGCGCTGCCGGCAATCGGTCAGGAGCTTGGAGTCGAGACCGAGAACGACCGCCAGCTGGTGGTCGTCGCCTACATGCTGGGCTTCGGCTCGACCCAGCTGATCTGGGGGCCGTTGGCCGACCGCTTCGGCCGCAAGCCCGTGCTGGCCGCCGGCGTCGCGCTCTACACCGCCTTTGCCTTGCTGTGCGGGATCGCCGGCAGCTTCGCGCTGCTGGTTGCCAGCCGGGTCGCGATGGGCGCCTCGGCGGCCGTGACCCGCGTGCTGGTGGTGGCGATGGTCCGCGATCTGTTCGAGGCAGAGGCCATGGCGCGGGTGATGAGCCTGGTGTTCATGACCTTCATGCTGGTGCCGGTGCTGGCGCCGAGCGTCGGCCAGGCGATCCTGCTGTTCGCGCCGTGGCGGGCGATCTTCATCGTGCTTGGCGTCTACGGCCTGGCGATGCTCGCCTGGAGCATGGTGCGGCTGCCCGAGACGTTGCACGAAGAGTATCGCCGGGCGCTGAACTGGCGGGATATCGGCGTTGCAGCGTGGGAGGCCATCCGCGAGCCGCAGTCGCGCGGCTACACGCTGGCGCTGACGGCCAGCTTCGGTGCGCTCGTCGCCTACATCGCCACCGTCCAGCAGATCGTGTTCGACGTGTTCGACTACCCAGGCGCGATCGGCTGGGTGTTCGGGGCGGTCGCGGCGCCGATGGCCGTGGCGTCATGGGCCAATTCGAAGGTGGTCGGCCGCTTCGGGCTGCGCCGGGTTGGCCACACCGGCGCAGCCGCCTTCGCCCTGGTCAGCGCGATCCATGCCGGCGTCGCGCTCGCCGGCTTCGCGACGCTCACCACCTTCGTCCTGCTCCAGGGCCTGACCATGGCCTGCTTCGCCTTCACCTCCGCCAACCTCGGCACGCTGGCGATGGAGCATATGGGGCCGATCGCCGGCACCGCCTCCTCGGTGCAGGGAGTGGTCGGCAGCGTCGGCGGCGCGCTGATCGGCTTCATGATCGGCCGCGCCTTCGACGGAACGGCGGCACCGTTCCTGGTCGGCACCGCAGCCTGCGCCGCGGCGGCCTTCGTGCTGGTGCTCCTGACCGAGCCGAAGCGCCTCTTCGCCGGCGTCGAGGCGCGCCGGAACGCGTGAGGCGGCGGGCGCCGCGCAGCCGCGGCGCCCGCCCCCCTCGCCTCTCCTACTGGGCGGCGGTGTCCTGCTCGTCGCCGGGCCCGACCATCAAAGCTTCGCCGACCTCTTCGGTGCGGCCGCGGATCGCGTTCTCGATGCGCTGCGCGATGGCCGGGTTCTCCTTGAGGAAGACCTTGGCGTTCTCGCGGCCCTGGCCGATGCGCTGGCTGTCGTAGCTGAACCAGGCGCCCGACTTCTCGACCAGGCCGGCCTTGACGCCGAGATCGAGAATCTCCCCGACCTTGCTGACGCCCTCGCCGTACATGATGTCGAACTCGACCTGCTTGAACGGCGGCGCGACCTTGTTCTTGACCACCTTCACCCGGGTGGCGTTGCCGACGATGTCGTCCCGATCCTTGATCTGCCCGGTGCGGCGGATGTCGAGGCGCACCGAGGCGTAGAACTTCAGCGCGTTGCCGCCGGTCGTGGTCTCGGGATTGCCGTACATCACGCCGATCTTCATCCGCACCTGGTTGATGAAGATGACGGTGCAGCGCGAGCGGCTGATCGAGCCGGTCAGCTTGCGCAGCGCCTGGCTCATCAGCCGCGCCTGGAGGCCGACGTGGCTGTCGCCCATCTCGCCCTCGATCTCGGCGCGCGGCACCAGGGCCGCGACCGAATCGATCACCAGCACGTCGATCGCATTGGAGCGCACCAAAGTGTCGACGATCTCGAGCGCCTGCTCGCCCGTGTCGGGCTGCGAGACGATCAACTCGTCGATGTTGACCCCGAGCTTCCTGGCATAGACGGGATCGAGCGCATGCTCGGCGTCGACGAAGGCGGCGGTGCCGCCGGTCTTCTGAGCCTCGGCAATGGCGTGCAGCGCAAGCGTCGTCTTGCCCGAGCTTTCAGGGCCGTAAATCTCGATCACCCGGCCGCGCGGCAGGCCGCCGACGCCAAGCGCGATGTCGAGGCCGAGCGAGCCGGTCGAGACCGTCTCCACCTCCATCTTCTCGCGGCTGCCCAGCTTCATCGCCGAGCCCTTGCCGAACGCGCGATCGATCTGCGCGAGCGCCGCCTCGAGCGCCTTTTCCCTGTCCATCTTGCCCGTTTCCAACCCCGCGGAGATCACCTTGAGCTGCGCTGCCATGTCCGTTGCCCTCTCGTCAATGGCGGCCGAGCCCCGCCTGTTGGATGGTGGTATGTACATGTTTCGTTCTACAGGAACAAGAGGGGAACTGAAGCTTATGGTCCCTATTGTCCCGTAGAACGCGACCATAATTGCGACCTTAAGCCCCGGACCAGGCGACACGAGGGTCGGCGAAGCGTCGACGAGAGCAGCGGCGCCATGGCGGGAGGATAGATCGGGCGGCTGCCTGTAGGACAGCGAAAAGCGCGCCGAGCCCGCCGGAACCCGCTTGCGCCACGGCGGGTTGGCTAGGCGAAGGAGACAGGAGCATGGCCCAGAAATCGGCAGGCGGGAACAGCGGCGGAGTCGCCAAGAAGGGCGGCGAGGACGGAGCGCAGGGCGGCCGCGGCGGCGGCGGCAAGGGCGGAAGCGGCGGCGGCGGCAGCTCCAAGAGCCGCGGCTCGACCGGCAATAAGTAAGCGTCACTTTTGCAAGGCTCGGTTGAGCGGAGAACTGCCGGCGACGCGACCGCGAATGACGCGGGCCGGCTTGCCTACTCCCCGCGACCTGCCCGCGACGACGGGACCACCAAGGCCGCAGGCATGTCGCGACCGAGGCGCGCATAGGCTGCCGCGACCCTGGGGCGTTGGCGCAGTTCACGCCAGCGTGCTGCCCACATCGACGGGTCGTCCGAGGTCAGAGGCTGCGGCTGCAGCGCCCGGATCAGCTGCTTCTGGAACTGTTCGTCCTCGATGGCGGTGAGGGTCAGTTCCTCCGCCCGCTCTATGTCGCCGGCGCAGAGAAGCCCGTCCACCGTCGCGTGATAGGCGTCCTGGGCATGCTTCAGCATGTCGGCAAAGAGCTTTGCCGCCTCCTCCTTCCGGCCCAGCCCGGTCAGAGTGCAGTAACCTAGCCGCCGCACCAGCTGCCGTGCGTAGGGGCTGCCGTCGTCGGCGGCGGATTTCTCGGCCGCACCCAGAAGCTTGAAGGCCTGCGCAAACTCGCCGTCGCTCACAAGCAGCTCGAGCCGGTTGATGATCATGCTGACGCGCCAGCGGCCACGCCCCTGCGCCATGGGCGCGTCATTGAGACGCGCGAAGAGCTGGTCGGCCTCCCGGCGGCGGCCAGCCTCGTGGAGAGCCAACGCAACGTTGTTCACCGCCCACCCCATCTCCTCGTCCGCACCACTCATGGCTTCGCGGTCGCCAGGAAGCTTGGAGGCAAGGGCAATCGCCTCCGAGTGGCGGCCCGCATGCCGGAGCGCGTTGGCGAGCAGCTGGAGCTTCTGGGGGTTGTCGGGCGCCTCGGGATATTCGCGCTCCGCGACGCGAACCACGGAGGCGCGCACTTTCTCGAGCCTCGGACCGGCATGCTGCTCCAGCATCGGCCAGAGCGGCGCGAAGCGCCGCTGGATCAGCATATCCTCGACGACTTGCGGCTCATCGATGTGGCGCAGCAATTCTCCGGCGCCACTGACGTCGCCGCGCTTCAACAAAATGCCGATCGCGTCCCGCGCCGTGTAATCGCCCGAGGCTTCACCGCCGAAGCCAAGCCGCGCAAGCGCGATCCGGCGATCCTCATTGCGTGTGGTTTCCGCCTTGTTCTCCGAACGCAGCACCCAGAAGACCGCGTCGAGCTGCAGCTCGCGGACCTTGTCCGGAAATCGCGCGATCATCCGGTCCAGTGCGGCCGCCGCCATGTCCGGATCGTCGGTGAGCAGCGCGGCATCGAACTGCAGGATCGTCGCCGCCGGAGCCTGGGAGCTGAGGCGATCTGCCTCCGCGAAGGCCCTTGTCGCCTCCGCCTTGCGCTTCAGGCCGAGAAGCGCAGCCGCGCGCATGGCCTGGGCCAGGGATCGACCCTCAGCATTGTTTGCCATTGCCATCAGGCGAGTCGAACTGTTCAGCGCCGCCGCATAGTCGCCGCCGTACAATTGCTTCAGATAAGCCTCGACAATCTGCTCGCCACTGCTCCGGGCCGGGCTGCCGTGCTGCGCCGCCGACGCGGGGGCGTGGCCGCAGGCCATTGCCGCCGTCGAGAATGCGGCCACCGCCGCCAGAAGTCTGAACATGGTGCCCCCGCCCCGCCAAGCATCAACACGCGACGCCGCTTTAGGGGAAGCTTAGCAGTCGACCTGAAAACCGGAAGAGGGCTGCGGGGAAGTACGGATTCAGGTCGCGAACAGCTGGTCGAGGCTCCTGAA